>JAQVSP010000018.1 GCA_028700425.1 Sphaerochaetaceae bacterium | reverse complement strand
TGACAGGCTGGCCGACCTTCATACAGTACATACCCGCCCCGCTGGCAGGATTCCTGATGACATTCGACTCCATATTGTTCCTCACTGGAGTCCTCAAGAGCGATGATCTTCTCTACAGCGAGAAGGAGATAGACTATGTGCAGCTGGTGAAGGAACAGAAGGCCGAAGGAGAGACAAGATGACAACGACAACCTTAGCCACGCTGGCTCTTCTTGGAGTATTCGCCATTCTCCTTTTTGCAAAGATACCTGTGACATTCTCCCTTCTTCTGGCTACGCTTTGCTCAGCCCTGGTCAAGGGCACTCCTCTTACAACCATGATCAGGATGATGATCGACGGAGTCAACAACTTCAGCCTCCTGTCAATCCCCTTCTTCATCCTCATGGGCGAGATCATGAGCGCAGGCCAGATAAGCGACAAGATAGTCGACCTGGCAAACCTCATAGTCGGGCGCTTCAGGGGCGGGCTTGCCTATGTGAACTGCATAGACTCCATGTTCTTCGGAGGAATATCCGGCTCTGCCGTGGCTGATGTCTCCTCATTGGGCTCCGTCGTGATCCCGCTGATGAAGAAGCAGGGCTACTCGGGAGAGTTCTCTGTGGGCCTCACGGTCACCACCGCCTGCCAGGGCGTGCTGATCCCGCCAAGCCACAACATGGTCATCTATGCCCTTGCCGCAGGCGGCGGAGTCTCCATCGGAAGGCTCTTCATGGCAGGCGCCATCCCAGGCATGTTCCTCGGCTTCAGCCTGCTGCTGCTCTGCATGCTCATGAGCACCAAGTACAAGTTCCCGCAGGGCTTCAGGATCGGGCCCAAGGATCCTGTAAGATGGATGAAGTTCTCCCGCTCCAAGGCCCAGGGCTGGCATCTTGTTAAGAAGGCTGAGACCTGGATTGTCATTCAGAATCCCTGGTTCACCGTCGAGATGGGCAAGTGCATACAGATCATCGTGAACGCCATACTGCCTCTCTTCACCCTGATAATCATCATGGTCGGAGTCGGAATGGGAATCTTCACAGCGACCGAGAGCTCGGCGATTGCATGCGTGTATGTATTCATGCTTACATACTTCGTGTTCCGCACCAGCCGCCTCAGGGACTTCCCAAAGGTGCTGAAGAACAGCCTGAAGACCCTTGCAGTCGTGCTGACGCTGATTGCAACAGCCAAGGCCTTTGCCTACATGATGACAGAGCTCAGGATCCCAACAGCCATCACCAACGCCCTCATCTCGCTGACAGACAACAAGTACGTGCTGCTTCTGATCATCAACGCCCTTCTTCTGCTTCTTGGGTGCTTCATGGACATGGCTCCGCTGATCATGATCATGACACCGATCCTGCTGCCTGTTGTCACCAGCCCTGCAATCGGAATGGATCCTGTTCACTTTGGTGTCATGCTGATCTTCAACCTGGCTGTGGGACTTTGCACCCCGCCTGTGGGAAGCGCGCTGTTCGTAGGCTGCGCCGTGGGAAAGACAAGCATAGAGAAGACATCGAAGGCCATGCTGCCGATGTTTGCCGTGATGGTTGTCGCCCTGATGATAGTCACCTACGTTCCATTCTTCTCGATGTGGCTGCCTAACCTTGTGTACGGAGTAGCCTAGAGCTGAGCTAGCTATTGATAAAAGCCTTTCTGGCTCGTAGAATCGATGCCATGAAAGGCTTTTTTGATTATAAGGAGCCTCTTGTCTATGGACATAGAGGCTTTAGCGCAAAGGCTCCAGAGAACACGATGGTCAGCTTTGACATGTGCCTAAGCGAGCATATTCCCGGCATCGAGCTCGACATACACCTAAGCGCTGACAACAAGCTGTATGTCATTCACGATTCAAGTCTTCGCAGGACGTGCAACATTGATGCGGCCATAGAGGACCTGGATGCAGGCCAGATCTCCAAGGCAGATCCATCGTTCATAAAGAAGGACGAATACTCAGGCCTGAGGATCCCTCTTCTTGAGGAAGTCCTGTCCTCCTTTGGTCCAAGGTTCATCTATGACATTGAGCTCAAGTGGTCCAAGGACAAGAAGCGCAACCGCCTTCTTTGCCAATCTGCCATTGATATGGTCAGGGCCTGCAAGCTTGAGGATCATGTCAGCTTCTCCTGCTTCAACCCCCTGGTGCTGGCAACGTTGAACTCAATCTCCCACGGAGCCTTCCTCTCCGCTGATATATTCAGCCATGAAGACCACATCCCGCGCATACTTCACAATGGGCTGGGGCATATCGTCAGTCATTCAAGCTATGAGAAGCCAGATTACAGGATAGTTGACGAGGCATTCATGAAGAAGCAGAGAAGACCTATCGTGGCATGGACCGTCAATGACGAGCAAAGCGCCAAGGCGATGAAGAGCCTGGGAGTCGCTGGCATCATATCCAATGACCCGGCAATGGTGCTCAAGGCTTGAAATTAGCAGGTTCGCCCTTCACTATTCCTACCCTTTCGGCGATTTCTATGCTAATGTTGGCTTATGAAGAGAAAATCCCCTATCATCTTAAGCCTCGATGATGCCATAAGGAACTGCACCATGGCCATAAAGGGCCGCGGCGGCTTCACTTACTACTATAGGTTCTTTCAGAACCAGATCAAGCTGTACACAAGAAACACCCTCTTCAAGAACATGGCCATGTGCCAGTCGGGCATCTACTTTGACTTCATCAGCGATGGATGCGAGATCAGCCTTGACTGTGCAAGGCTTCAGCTTGCCGATTCTGTGCTTCCATCGGTGTTCACCATGTCGATGGAGGAGATCAGGTGCAACCTCAAGAGCCTGGTGAGCCAGTATCAGCAAGAGGCTCCTATCATCAAGTACACCGATCATCTCTGCCTTCACATAGAGGATGGACAGCATTTCATCAAGCCGCCTGTCAACGGAAAGGTGACATTCGAGTTTGACAACCCGGATAATAAACAGCTGAAGATGAGGCTTTACATGCCTGTGTTCCCCTTCACAGCCATCAAGAACCTGGCAACCAATGGCACCTTCATATCAGCTGATGTTGAAAGGAAGGCCTTCATGCTGTGTCTCGGCGACTCAATAACCCAAGGCTTCAACGCTGAAGATCCAAGCACGACCTACGTCATCCGCCTTCAGGAAGCCCTCAATGCAAATGCTCTCAACCAGGGCATAGGCGGCTACTACTATGAAAGCCAGGCTCTTGTAGATCTGGAGAAGCTTGTTGAAAGACCCCGTCTTGTCACTGTGGCCTATGGCACAAACGACTGGAGCTGCATACCGACGCTGGACCAGCTAAGGCTGAATGTCAGATCCTACTATGAAAGGCTTCTTGAGCTGTATCCAGATGTTCCGATTGTTGTCTTCACTCCTTGGTGGAGAGGGGACATTGATGAACCTAAGTCCATGGGAAGCTTCTCGGACATGACAGAGGCCTTGATAGCCTCCATTCCCAAGGCCGAAAACATTACTATTCTTCCTGGTCTGGACATTCCAAGCCACGACAGAAGCTATTTGCAGGACAACTGGCTGCACCCCAACGCCGAAGGCTTCAAGGTGTTTGCCCAGGCCATGCTGCCTGTGATACGCAAGGCCATTGGCCGCGACTATCTTTAGCCTAGGCCTTATCGCATCAAGCAATCCATGCCTCTTCAGCTTGCTACTTCTTTCTCAGAACAGCGTTGACCCAGCCTTCTCCCTGCCTGTCGGGCCTGCTGTCGAAGGTGCTGTACATATCAGCGATAGAGAAAAGGGCTGAGGAATCAACCAAGGCCCTAAGGCTCTTGGGCCCATAGCAGGTGAAGATCCGGCCATCCTTCATATAGTCGGCTGGCCTGTCCTTGAAGGAGCAATAAAGAATCCCCTCAGCCTTCAGGGCCCTATGAAGCAAGGATAATACAAGCTGCATCTGGCAGCGTGGGACGTGGAGAAGGCTTGCAGAAGCCCATATGCCATCAAAGGCATTCTCGTAATCCATATCCTGGAAGAGAAGTATGCGTACACTCTTGCCTATCAGGCTTTCAGTCTGCCTGGCCATGGCAGCAGAGGCATCGAAGGCTTCCACCTCATAGCCCAGCTTCATGAAATGCAGGCTGTCACGGCCGCTGCCGCAGCCTGCATCCAGGATTCTTGCTCCCTTGCCAAGATAGGACAGGAACCTCTGGTAATGGAGGCTCATGTCCACATCTATTGTGGATGCTATGAACAGGCTGGCATTCTCGTCGTAGTAGCTTCCCATCAGAGCCTTAAGGCTACGGCCTTTATAAACTCGCGTGTGCTTAGGACTGTTGCCTGGATTCCCTCAGCCAGGCTCGCCAGGTCCTTGGTGAGCATGCCGCTGTTCATGGTGTCTAGGCAGGCCTTCTCAAGCCTGTCTGCAAAGGCTTCCAGCTCCCTGTTCTTATCAAGCTCACCTCGCTTCCTGAGAGCTCCAGTCCAGGCAAAGATTGTGGCTATCGGGTTTGTGGAGGTATCCTCGCCTTTCATGAACCTGTAGTAATGCTTTGTTACAGTGCCATGGGCCGCTTCATACTCGAACTTTCCGTCCGGGCTCACCAGAACGCTTGTCATCATTGCCAGCGATCCAAAGGCTGTGCTTACCATGTCGCTCATCACATCGCCATCGTAGTTCTTGCAAGCCCATATGAAGCCTCCTTGGCTTCTTATGACCCTGGCAACAGCATCATCGATCAAGGTGTAGAAGTAGGTGAGGCCCTGCTTGTCGAACTGCTCCTTGTAGGTGGAGTCGAAAAGCTCCTGGAAGATGTCGCGGAAGGTCATGTCATACTTCTTGCTTATTGTGTCCTTTGCAGAGAACCATAGGTCCTGGCCAGTAGACAGGGCATACTTGAAGCAGCTATGAGCAAAGCTCCTTATTGAGGAATCCTTGTTGAAGGTAGCCTGAAGGACACCTGGGCACTCATAGTCATAGACTGTCTGGCGGAAGGTCTCCTCCCCGCTTTCAGAGGTGAATATCAGCTCCGCCTTGCCCTTGCCAGGAACCCTGTATTCGGTGGCCTTATAGACATCGCCATAGGCATGGCGGGCTATTGTTATAGGCTTTATCCAGTTCTTGACCACCGGCTTGACGTTATCTAGAAGTATCGGAGCCCTGAAGACTGTTCCATCCAGGATGGCCCTTATGGTGCCGTTGGGGCTCTTGTACATCTGACTGAGATTGTACTCGGTCATGCGCTGTGCATTGGGTGTGATGGTGGCGCACTTCACCCCGACTCCAAGACGCTTGATGGCATTGGCTGAATCGATGGTCACCTGATCCTTGGTACGCTCACGGTTAGGCAAGCCTAGATCGTAGTACTCTGTCTTCAGGTCAATGAAGGGAACAAGAAGATCCTCCTTGATCCATGCCCAGATAAGGCGTGTCATCTCATCGCCATCGATCTCCACGATGGGTGTGGTCATAGCTATCTTGCTCATGCTTGTGCTCCTCTTGCGTAGTAGTTCATAAGGCAGCCATCCAGAAGAATGGTCCTTTCGTCATCAGTGAGCTCTCCCAGATGCAGCATCAGGCTCACAATCCTGCCTTCATGGTCCAGGCCATAGGCTGGAATGTCATCCACTCCACCTTGTACAGCCTGCCTTATGGCTGGAACCCAGATCAGGTCCCCTTCCTGGAGACTGAATTCTCCTGACAGCGTAAAGGGCAATATGCCCCAGTTGATGCAGTTGCTCCTATAGCGCTTGGTGGCGTATTCGCTTGCGATGTTGGCAAGAGTTCCAAGAACCTTCTGGCAGGAGGCAGCCTGCTCTCTGGCAGATCCATCGCCAGGCTTGACTGCATAGATGCACGAGCCAACCTGGACATCGCCGGCCTTTATGCCAAAAGCCTTTCTTGCCTGCTGGAGGATCTCCTTCTCCTCCTTGGATACGGACTTTGCATTGGACACATAGGAGGGGCATCTTCTTGACAATGTAAACTCTGCAAGCTTGAGAGGATTCGACCTGTAGGAGGAGGTCTCTCCAGAAGGAATGAGCTCATCTGTGGTTGTCACCGGGTCATGGATCACAGCTGCCAATTTCAGCACCAGGTCCTCTCCCAGAGGCTTCTGGGCCGGCCAGTCAGTGATGTTCGGCCCTAGAACCAGGCTCTCTCCTGGATCGGCCTTGCCAAAGCCATTGTAGATTCTCTTCTCGTATACGCTGTCATCATAGTGATACTTGTGATGGCTGTACTGGACCTCAAGGTCTGTTGCCGCTGTAATTCTTCCGCCGTTTATTGCTGAGGCCGCGATGGATCTTGCATCCATCAGCGCAACAGCTGCAATCTGGCCGCTGGAAGGCTTGCTGCCTTCCCTGTTGGGGAAGTTGCGGGTTGTGTGGCGAATGGACAGGGCATTGTTGGCAGGCACGTCGCCAGCTCCGAAGCATGGTCCGCAGAAGGCCGGCTTCACTACAGCGCCGCTCTGCAAAAAATCTGTGAGAACCCCGTTTCGGGATATCTCAAGCTCCACTGGAGCAGAGCCTGGATAGATGCTCAGAGAGAAAGGCCCGTTGCCGCAGGACCTGTCACGAAGTATGTCTGCAGCATCGCAGAGGTTCTCGAAAAGCCCTCCAGAGCAGCCTGCAATTATGCCCTGGTCGGCATAGACGCCGCCGTCGTGGACCTTGCTGGCCAGATCAAGCTTCACTTCCGGTCCAAAGGACTCCTGGGCTTCCTTCTCGACAGGGCTCAGCAGGTCCATTGGGTTCTCGTTAAGCTCCCTTATGGAAAAGGCATTGGATGGATGGAAAGGAAGGGCTATCATGCACTCCACCTTGGAAAGGTCGATCTCTATCATGGAATCATAGAAAGCGCCATCCTCTGGCTCGAGCTTGGCATAGTCCTGGGCTCTTCCATGAACCTTGTAGTATTCCTCGATGGTCTTGTCGGTCTTCCATATGGAAGACAGGCAGGCAGTCTCGGTGGTCATCACATCGATGGCCAGCCTGTAGTCCACCCCAAGGCCATCAATGCCAGGGCCTGCGAATTCCAGGATCTTGTTCTTTACAAAGCCGCTCTTGAACACAGCTCCTACCAAGGCTAGGGCCACATCATGAGGCCCAACTCCAGGTCTAGGATGCCCTGTCAGGTAGACAAGCACCACTGAAGGCATATCCAGGTCATAGGTGTTGCAGAGAATCTGCTTGACCAGCTCCGGTCCGCCTTCTCCGATGCCCATTGTGCCCAGCGCTCCATAGCGCGTGTGGCTATCCGATCCAAGGATCATGCCGCCTGTCTTGGCCAGGGCTTCCCTGGCATAGGTATGGATCACTGCAAGGTTGGCAGGCACATATATGCCGCCGTACTTCTTGGCTGCGCTGAGGCCGAATACATGATCGTCCTCGTTTATGGTTCCGCCAACAGCGCAAAGGCTGTTATGGCAGTTTGTCATGGCATAGGGCACCGGGAAGGCCTTGAGGCCTGATGCTCTTGCGGTCTGGATGATGCCCACATAGGTTATGTCGTGGGATGCCAGGGCGTCAAAGCGGATCCTGAGGCTGTCCCCAGAGCCCTTGCTATGAGCATGCATTATCCTGTAGGCCATGGTCTTCTTTCGTCCGCTTGCGCCATCCAGTCCGCTAGCCTGGTCAACGGGCTTGCCGCCAAGCAGGTACACGCCTTCGTTATGAAGTCTGATCATACTAGATCCTCTCCTTGTGATATGCTTTTGATGATGTCGATGAGAGACCCATCTCGGTAAGTGACAAGAGCCACCGTCCTTGGGCCCCATTCTAGGCTTTCAGGCTCTCCTGTTAAAGATTCAGCCATGGCCTGGAGCTTATGAATGTCAGTCAATTCCATATGATTATCCCTCAGCGCCTTCTCAACATCGGGCCTGCGCGGGTTGACGGCTATGCCCTGGTCGGTCACAACCACATCCACATCGCAGCCAGGGGTGACAATGGTGTTGACATGCTTCAGTATGCTTGGGATCCTTCCCCTGAGAAGCGGACAGACAATGATTGACAGGGCTGCTCCTGCTGCAGTGTCAGGATGGCCTCCTATGGCGCCCATTATGACTCCATCGCTTCCTGTAAGCACATTGACGTTGAAGTCCACATCCACCTCCAAGGCTGAAAGCACCACCACATCCAGCTGATTGACCACGGAGCCTGTCTTGAAGGGATTGGCGTAGTAGTCGGCATCTATCTGCTGATGGAAGCGGTTGTTCTTCAGGGAGTTGGCTGCATCAAGGTCGAAGGACTGCACATCCAGCAGCCTCTTGATCAGGCCTTCCTCATGAAGGGCCACCATGGCCCCCGTGATTCCACCCATGGCAAAGGAGGCCTTGACGTTCTGGTCAATCATATACTGGCGCAGAAAGCGCGTTACAGCCAGGCTTGAGCCGCCGCTGCCGGTCTGAAGCGAAAATCCATCGTAGAAATAGCCGCTCTTGACTATTACAGATGCGGCTTTCTGTGCTATGAGCAGGTCCTGCGGCTTCTTTGTAAAGCGCGTGGCTCCGCTCATGATCTTCTCAGGATCTCCGATGGAGTCAACCACTACAATCTGATCTACATAGCGCTGGTTGATGCCAAAAGGCACGTTGGGGTAGTTTACGATGTTGTCTGTTATGATGATCACGTGCTTGGCATACTGGGCGTCCATCCTGGCGTATCCCAGCGATCCGCATATTGTCTTTCCAGAGCCTTCGCGGGTGTAGCCGTTTGCGTTTCCAAAGGAATCGCAGGAAGGAGCGCCTAGGAAGGCCACATCGATCTTGAGCCTGCCGTCGGCAATGGCCGCAGCCCTGCCTCCATGGGACCTGAAGATCACTGGGTTGTCCATGATCCCTGCGCTTATTGCCTCAGCAAGCCTGCCTCTGCACCCAGAGGTGTCTATCTGCCTGATCAGGCCGCTCTGGATGTAGCCGATGATCGGCTCATGTATCTCATTGAGGGAGGAGGCTGCAAGGTACAGGTCCTTGAAGCCCATTCTCTGAAGCTCATCGAGGACCATGTTGATCACAAAGTCGCCATTTCTGAAATGATGATGGAAGGATATGGTCATCCCATCCCTAAGTCCGCTTCGCTGGATTGCCCCGCGAAGCGATGAAGCGATCTTTACCTGGCTCTTCTGTCTCTGGCTAAGCGGACTTATATCCTTGGCTGGAATGGCTGGGTTCATGCCAGGGGAAAAGACGCTGCATCCATACTGTCGCGCTATATCATTCAGGTTCATGCTTGTCCTCCTAATCAAAAAGCACCATGCTGGCCCTTGCCATATCCAGGGTCCTCTGGGCCCTGAGCAGCACAGGCTTGTCAATCATCTTCCCATTGAGCGACACTATGCCGCTTCCCTTGGCCTGGGCCTGCTCCAAGGCCTCGACTATCTGCATGGCCTTCTCAATCTCCTTGGCTGTTGGAGTGAATATCTGGTTAATAGGATCGATCTGACGAGGATTGATGATGGACTTTCCATCAAAGCCAAGCTGCTTTATGAGCTTGGTCTCCTTGATAAGCTGCTCCTCGTTGTTGATGTCAGAATAGACTGTGTCGATGGCATCAATGCCTGCTGCCCTGGCAGCCACTACAATCTGCGCCCTGGCAAGGAAGAGCTCCTCTCCGCTTTCGCTTCTGCTCGTCTTCATGTTGGCACAATAATCCTCGGCTCCCAGCGCAATGGCTATGAGCCTTCGCGATGAGCGGGCTATCTCGTAGGCATTCACCACACCGAGGGCTCCCTCGATAGCCGCCATCATGGCAGTCTTTCCCACAGGGATTCCAGCTTTTCTCTCAACCTTCTCAATCTCGCACTCTACATCAAGGATGTCCTGGGCTGTCTCTGTCTTGGGCAGGCGTATTACCTGCACTCCGCCAAGCACCATGGCCTCGATGTCCTTCTTTCCATAAGGAGTATCGAGGGGGTTGATTCTGACCACCACTTCGCAGTTGCCGAAGGGCACTGTCTTAAGAGCATGATAGACAAGCATGCGAGCTGCATCCTTCTCGCTCATTGCAACTGAATCCTCAAGATCGAACATCAAGGCGTCGCTGCCGTAAATATGTGCATCCTGAATCATTGCTGGGTTGTTGCCCGGCACAAAGAGCATTGTTCTTCTGAGTCTCATTTGATCATCTCCAGGCTGTAGAAATCTGGGTCCGCCTCAAAGGCGCGAAGGGCTGCAGTGCGCATGCGCGCCTCTATGGTGCAGTCCAGAGCGCCCTTGTCCACAGCGGTAATGACGCAGTCATCCAGGCCAGACTGCCTTGCTGTTGCTTCAAGTATGCTCTTGATATGATGGCCGAACTGGTTGGCTACAGAGCTATGAAGCTCAACCTTCATGCCTTGTCCACCTGGAATTATCTCTATTCGAATATCTCCCGATTCAAGGGTTCCCGCACATGATGCCTTCATGCAAATCCTCCGCCAGACACAAGGTCGGCATAATCATTTTAGCATGCAATTGGCGTTTGTGATAAATAAATGAAGGTTGGAGACCCTGGCTTTTCTATGCTTCCAGGCTTTTCAGAAGATAGTAGAGCCCCATCATGTCCGCACTCCCCCCTGGACTCAGGCCAGCCTTCATCATTCCCTGGTCAAGATTCTCCATGGCCTGCTTAAGGTCCTGCTCAGGCAGATGAAGCATCGAGGAGGCTTGCTTCTGGGTCCAGGCAAGGCTGTCCTCTCCGCCTCTTCGGAGGATGTTGGCATCATCAAGGCCTGCCATGAAGAAGGCCAGGGCCCTTAGAGGGCTGAGGGAGAGGGCCTGGAAGACCAGGCTGTAGCCAGTGCGGGCCATGTCGACAGCCCCTCGCCTAGGCTGTAAAGAGGAGCACATAAGCTTGATGCGCTGGCTAGGATTGCCGAAGGGCTCCTGGGCAAGGCAATAGCACAGGATGCCCATGGAGAATATGGCTCCCTTATGAGTGTTGACGCCCCCAGTTGCCTTGAGCATGACCTCTTCTGCCTGGATTCCCGCCTCCCTTAGCTTGGCAGGGAAGGTTCCATCATAGTCCTCCCCCATCCTGGCGCACTGCTCAAAGTAGCCCTGCAAGGCCTTTGCGCTTTTCATGAAAAGCTCCAGGTCCATGTCTGTGTGAGAGCCATTGTTGGCCTGGTCTACAAGGCCAGGCTTTGGAGTGAGCATGACCTCCTTCTCAAGAGCCTCCCTGGCAAGGGCTCCTAGGATGCCAGCCTTGTCCTTGCCTTTTCTGGCAAGGTCCAGAAGGCCCAGGTTCACAGAGGGCACCAGCTCCGGATCCTGGGTCTTTCGGTAGCTTGAGGCGCTGATCTGCCCCAGGCGCGGAATGACAGTCACAGCAGCTCTGGCGCACAAGGCCTGGTTGTAGTATTCAGTGAGCTTGTCAAAGGGCTCGGTGCCGACATAGCGCATCTGGATGCCGGCATCATGGGCTATCCTGGAATAGACCGCAGCATCAAGATCTGCATAGGCCTTTGAGGCCAGGCTGTCGTCCTTGATGAAGTAGGTTGGAAAGGTGGCCTGGCTTATTATGTATGGGCCTGAGGGCATGACTATGGCATCAAGACCCTTCAAGGCTCTTCTTGCCATCTCAAGGCGAAGGAAGAAGGGATAGGCAGACCTGTCTGCCTGAACAATGAGCACCAGGACCCTGCCCTCGGCCTTGATGGCCTGGGTGATCAGATAAAGATGGCCCTTGGTGAAAGGATTGGCATTGGCAACCACTGCAGCCTTGGCGCCCTGGGCCTTGATGGTGTCTATGAACCTTCGGTACTCATGAGGCCTGCTTGTCAGAAGAGCTGCCTGGTCAGTCGAGCCTAAAAGAAGAAAGCCAAGGCTCTGGAAGGCCTGCATGGAGGCTGGGCTGGTGAAGACCAAGGCTTCCTGGCCTAGATCATCAAGCAGAGGGCCTACGATGCTGGCCAAGAGCCCTTCTCCTCGATAGGAGGGGCTTATAGCAAAGCCCTTGAGCACATTGCCATCCCGGCCGCCTGCACCTACTAGGCGATCCTCATCAAATATGCCATAGGCTTCAGAAGGGCAGTCATCCTTCAGGCCAGCTTCAATAAGAAGCGCCTTGTACTGATTGATGTCCGACCTTAGAAGTCTTCTAGCATCCATTCCTCAATTCCCCTGAGATCCTGAGAACCGCCGCCCTGAGTTCCTCAAGGCTGTGCTCGCGGCTTCTTGCACAGGCCTTGCCCGGCTTAGAGCAGACAATGCAGGCCCTCTCTTCACGCCTTGAAAGAGGCTTGCCCTGGCAATAGACGTCAATGTCGAGAAGCCTTCCATAGCTTAGGCTGTCCTCAAGCTCAATGAACCTTTCCTTGAGCTTTGCTGGATCCTCCTCTGAGTATAGCACAGCCCAGGGCCCGCTGATAGAGAGGCTTTTTTTGACAAGGTGAAGGCCCTCCATGCTCTGAAGGGCCTTGTCAAGCAGAAGCCTTGAAAGCCTGTTCAGCTTCACAGGGCCTGGCATTACTATGGTTATGGAGATGATTGATTGAGAAGAAATGGAATCAATCAGGGCTTGCCTTTCATCGCGGCTTGCAAGCACCTGGCTTAGATTTGCAGGATCGCCTTCAAGCCAGTCCATGGTCAGTGGGTCATGCCCTTGAGGTAGCCGGACTTGACGACCTGGAAGATATAGATGACAAAGCTGGCAAGGCTTGCCGCTGCTGCGAGGTAGAAAAGCCCATATAGTATGCTCTCAAGGACTGCTGAGCTCTCCAGGCCTATGAAGAGGAAAAGCTCATAGGCAATGCTCAGCAGCGAGCAGATGGCGTAGAGGACTGTCTTGCTCTTTCCAAAAATGTTGGCAGGCAGGGCCTTGCCCTTGCCCATGACCAGCATCCTCACGAAGCTCATTGAGAACTCGCGCCAGAGGATCACCAGAAGGGCCATAAGAGGCATGAGGCCTATGGCGAAGAAGCAGAGGAAGAAGGTGATGTGGCTTATTGTATCTGCAAACGGATCCATGACCTTGCCCAGGTCAGTGATCATGTTGCACCTTCGTGCAATCACGCCATCCAGGAGATCTGTGAGCTCCATGACAGCATAAATAGCAACAGATGCTATCATAAGCGCCAGGTATCCCGTCTTGTGTCCGTAGTAGAAAGCCACTGCAAAGAACGGAGCGAGAATCAGGCGTGTTGCTGTAAGCTTGTTTGGAATGTTCATCACTTATAAAGTTCAGCGAACTTGCTTGTCAGGTAGCTATTGAAATAGGACGCATCCACATCAGTGCCCATGAATCTCCTGAATAGGTCATAGCCTTCATAGGTGGCTCCATATTGATAGAGCCCCTTGTCCAGGTAATCTGTAAGCTTAATGAGCTTGCCCTGGGCAATAGCCTCGTCGGCGCCGATCTCCTTCTTCATCCTGGCATATATCTGTGAGTTGAGAAGGTTTCCAAGGGCGTAGGATGGGAAATAGCCGAAAAGTCCGCTTGCCCAATGGGTGTCCTGCAGTACTCCGCTTGAGATGCTGTCGGGCTTCTTTCCAAGAAGCTTGAGCGAAAGCTCGTCCCAGGCTTCGGGAAGGTCTGCAACCTTCAGGCCGCTATTGAACAGCTGATCCTCGAGCTTGAAGCGCAGGATTATATGAAGGCCATAGGTGACCTCGTCTGCGTTGCAGCGGATATCATTCGGGACTATGCGGTTGATGGCCATTACAAAGGTCTTCAGGTCAATGCCCTTGAGCTGAATTGGGAAGATCTCGCGGAACACTGGATAATAGTGCTCCCAGAAGCCATAGCTTCGGGCAACGATGTTCTCCCAGAACCTGCTTTGGGATTCATGGACGGCCATGGAGGCCCCGCTTGCCAGAACGGTGCCGGCTGTCTTGGGATTGGAGGCTCTCATCTCATAGATTGCATGTCCGCCTTCATGAATGGTTGAAAGCAGGGGTGCATCGACAGTGGGCTCTGTATAGCGAGTTGTGATTCTCACGTCATCTGGGCCAAGGGTCGTAGTGAAGGGATGAGCGCTTTGGCCAATGACTCCACGCTCAAAGTCAAATCCCATGTCCGAGAGCACAAGCTTCATGAACCTCTGCTGATCGGGGATAGGATAGGATGCATGCAAAAAATCATCCCTCACAGACTTTCCCTCGACGATTGCCAGGGTGTCGTTGATGCCCTGGACCATCGTGTCAAAGAGGCTGTTGATCCTCTTTGCGGTAAAGCCCTTCTCATATTCGTCCAGCATGGCATCGTAGACGCTAAGATCTGGGGAGATGCACTTGGCTCGCTCTGTTGCGAGGCTGATCAGCTTCTCTAGATATGGCTTGAATGATGTCCAGTCTCCGTTCTTTCGAGCCTCGAACCAGACACCAGTGCTGTCGTTGACCATCTGAGCAAGCTCCATGGCAAGAGCCTTGGGGACCTTGTGGGCTTTCTCGTAGCTTTCATTCAGGATCCTGATTCGGCCCTTTAGGCCATCATCAAGACCTTCCTGGGCCTTGAGGACGCTGAAGATCTCTCCATTCTCCTCTTTTGTGAGAAGGTCATGGGAGGCGCCCTCCAGCCAAGCCAGCTGCTCTCCTCGAGCTGCTGTGCCTTTTGGGCTTATGGATGTCTCAAAGTCCCAGTTGAGGACAGCGCTGATCTGCTGAAAGATCAAGGCCTGTCTCTCAAGGCTCTCAAAGGCCTTCAGTGCTTGCTCAAACGTCATCGTTCAGTCTCCTATCAGATCTGCAGCTTCTTGGCTACAGTGTCCTTGACCTCGTCAATGAAGTCCTGTGTCTTGACTCCAAAGGTCTTCTTGCCTCCGCGATAGCGCACGGCGACAGTGTCGCCACTGGCTTCCTTGTCTCCAACAACCACAACATAGGGATCCTTCATGGCGAAAGCCTGCTTGATCTTGTTGTTCATATGCTCTGCAGACAGGTCAGCCTTGGCTCTGAGGCCTTCAGCCTTGAACCTTGCCTCCAGGCTGCTGGCATAGTCGAAATAGGCCTCGCTGATCGGCACGATTGCAATCTGCTCTGGGGAGAGCCATGGAGGGAATGCTCCGGCATAGTGCTCGATGAGAACGCCGAAGAACCTCTCCAGCGATCCGAGCAATGCTCTATGGATCATCAGCGGCCTCTTCTCTGTGTTGTCCTTGTCAACGAAGGTGAGCTTGAAGCGCTCAGGAAGGTTGAAGTCGAACTGGATTGTGGAAAGCTGCCATTCACGTCCGATGGCATCCTTGATCTTGAGATCGATCTTCGGTCCATAGAAGGCTCCGCCGCCCTCATCCACCTCATACTTCATGCCTTCCTCGGCCATTGCCTTGCGCAGGGAGTCAGTTGCAGCCTCCCAGAGCTCTGGTTCGCCGACTGATTTCTCAGGCCTTGTGGACAGGTATGCATTGATCTCCTCGAAGCCGAAGCTGTGGAGCATATGAAGGCTGAATCTGATGACCTCGCGGATCTCGCTGTCCATCTGGTCTGGTGTGCAGAAGATATGGGCATCATCCTGTGTGAAGCCTCTGACTCTCATGAGTCCATGCAGGGAACCAGCCTTCTCATATCGATACACGGTTCCAAGCTCGCACCAGCGGCACGGCAGGTCCCTGTAGCTCTTCTTGCTGTTCTGGTAGATCATGATGTGGAACGGGCAGTTCATCGGCTTGGCATAGTAGTCTGCCTTGTCCATGACCATTGGAGGATACATGCTCTCCTTGTAGAAGCCAAGGTGGCCTGATGTCTCCCAGAGCCATGACTTTCCTACATGAGGAGTGTAAAGCCTCTCATAGCCGTTCTTGTAATGCTCATCGCACCAGAAGTCCTCGATAGCCTGCCTGATGCGTCCCCCTCGTGGATGCCAGTATACAAGCCCTGGGCCTGCTTCCTCATGAAGGCTGAACAGGTCAAGATCCTTTCCGATCTTCCTGTGGTCTCTCTTCTCGATCTCCTCGAGCTTCTGGAGATACAGCCTGAGATCCTTTGGATTGGTCCATGCTGTGCCATAGATCCTGGTGAGCATTGGGTTGGATTCCTTGCCTCTCCAGTAGGCTCCTGCAATGGAGAGAAGCTTGAAGGATTCAGCGTTAAGGTCCTTTGTTGAAGCCACATGGGGTCCCCTGCAAAGGTCTGTGAAGGCACCCTGGTTATAAGTGGTGACTGTATCGCCCTCTGGAATGGCGTCAAGCAGCTCAAGCTTGTACTTCTGGTCTGCAAACATGCTTGCAGCCTCGGCTCTTGTCACTTCCTTCCTTACAAAGGGCTTGTCAAGGGCGATGATGGCCTTCATCCTCTGGGTTATCTCATCCAGATCAGATGCCACCAGGTTCCTGGGAAGCTCAAAATCATAATAGAATCCATTCTCTATGGACGGTCCAATAGCAATCTGCGCTGTTGGAAACATCTGCAGAACCGCTTCGGCCATAACATGGCTCATGGAATGGCGGACCATAGCAAGCTTCTCTTCAGGTGCTACTTTCTCTGACATCATAAACTCCTATCCTGCATAAGGCAGGTCACTCTAAACGATTACGCCAATCAAGCAAAAAGTCAATAATAGGCGTCCATCATAACAATCAAACATCAACAATAATCCAGCCCTATGACCATGCTTTTGAGACCATCTGTCCAATAGCTTCAAGAAGCAGGACAGTCTGGCTGTCAAACCGGCTTTTGCGGGAACTGTCGGCATCAAGCACCCCGAAGGCTCTTCCAGCCTTGTCCTTAAGGCACACAACAGCTTCGCTTCTGCTGCTTGAATCGCATGCAATATGACCTGGAAAGGCCTCCACATCATCGACAACCACAGTGGAGGCTGTCTCAATGGCCTTCTGGCATACACCCCTGCCCTTCTTCAGCATAGTGCACGCCACTTGTCCATGAAATGGCCCTAGAACCAGGTCGTCGCCCTTTAGAAGGTAAAATCCAATCCAGTTCAAATCCTTCACATTCCAGAAAAGCAGGCTGGATAGGTTAGCCATCATGGCCACTTTCTCATAGAGACTAGCGCAGGGCTCTGCAAGGCCCCTTGCCATCTCAATCAGATCCTCATGCATTCTCAAGGGCCTCCTTGATTGCCATGACATCCTCCCTGGGCGCAGAAGAGCCAGAGCAAAGCCCTATCCTTCCAGCGCTCTTGAGGCTGGGCAGCATCTCCAGGCTATCTACAAGGACAGCTGCGGCCCCCTCTTTCTCCACGAGGCTCGCAAGGGCCTTGGAGTTGGCCGAGCGCTCCGACCCGACGACCACGACCACATCATTATCATGAGCAAGCCTGGAGGCTTCGCTTCTTCTCTTCAATGAGGAATTGCATATAGTGCACTTGCACTTGGCCTGTGGAAAGCGATCAAGGACAGCCTTTCTTATCTGCTCGTAGGCATCGGTCTGGAACGTTGTCTGGCAAAGCAGGAAATAGGACAGCCCATCAGGCAGGCTCTCCACATCCTCGGGGCTCTCAACGACGAAGGCTGGAGCCTTGACGCCCTCAAACACCCAGGTATCCATAAGGCCCTCCACCTCAGCATGGCCCTTCTGGCCTGCTATCAGGCAGGCCTTGGCATGCTTGGCGTTCTTGATTATAAGCGACCTAGACACGTGGATCAGCGGGCAGGTTCCATCTACCAGGGTGTAGCCAGATCTCTCAAACTCAGATCTTTTGCTGTCAGCGATTCCATGAGCTCCAATGATTGCAACTCCGGGCTCCTGGCCCGAGGCATTCTCTATGCAGACAAGCCCCTTTGCCTTGAAGGCTTCCATGACATGCTTGTTATGGGCAAGCTCGCCTATGCAATAGACCTTCTCATTGCTCTCCAGGAGCCTTTTAGCAAGTTCCAGGACTCTTTCGACTCCACTGCAGAATCCAATTATTGAAGAGCAGTCAACTTTCATTTTCCTTCCCTCTTCTGCCTGTACTTGGAGAAGTGATCATTGGAGACATCGAAGGCCTTCCGCGTGTCTCCCATCAGGTCGCGAGCCACATCCTCATCATCAAGGCTCCTTGACTTCTTCTCCTTCCTTGGGTCCAGCTTAGGATTCTTCGCAAGCCAGAAGAGGATGTTGGGAGCAATGAAGTTGGAGGAGTAAGTGCCTATCAGGATGCCAAAGCTCATCTCCAGGGCGAAAAGCTGTATATCGCCTCCTGCAAGGATGCAAAGCGGCAGTATTGCCAGAAGCGTTGTAACCGAGCTCCAGGTTGTCCTGGCAAGGGACTGGGCAACAGCCCGGTCCACATGTTCGGAGACCTCGATAAGCCGGTTGGCCTTGATGTTCTCCCTGACCCTGTCGAAGATGACGATGCTGTTGTTCAGGCTATATCCGATGATGGTCAGAAGAGCCGCTATCGTAGTCGATGAGAGCTCAAAGTCACATAGAAGCACCAGGCCAAGCATGCATATCACATCATGGACCAAGGCAAGCACAGAGCCAATGGCATAGGCAAGCTCAAAGCGAAGCCATACATACACCAGGATCAGCGCAACCGCTATTCCAACGGCCTTTAGAGAGCTTGTGATCAATGAGGCTGAGAACTTGGCTCCTATATAGCTTGACTCAAGAGTGACTACCTCATCCGGCCCGAAGGCTGCATCAAGCATTCCTGAGACCTGCCTCTCAAGAGCCTGTGAATCAGCTCCATCCTCTAGCCCGATCCTGATCTGATAGACCTGGTCTATGGCTTCTCCAACGCTCTGGACCTTGACATTGCGAAGGTCCGAAAGGGCTTTTCTGACCAAGTCAATGGTAACCAGCGATCCATCAGAGGCGGCGAAATTAAGCACGAAAGGCGACTGGGTCAGCGTGGCTGGAAAGCCAAAGCCTGTTATCAGAAGGCTTGCATCAAGGCTTGGGTCTATGACTGTGACATCAATGCCATCCACTGCTTCCATGGCCTTTGCAAGGTCTGCAACGCTTCCTTCAAGGGCAAAGGTGCTGGCCTTCACGCCCCCTGAATCCCTTATCTCAAGCACAAGGTGGCCATCGCTTACGCTTAGCTTTGCTCCTTGGCTTCCTTCAAAGCTCACCTTGAGCCCAGAAGGGGCAACCTGCACTCTCTGGCTCAGTCCGCTCTCAAAGTCTATTCCAAGATTGAAGCCCTTGATGAAGAGCAATGCAGCTGAAAGCAGGATAAGCAATGCTGAAAAGCCGACTATCAGCCAGCGGCTTCTTACAACTGGAATTCTCTCTAGCCTAGCCATTGTAAACCCTCCATCCTAGAAGCAGCCTGCGCTTCACGCAAAGATCGAAGATCAGATGGGTGAAGAAGAGCGATGAGAACAGCGAGCTGATGATTCCCAGCACCAGGGTCACTGCAAAGCCCTTCACTGAGGCAGACCCGAACAGAATGAGGACGATGCCTGCAATCATGGTTGTGATGTTTGCATCCAGGATCGTCCACAGTGCCTTGGAGTATCCAGCAGACACAATGCCCTTGGCTCCCAAGCCCTGGACTGCCTCCTCCTTCATTCTCTCAAAGATGATGACATTGGAGTCGACAGCCATTCCGACTGTAAGCACAAGGCCGGCCAGGCCTGTAAGGGTCAAGGTGAACTTCAAGCCAGTAAGCAGGCTCACCAGCATCAAGAGGTTCAGGATTATGGCCAGGTCTGCAGCCAGTCCGCTTACGCCATAATAGGCAAACATGAACAAGACGACCAGGACTATTCCAAGCCCTACAGCCTTAAGGCCTATCCTGACTGCATCCTCTCCCAAGGATGCTCCAACAGCCTGCTGGCTTGCCACCTCAACCTCTATGGGAAGGGAGGCGGTCTTCAGGAGGATGGCTATCTGGTCAGCCTCCTCAACCGTAAAGCCTGTCATCTGCACATTGGAGCTTATGGCCGAGCCAATGGAGGCATAGGCCTTGACATTGCCGTCCATGACAACGGCCAGGGTCTCCTTGAGATGGCTCTTGGTGAACTCATAGAACAGGTCCCCGCCTTCGCTTGAAAGGGTGAAGGTCACAGCTGGCTTGTTATTCACGCCCTCGGTGGCTCTCTGAGCCTCCAGGATGTAGCGTCCATCCAGGGCTATGTCGGAGTCGATGACAATCAGGTCGGCAAGCTCATCCATGCCATAGGCATCGGTGGTGTATATTCCAGTCAAGGTATAGCCATCGGCAAGCCAGTCCGGCTGTATCATGGCTCCATTGTCGCTGTATAGAAGCGATGGGTTCTTCTCGTAGTAGCTTCTAGCCTGGCTGGTGAGGTTCCAGTCTACAAGCTGGAAGCACAAGGCTCCCTTTCCCCTGAGGAAGGTGTCTACCTTCTGGGGGTCAGCCTCTCCAGGAATCTCGATGAGTATCTGGGAATCGCCTTGCCTGCGAATCTCAGGCTCTGCGACTCCGTACTGGTCGATGCGCTTCTTGAGAACCTCTATGTCCTCCAGGATTGCATTGTCTATCTGGGAGACGCTGGCGCTTGAGCCAAGCTTCTTGCTGAAAGACTGCACATCTGCATCCAGCAGGATGCTCATGCCGCCCTTCAGGTCAAGCCCAAGGGACAAGGCATTCTGTGAAAGCTTCTTCAGCTTCTGGTACTTTTCACGAAAGTAGCCTTCGACAAGATCCAGGATCTGCTTCTGGCCAGCAGAGGCCAGAACCTCCCCAACCGTAGGATCCTTCAGCTTGGCCTGTCCCTCATCGTTTATCAGCCCGACTATAAAGGAATACTCCCCGCCAAGCTTCTGGGATGGATCGGAATCAAGCAAATCCCGAAGAATCCTAGAGGCCTGCCCCTGGGAGTATTTCTTGATATCCGCCTTTGTGCCCATCGCAAGAGCTTTCTCATGCGCTGGAGTGAAGGCGTACCAGCTGACGGTAGGAAACATGAACCAAGCACAGATTGCAATCACTATGCCAGTGATCAGTATGCGCCCGCTCTTGTTTTCCATGTCAGTGTCTATTTGCTCTCTTCTTCAGCCTTGGACTCCTCAGCTGCAGCTGGCTCGACCACAGTGGCCTCTGCCTCTGGAACATCTTCCTTCTTCTGCTTCTGGAAGAATCCCTTCTTCTTTTCGTCCTTGGCTTCCTCAGCAGGAGCCTCGGCCTTCTTTGCATTCACGATGGCAGAGATGGCGTTCTTGCTGAACTCAATGCGAGTGTTCTCGTCGACCTTGACGATGATTGTGGTGTCATTGACCCTGGCAACTGTTCCGTGGATGCCGCCGATGGTCACGATCTTATCCCCTTTCTTGACTGCACTGAGCATGTCCTTGGCTTCCTTGTCTCTCTTCTTCTGTGGTCTGATGATCAGGAAATAGAAGACTGCAATGATAAGCGCAAACGGAATGAGTGTGCCGAGAAGGCTTCCGGAAGTTGCTGTTGAATCGGCAGTTGCAGCACCAGTTGTGCCCATTGCCAGAATTGTTGAATACATAAATACCTCACCAAGTTGTTTCGATTATAGCTAAAATACACTTTGTAATATTCATTAGTCAAGGAAAGGCGCAGCTAAAACGCACTTTGTATTTTAATATGAAAAGAGGGCTGGCCAATGTCAGCCCTCCTTTGAGATCCTTTAGAGATCTACATCATTCCGCCCATTCCGCCGTCCATTCCTGCTGGAGGAGCTGCTGGCTCCTTCTCCGGGATGTCGGTGATGGCGCACTCGCTGGTAAGGATCAGCTCTGCAATGGAAGCGGCGTTCTGAAGAGCGCATCTTGTGACCTTGACTGGGTCGTAGATTCCGGCCTCATTCATGTCAACCCACTTCATGGCAGCAGCATCAAAGCCGTATCCAGGCTTGGCGTTCTTGCACTTGTCAGCGATGATGGATCCATCCTCGCCAGCGTTCTCTGCAATCTGGCGGATAGGCTCCTCAAGAGACCTGCGGACGATTGTGTATCCGATCCTCTCCTCTTCAGAAAGCTTGGAAAGATCCTTTGCCTCAAGAGTCTTCACAGTCTGGCAGAGAGCGACTCCGCCTCCTGCAATGATGCCTTCCTCGATGGCAGCGCGGGTTGCATTGAGAGCATCCTCGACCCTGTCCTTCTTCTCCTTGAGCTCAACCTCAGTGGTGGCGCCGACGTTGATGACGGCAACTCCGCCAGCGAGCTTTGCAAGGCGCTCCTGGAGCTTCTCGCGATCATAGTCGCTTGTGGTATCGCCAATCTGGGCCTTGATCTGGCCGATGCGGTCCTTGATGTCGGAAGCCTTGCCATAGCCATTGATGATTGTGGTGTTCTCCTTCTCGACCTTGACGTTCTTTGCCCTTCCGAGCATTGAGAGCTCGGTGCTTTCAAGCTTCATTCCAAGCTCTTCGCTGATGACCTGGCCGCCGGTGAGGATTGCGATATCCTCGAGCATTGCCTTTCTCCTGTCGCCAAAGCCTGGAGCCTTGATGGCCACTACATTGAGAGTTCCCCTAAGGGCGTTCACAACCAATGTGGCAAGAGCCTCGCCGTCAACATCCTCGGCAACGATGAGCAGAGGCTTGCTCTGTCCGACAACCTTCTCAAGAACAGGGAGCAGGTCCTTCATTGCGCTTATCTTCTTGTCATAAAGCAGGATGTACGGATCCTCGAGTACAGCTGTCATGGTATCGCGGTTTGTGGCGAAATATGCGCTGATATAGCCTCTGTCGAACTGCATGCCCTCTACGAAGTCAGTTGTGGTCTCGATGTTCTTGGACTCCTCGACTGTGATGACTCCATCCTTTCCGACCTTCTCCATTGCGTTGGCGATCTCGTCTCCGATTGTGCGGTCATTGTTTGCGCTGATGGAGGCTACCTGAGCGATCTCTTCCTTGTCATTGATAGGACGAGCCTGCTTCTTGAGAGCCTCGACTGTGTCTGCCACAGCCTTGTCGATTCCGCGCCTGATTCCCATTGGATTGACTCCAGCAGCAACGCTCTTCATGCCTTCCTTTGTGATTGCCCATGCAAGCACAGTGGCTGTGGTTGTTCCATCGCCGGCCACATCATTGGTCTTGGAAGCTACTTCCTTCACAAGCTGAGCACCCATATTCTCAAAGGGATCCTTGAGCTGAACTTCACGAGCTACAGTGACTCCATCCTTGGTGATGGTCGGGGCACCGAACTTCTTGTCCAGAAGGACTGTGCGTCCTTTTGGTCCCAGGGTGACCATGACAGCCCTTGAAATCTGCTCTACGCCAGAAGCCAAGGATTTGCGGGCTACCTCATTAAACTGAAGCTGTTTTGCCATTTTCGTATTTCTCCTTAAATAAAAACATCTTACTTTAGCCGTTTATCAGCGACCACAACGAAAGATACAAAAAGATTGGGCAATAATCAAGGGCAAGACAAAAAAACAAGGCCAACGTTCTTGAGAAAAGCGGAATCATCAAAAAAGTTAAGGTAGACTTTAGCTTCCTGCGCTACCATAATGAGCAAGGAGGCTACCATGAGGTTGCTGCTTGCAGAGGATGAAGAACAGCTGTCCAGCGCTCTTTGCGCCATATTGCGCCACAACGGCTACGAGGTCGATGCTGCACTCAATGGGCTTGATGCCCTGTCC
>JAQVSP010000110.1 GCA_028700425.1 Sphaerochaetaceae bacterium | reverse complement strand
CCCTGTTCACAGGCGGAGACGGAGAGTTCTTTGATGCCATCATCGAGGCCTTCAACGCTTCTCATACCGACATCCAGCTCAAGAACGACATGGTGAAGTTCGATGACTACTACACAAAGCTCACAGCCGCACTTGCCGCCGGCAATGCTCCTGACCTTGTTGTCTGCCACCAGGGCAACATGCTTCCATACGTAGAAGCTGGCCAGCTTCTTGCGCTGGATGATTATCTGAAGGAGATAAACGCTCCTCTGAACGACTTTGTTGCAGCCCCGCTTGAGGCCTGCCGCTTTGATGGAAAGCTCTACAGCCTTCCTCTCGATGTCCATCCAATCATCATGTATGTCAATATGGATGTCCTCAAGGCCGCTGGAATCACAGAGCTTCCAAAGACCATGGAGGATATGATCGCAGACGCAGTTCAGGTTCAGGAGAAAACCGGAAAGATGGGTCTGGACATTGACAACACAACAGCCACCTACAAGGCCTACACCCTCACCAGGCTCTTCTTCTCATTCATGTATCAGCAGGGAGGCACCTTCCTCAACGCTGACAACATCAAGGCCGCTTTCAACAACGCCTATGGAGAGAGAGCTCTCAAGGATCTGCAGGACATGGTCCAGAAGTACAAGACCACCCCAGCAGGACTGGATTATGACACGGCAATGAACGTGTTCAAGCTTGGCGATGCAGCCTTCTACTTCAACGGCGTCTGGGCAACCGGAACGCTTGAGAACATTGAAGGACTCAACTTCCAGGCTCTTCCGCTTCCAGCCCTTTATGGAAAGGCAGCTGCATGGGGCGGATCCCACACCTTGGCCATCCCAGCTCACAAGAACCAGGATCCTGAGCAGACAAAGGCAGCCCTCCAGGCCATCCTCTGGATCACAGAGCACGGCTATATGTGGGCAAAGGCCGGTCATGTTCCAACAAGGATCAGCGTACAGAACAGCGCAGAGTTTGCAGCTCTTCCTTACCGCAAGGGCTATGCAGATTCAGCAGCAAGCGTCGTAGCCAGCCCGACAATCGTTGCCTGGGAGGAGATCTATGGAACAATGAGCGACATGCTTGAGTATGCAGTCGTCCAGAACCAGGATGTCAAGACCGCGCTTGCCCAGATGGAAGCCAAGGTCAACAGCATCATCGCTTCTTACTAGACATTTAGTCTCAGGGGCGGGGCTATGCCCTGCCCCTGTCTGCATTCTGCGCTCAAGCGGCAAAGTGGCCTTATGATTCCTGGCAATAAAAACACCCGCGATGGACTTCTGTTCTCGCTTCCCTTCCTGATAGTCTTCTCTGTCTTCATGCTGTACCCTCTGGGCTTTGGCCTTGTCATAAGCTTCTTCAAGTGGGGCATCCTCGGCGATGTCCAGTTTGTTGGCCTGAACAACTACATCAGCCTCTTCAAGGATGACAAGTTCTACTCATCCCTATGGCATACCTTTGAGTTCGTTCTCATAACAACCCCAGCCCTTCTAGTGCTGGGCTTTCTCTTTGCACTTATCGTGACCTCTCGCTCAAGGCTGAAGAAAACAGCCGAGAACGTCTTCTTCATCCCCTATATATTCTCCATGACAGTGGTCAGCACACTCTGGGCATGGATCATGCAAAAGCAGTATGGGCTGCTGAATCAGATAGTGATGGCCTTTGGCGGAAAGGAGATCGGCTGGCTCACAGACCCCAAGTGGGCCATGATCTCAGTATCGGTGGCCACCTTGTGGTGGACAGCCGGCTTTAACATGATCCTCATGTCCGCTGGCATAAAGCAGATATCGCCAGAGGTCTATGAAAGCGCCTCAATAGATGGAGCCAGCTACCTCCAGGGCGTCTTCAAGATCACCATCCCCCTTCTCAAGCCCACAATCGTGCTATGCCTGATACTCCAGGTCATTGCCAGCTTCAATGTCTTTGGGCAGGTCTATGTCATGACAGGCGGAGGGCCTTACGGCATGACGCGAGTCTTGATCCAGTACATCTATGAGACAGGCTTCAAGTACTTCAAGATGGGCTACTCGGCAGCCATGTCCTACATCCTCTTCTTCATAATCATGGCAGCATCAGTGATTCAGTACATTGCGCTGGGAAGGAGCAAGGAATGAGAAAAGCCCGAAATAATTCCTTGATCAGCGAGGCTCTGCTTGGCCTATTGCTGCTTGCCTGGCTGTTTCCCTTCGTGTGGATGGTGTTCACCTCTCTAAAGCTTGAGAACGATGTTGTTTCCAAGACCTTCTCATTCTTTCCACGCAACGCCACCCTTGCCAACTATACCAAGGCCTTCAAGTCAACTTATATATTGCGCTGGATGCTCAACAGCTTCATCACGTCCGCATCCTGCATGATCCTGACCCTGGCTGTGGATGCCCCTATAGCCTATGCCTTTGCCAAGATAAAGTTCCCTGGACGCAACATGCTCTTCTGGGTGATCATGGCCGGCATGATGGTGCCCTTCCAGGTTCTCATCATACCTCTCTATCTGCAGTTCAACTCCTATGGCCTTATTAACCACCTTGTCACGGTCTACTTGCCGCGCCTGGCCCTTCCCATAGGGGTGTTCATACTCAAGCAGTTCTTCGAGGGCATACCCGATGCCCTTGAGGAGGCTGCCTTCATGGATGGAGCCACCAGGCTGAGGATCTTCATAGGCATAATAATACCCTTGGGAACCTCTGCTCTGGCCACTGTGACGATTCTCAGCTTCATCAATTGCTGGAACGACTTCCTATGGCCCCTGATAGCTATGAACGACACTGAAAGATACACCATCACAGTGGGCATAGCCAACTTCCAGGGCACTCACGGAACCCAGTACTCCTTGATAATGGCTGGAGCTGTAATAGCTTCCATACCCCAGTTCATATTCTACGTCATCTTCCGCAAGAAGATCATTGCAGGCATCGCCATGACAGGAATAAAGGGCTGACATATGAGAGTCTTCATGAGCACAACGCCTGTCCTTGAGCTTGAAAATGGCGCCTTGGTAGCCATAGGCTGCGGCATCGACGGCCAAAGGCCATTGAGCGTAGAGATAGAGGGCTGCACCATAACCTCGCTCTACATGTTTGGAAGCATCAGGGACACCATTGAGCCAATTGGCCCATCCTGCTTCTCAATGAAGCGAACATGGAGCCTGGAGAGCGGAAGCTACAGGCTTTGTGCATCTTTCAAGCCAATTGGCCTTGCTGATTCCCAGGCCTTTGTTCCTGCCGCTTATTACCAGGGCAATGTCAGAGGCAAGGGCTCCTATCCAAATGCAAGGATCAGCGAACACTGGGAGTTTCTGGAGACGCGCAGCGCAATACCAGCAGCAGTCTGCCTATATGACAGCTCATCGACCTTCTGCATGGGCATGAGAGCCTCCTGGCCCCATGCCAGCTCAACCTGGAAGGATGGCTCCATAGTCTTTCACATCCCAGGCTTCGAAGCGCCCTTCAGCTACAAGGGCAAGAGCTTGCTTGAAAGACAGGATGGACAAGGGCTGACGATGAAGGTGGATGCCCCTGTATCCAGGACCTTCATAGGAAGCTTCAGCTCCAAGAGCCTTCTTGCTGGATACGAAGAGTTCATCCAGGCCTTCTCAAGCCAGGTGGGGCCTGCTGAAAGGCTGGATCCAGAAAGCCTGGCAGACAAGAAGGCCCTGCTTCTGCGCCAGCTTCTTTCACTTGTGCGTCTCAGGGGCGATGAGGAAGCCTACCTTGTCATGGGATGCGGCAATGGAAGCTACCAGGATATCTATGAGTTCACTGCAGGCTCCTTTCTTGTAAAAAGCCTGGAGGCTGCGGCAATGCTTGCCAGCTTGGATGTCCAGAGAATCCTTGATGAAGCCTCCGATCCTATAAAGGATATTCTTCAAAAGGAGCTTGACAGGCTCGAAGGCCTAGGCCTGAAGGACCTAGCCAGAAGGATAGCCAGGTTCTTCTTCAGGGCCGAAAGAGCCCCCGGGGTCTTCCAGGACTGCCATGACCTGAGAACCGGAGAATGGGGAGGCTATCTAGGGGTGAGCGAGCACCCTGAATACAGGGACCTTGTAAATGCAAGATGCAATGGAGAGGCCATGATGGGCTATCTAAGGCTTTATGAGAGCCTGAAGGATGAAGAGTATCTTGAGCTTGCCCTGCGGGTGGCCAGCTTCTATCTGAAGGCCCAGTGCCCAGACGGATCCTTTGGCAGATGGTGGAGCGTTGACATGAAGCCAGTCAACAGGGACGGCACCAACGGAGCCTATATCCTCAGCTTCCTTTGCCGCCTTTACAGCATAAGGCCATCTGATGAAATAAAGGCAGCTATTGAGAAGGCGGCTGATTATTATGCCTCGCTGATCGAAAGCGGGCTTTTCTACGGCGACACTCTCGATGCGGATTCCTGCGACAAGGAGGCAGGCGAAGCGCTTCTTGGAGCCATGCTGAGCCTGCTTGAAAGCCCCAGGTTCTCCTCCTCGCGTTATCTTGAGGCAGCCAAGAAGGCCACCAGCTTCCTTCTTTCCTGGATCTGGCAGGATGACCTGGTCTTCAAGGCCTCGACTCCTCTAGGCAAGCGGGGCTTTCACACAAGAGGCATGACCAGCGCCTCCATTGCCAACCAGCACCTGGATGATTACGGCATGATGATAGCCAATGACCTTATCAGGCTTGACCGCCTCTGCCCAAGGGCCCTGTACAAGGACCAGGCTAAGCTCATGGTCAGCTCAGCGCTGCAGCTTATGAGCAGCCCCAAGGACACGCTGGGCAGGTCTTCTGACTACTACGGCTGGCAGCCTGAGCAGATGAACCATACCAGCTGGGACTACTTCAATGACATAGCCCGCCATGATGGATGGTTCTCCATCCACATAGCATGGGTCAATGTGCTTGTGCTTGATTATCTAGAGCAAAACCTAGGGCTAGGCAGCGATATGCTGCTTGGCTGATGACAGTATAAAGGAGAGATTGTGAGCAGCTATCCAATGCGCTTTTCAGTGATGACGCAGAACCTTTTCAACACTGAGCTATGGGAGATAAGAGGCGAGAGCGCCAAGGCCTTCTTCACTCTTTATCAGCCAGACATACTCTGCCTTCAGGAAGTCAGGCCCCAGACTCTAGGCGAGCTGGACAAGGTCTTGGTGGGCTATGAAAGGATTCAGGACAGCTTCATAGGCTGGACAGAGGAAGGCACCATCTACTTCAAGTCCTCACTCTTCAGCCTAGCAGAGAAAGGCGAGGTGGACCTGGACATGCCTGAGGTCAATAGAAGGCTGTTCTGGGCAAGGCTCGCAGTCAATGGAACTGGAAGGACCCTTTTCATCAGCACAGTCCATCTTACCTGGCAGGGCAATGCAGACGAGATCCGCACGGGCATGCCCTACCGCAACAGGGAAGCCAAGACCGCCGCAGATGCTCTTGTGCATCTGATAAGGCCCAATGAGCCAGGCATTTTATGCGGGGACTTCAACGATCCCTATCATCCAGCCCGCATCATAAGCGAGGTCACAGGCATGACAGAGATCTTCTATGCCCTTGGGCTTCAAGGCCCCCTCACCTTCCCTTGCGCCCAGGTAAGCGAGGAGATCTACCTAAGCGAGTCAATTGACAAGATGATGTTCACTCCAGGCCCTCTTAGGGCTGTGCTTGCAGCCTCTCCTCAATACTACTACAGGCACAATGCACCAAGCGACCATTGGTCAGTGGAAGGAGTATTTGAGCTGTCTTAGCGACTTTCAGCCAACAGGATTGACATTTTTGCCCCTCTTGGTTAAATTGGTTCAAGCATGGCGACGTAGCTCAGTGGGAGAGCGGTAGTCTTACACACTATTGGTCAATGGTTCAAATCCGTTCGTCGTCAAAAAGGATCCTGAGAAGGATCCTTTTTTTGCTCTCAGAAAGACAGCAATGACCTGTCTTTGCGAGGCTTCTTAAGAAATCAGGTTCAAGACAGAATCTTGTGGGATACATAGCCAGACCTGGGCTTGTAGCTCTCGAACATGATCTTGAGGAAGAAGTATTCCGTATCCCTGAATCCATAGGATTTCCTTCTCAGGGTCTTGATCATG
>JAQVSP010000017.1 GCA_028700425.1 Sphaerochaetaceae bacterium | reverse complement strand
AGAACGTGCTCATCACCAAGCCATGGGCCCTGAACAGCGAGGATGCAGCCTTCATCATCGATGAAGCGAAGAAGGCCAAGGAGAAGTTTGGAGACTCCCTTATGCCTTTCCTTCCTCAGAACTGGGGAACAGACCTGTCCACGATCAGGGACCTGATCTCAAGCGGAGCCATCGGCAAGGTCTATGAGATCCGCCGCCGCGCCGGCACCTTCGGCAAGCGCTATGACTGGCAGCTCTACAAGAAGTTTGGAGGCGGATATCTCAACAACTGGGGTCCTCACCTTCTGGGCCAGCTCATGGCTGCAGTCGATGAGCCTATTGTAAAGGTATGCGCAGAGAAGAAGAGAGTCATAATGGATGGCGACTGCGAGGACACCTTCATTGCCAACATGAAGACAGAAAGCGGTATCATCCTCAACTGCGAGCACTGCATCATGGTGGACAAGCTCCCTCATTGGATTGTGCAGGGCAGCGAAGGAACCATCTTCATCACCGATGGAACCATCGATGTACACAAGATCAGCTATCCAGGTCCAATCGATCCAACAGCCTACAGAAGCAAGACAAACGATGATAACCAGACCTATCCACTTGCCGGCCAGTACAATGGAGACCGCTACGCCATCTACACACACATGGCAGATGTCATCCGCCACAAGTGCGAGTTTGCTATACCATTGACATTCACACGCAACCTGACGACGCTTTGCGATGCAATACACAAGTCAGCTGACGAGGATGATATTGTAAGAATCAGCCCAGAGCAGTGGAGAAAGCCGCTCTAGGCCCTCTAGGAGGCCCCTATGATACTCAGCTGCTTCTCTGATGAGATCGATCCATCCCTTGATGTTCAGCTCAAGGTTCTTTCAGAGCTTGGAATGAGCCACCTGGAGATAAGGACTGTCAATGATGTCAACATCATGGACATGAACGACGATGAGATTCTCCTGATAAGAAGGCAGTGCGATCAAAGGGGCTTCATTATAACCTGCGTCGCCTCGCCAATCGGCAAGGAAGATGCATCGCTTCCTATAGACCTGGCTGCAAGCCAGACAAGAAGGGCCTGCCAGGCTGCCAAGGCCCTTGGATGCTCCTTCATCAGGATCTTCTCCTTCTTCAAGGGAGAGCTTGATGAAGAGCAGGCCTTTGAGGCCTCAAGGCTCAGGCTCAAGGCCATGGCGCAAGAGGCGGCCAAGGCCTCCATGACCCTTGTCATGGAAGCAGGCCATAACACTGTCGGTGCCAAGGCTGAGACCCAGCGGAGGCTTCTTGAGGCAGTTGAGCTGCCTTCACTGAGATGCGCCTACGATCCAGGAGCCTTTGTCGCAGAAGGCCAGAGGCCCTTTGAGCAGTGCTTCCCTGTTCTTGAGCCATACATTGAGTATATGCATATCAAGGATGCAAGGCTGGGCCAGTCAGGAAGAGTCCCGGCAGGCCAGGGCGATGCCCAGGTTGAGGAGGCCTTGATCAGGCTTTCCTCAAGGAAAGGCTTCATCGCCTCCCTTGAGCCGCATCTGGCATATGCCGGGGCCAAGAGAGGCTTTTCCGGCATCGAGGGCTTCAAGACAGCCTATAAGGCGGTTGCCGAAATACTGAAGAGAAACAGCATAGAGTTTTGCTGATTGGAGATAGATGATGAGATATGCACTGATAGGATGCGGAAGGATCAGCACGAACCACATAACAGCCGCGCTAGCTAACAAGCTTGAGATTGTGGCAGTATGCGATATTGACAGGAGCCACATGCAGAGCCTCCTTTCTAGGCATCAGCTTGACAAGGACCTGACAATCCAGCGCTTTGAGTCCTACAAGGACATGATAGAAGCCGTCAAGCCAGAGCTTGTCAGCATAGCCACCTCCAGCGGTGAGCACGCTTCAATTGCGCTTTATTGCATTGAGCATGGGATCAACACAATCATAGAAAAGCCAATGGCTATGAGCCTCAGGGATGCCGATGCAATCATAGAGGCTTCAGAAAGGACAGGAGCCCTTGTATCAGTCTGCCAGCAATGCCGCTTCAACAAGGCTGTCCAGAAAGCGCGGCTTGCTCTTGAGCAAGGGCGTTTTGGGAAGATGAGCCATGCTTCCATCAATGTCTACTGGCACAGGGACAAGGCCTATTATGACCATGACGCCTGGAGAGGCACCTGGGCCCAGGATGGCGGATGCCTCATGAACCAGTGCATCCATGGAGCAGATCTTCTGCGCTGGATGATGGGAACTGAGATTGATACGGTATATGGAGTGACCAGAAACCACCTACACCAATACCTTGAGACCGAGGATGTCGGACTGGCTGTGATCCAGTTCAAGGATGGCACCATCGGCACTCTTGAAGGCAGCGGCAATGTCTTCAGGGAGAACCTTGAGGAGACGCTGTATATGTTCGGGGAAAAGGGCAAGGTAAAGCTTGGCGGCAACAGCGCCAACAATGTAGAGGTATGGGACTTCTCTGATCCAAGGCCTGGCGATGAAGAGACCTCTAAGCTCAACGAGCCAGCTCCCAATGTCTACGGCCATGGACACGTAAGGCTCTTTGCCGATGTCATAGACTCCATAGAGAACCACCATGCCCCATATGTTGATGCCCACGCAGGCCGCAGCGCCCTTGAGCTCATACTGGCAATCTACAAGAGCCAGAAGACAGGACTTCCTGTCAAGCTTCCTCTTGATGACTTTTCAACAATGGAGATGAGAAAATGAAGTGCGTAGCCTGCAAGACCAATGAATCCTCCATGGATTTTCGTGTAATTGAGGTGAGAACAACCAAGACTCGGGATGCCGGAGGCAGGATCAGCCGCGTCCAGGAGCTTTGCGGCATCAGCGAAATGGGAGCCTGCGAGTCATGCATCCAAAGGCGCCTGGATGAGATCAGCAATCCTGCCAGGGAATTCTTTCCTAGCTGCAAGTACTCCGTGCTTCTTCTGATCATAGGAATATTGCTTATAGCCAAGCCCCTTGGAAACGCCTACATCGTTGTTGGAGCTGCCTGCATTGCCGTATGCATCTTCAAGATCGTCGACTTCTTCAAGAAGGCCATGTCGAAGAAGAGAAGCTTTGCCAGGTTCTCCAAGAACAACGCTCGCTTTGTAGCTGCCTGGGAGTGCCTTGGCAGGTCAGCCATCAAGAGGGATGCCAGCAGCCTTGTCTCCTTCATACCCATAACAGATGCTACCATGAAGATGAAGAAGGAAGACTTCGTCAACTACTATGGCCTGACTCACGAGAACGCAGGCAAGCTTTTCAGGGAGATTCATGGGCTTCAGGAAGATGAAGCTGATTGATTCCTGCTTGGTAGTTGCATGTCTCTAACCAAACATGCTAGACTGACCTCTGCGTAAGAGGTTCTATGAGCACACTAGGCTGGATAGTCATAATCACAACAGTAGCGGGAGTCGGGGGAACAGGGCTTGGCGGCCTGGTCGGCGCTATTCTCAGAAGAGATTCAAGCAAGGTCGTCAGCCTGCTGCTGAGCTTTGCAGGCGGAGTGATGCTTTCAGTCGTCGCCTTCGACCTTATGCCGGGAGCCGTGATGCCGGAAGGCTCGACTGAGCCTGTTGCACTTTGGATCGTCATAGCAGGCGTGATCCTCGGCTACTCGATAATATATGTGCTCAACTACTTCATAGACAAGTCTACCAACAATGAGATCAAGCACATAGACAAGACTCACCCCAAGACAGCAGATGATCTGGATGAGCTCATTCATGCTGACCATCTCAAGGAGCATAGGGAGCTTGCCCAGTCAAGCAAGACTGAAGCCAAGTATTGCCAGCTGTTCATCGCTGGGGTTGTCATGGCCTCTGCAATTGCTCTTCACAACCTGCCAGAAGGCATGGTCATTGGAGCTAGCTATGCAGGCAATAGCGGAGTCCTGCTTGGAGGAAGCGGCTTCATAATCGCCTTGGTCATAGGGCTTCATAACATTCCTGAGGGCATGGCTGTTTCCGTACCTCTTATAACAGGGGGCATGAGCAAGGCCAGAGCCATCATGGTGACAGCTCTCTCAGGAGCTCCAACCATCATTGGAGCCATCATAGGCTACACCCTTGGCCTTATCAGCCCCATCTGGCTGGCCCTGTCATTGAGCTTTGCATCCGGAGCCATGCTGTATGTAGTCTTTGGCGAGCTTCTTCCTGAAGCCATACTTATGTTCAGGTCCAAGGCACCAGCTTTCTTCACCCTGCTTGGTGTTCTTGTTGGCTTTGTCATGGTACATGTCTGATAGTTCATCTTCATGGCAAATCCTAGAGAGCACTCTTGGAATCATTTTGCCTGAAGGTCCATCGAATAGCGGTATTTTGTCACACCAAGCTTGCAAATTGTCCTTTTACGGTCTATTGTGATTGCCAGGAAGAAAATGCATGAAAACCCAGAAGACGTCGGAAGATTACCTTGAAGCCATGCTCATGATCAAGGAGCAGCTTGGCTACATCCGCTCAGTTGATGTTGCTAAGCACCTTGGAGTAACCAAGCCCAGCGTAACATACACGACAAAGCGCCTTCGTGAAAGCGGCCTGATCAAGATGGACGAGGCTGGTCTCATCACCCTTACAGAGACAGGCATGGAGGTAGCTTCCCGCATCTATGGCCGTCACAAGGTGCTCACCGGCTTCTTCACTGCCCTGGGGGTGGATGAAAAGACAGCCCGTGAAGATGCCTGCAAGGTTGAGCATGATCTTAGCCAGGTGACTTTTGATGCCATCTGCAGGCACGCTTCAAGACAGCTTAAGAAATAGCAAAAGCTTCACAAGGACAGCAGAGCACATCGAAAAGCCCCCTGAAAGCAAGCCTCTCCTTAAGGTTGTCTTTTGTTAGCCGGATGGGACTCTTGATGGCATTTGCCAGACATAGGACACCCCGAACAGCCACCCCCACAGCTGCAGGAAGCCTTGCCCCTGCGCTTGTTCACGATAGAGGTCACTATAATCGCAGAAAAGATTGCAACTATAAAAATAAGCACCAACAGTGTCGACAGGTTCATTTTTCCTCCCCATATCTGTTTTTTCTTAACAGGAGATAAACGATTCCAGCCAATGCCAGCATGGCTATCAGAGTGAGAACATTGAAGCCATGACCAGTGAACAGCATTCCCAGCTGGTAGACAATCAATGAGATGGCATAGGCGAAGATGCTCATATATCCGATGGCTGCCCAGGTCCATTTGGCATTGTTCATCTCTCTCTTGATGGCGCCCATTGCCGCAAAGCATGGAGCGCATAGAAGGTTGAAGATCAAGAACGAATAGGCTGCCAGCCCGCTTCCGCCGAAGAACTCCTGTCCAATCAGGTCAAGATGCGAGACCTCTCCCTCTATGGCGCTCAGAAGATCTGCGGCTGCTTCAGGATTGGCGCTTTTCAGCATTGATGACAAGGATCCAAACACCCCGACAACCTCCTCCTTGGCCACCAAGCCAAGGATTGTGGCCACTGCTGCCTGCCACTGTCCAAAGCCAAGAGGCTTGAACAGGAATGCCAAGCCCTCGCCGATGACATTGAGAATCGATTTCTCCTCTCCGTCGCCGATGTAATGGAACCCGCCTTCAAAGGTCAGTGAATTGAGCAACCAGATCACAATGCTGGCAGCTACGATAACTGTACCTGCACGCTTGACAAAGCTCCAGCCTCTTTCCCAAGTAGCACGAAAAATGTTCCTGGCAACAGGTGCATGATAGGACGGAAGCTCCATTACAAATGGGGCTGGCTCTCCTGCGAAAGGCTTGGTCTTCTTAAGGATGATGCCAGAGACGACCACTGCCGCAAGCCCGATGAAGTATGCCGAGACAGCAACCCAGGCGCTGCCGCCGAAAAGAGAACCAGCAATAAGACCGACTATCGGCATCTTCGCTCCACAGGGTATGAAGCAGGTTGTCATGATGGTCATCTTGCGGTCCCTGTCCTGCTCTATGGTCCGGGAAGCCATGATGCCGGGAACTCCACAGCCTGAGGAGATCAGCATCGGAATGAAGCTTTTCCCCGAAAGCCCGAACTTGCGGAAGATACGGTCCATGATGAAGGCAACCCTGGCCATGTACCCCACATCCTCAAGGATAGCCAGCAGCACGAACAAGATCAGCATCTGCGGCACAAAGCCAAGCACTGACCCCACTCCGCCGATGATCCCATCGGCAACCAGGCTCACCAGCCAGGGTGCAACACCCCAGCCATGGAAAAGGTCTCTCGCTCCAGGCACAATCCACTGGCCAAAGAGAGTGTCATTGGTCCATGCGGTGATCCAGTCCCCTACTGACCCAATGGAAATGAAGTAGACCAGGAACATAGCTGCCGCGAAAATCGGCAATGCCAGAATGCGGTTGGTGACAATTCGGTCAATCCTATCAGAAGAAGACATATGCCTGTCAGAGCTCTTCCTTGTCATGCAGGTCTTCATGAGACCGGCAATGTACTCGTATCTTTCATTGGTGATGATGCTTTGGGAATCATCGTCAAGCTCCTTCTCAGCAGCCTTGATGTCCTGCTCGATATGGCTGAGCACTGAAGCATTGATTCTAAGCTTCTGCAGCACCTTCTCATCCCTTTCGAAGATCTTGATGGCATACCATCTCTGCTGTTCCAGAGGCATCTCGTGTACAGCAGCTTCCTCGATGTGGGCTAAGGCATGTTCCACAGGACCTGAAAAGGTATGCATCGGCACTGTCTTGGTATCTCGAGCGGCGCTTATCGCGGCTTCGGCGGCCTCCAGTATTCCCTCCTCCTTCAGGGCGGAAATCTCAACGATCCTGCATCCAAGCTCCCTTGAAAGCTCAGCTGTATTGATTCGATCTCCATTTCGGCGGATTACATCCATCATGTTCAAGGCAATCACAACTGGGATCCCCAGCTCGGTGAGCTGGGTTGTCAGGTAGAGGTTCCGCTCCAGGCTGGTCGCATCAACGATGTTGAGAATGGCATCCGGCCGTTCTGCTATGAGGTAGTTTCTTGCAACCACTTCCTCCAGGGTATACGGAGAGAGCGAGTAGATGCCAGGCAGATCCATGATGATCACGCCATCGTGCTTCTTCAGCCTTCCTTCCTTCTTCTCTACAGTCACTCCTGGCCAGTTGCCCACATATTGATTGGCTCCTGTAAGAGCATTGAACAAAGTTGTCTTGCCACAATTAGGGTTGCCAGCAAGCGCTATTCTGATTTCCTTAGACACACATGCCTCCTACTCAATCTCTATCATCTTGGCATCATCCTTGCGGATTGACAGCTCATAGCCACGAACACTTACCTCAATGGGGTCTCCCAGCGGGGCTACCTTGCGAATATACACCTCAACGCCCCTGGTTATTCCCATGTCCATGATCCTTCTCTTGACAGCGCCTTCCCCATAGAGCCTTGCCACTCTCACAGTCTGCCCAATTCCAGCTTCCTTCAGTGTCTTCATGCTTGTTTCCTTATATCATGATCCTGGATGCCATCTCAGAGCTGATGGCTATTCGGGACTGCTTCACATTGACTATCAGATTTCCGCCAAGATGGGATATTATCGTCACATCCCCTCCGACAACAAATCCTAGATCCTCAAGATGCTTTCTCACCTCGGGAGCTCCGCTTACCTTCCGAATCATCTTGGATTCTCCTACATTTGCGATTGCCAATGGCATCATTGCTTGCTCCTTATTAGTTAGACACCTCTAACTAGCATCTAAGTTAGACATGTCTAACTATTTTGTCAAGAGGCTTGGCATCTGAATTTTCCAGATCAGCAAATCAAGGCAAGGGCGAAAAGAGATATTAAATGGAGCCGAAATGCTCCACTTGAAATGAAGGTTCCCAAGGCATCCTGGACACAACCATAGCTTTTACCATGATATCTTGCCAACTCAAATGCCGATTGATTCACAAGCTCTTGCAGCCATGGCTATATGAGCAATAGCGCTTCTGGCATTGATGTAGGGCAAGTGCAGCAAATAACGCTTCAACGCAATTCAGAGTCCTCTTGAAGACGTTGCAAATTGCACCTCGCAATGCTAGGATTATTTCATCTTTTGCATGTCCTTTTTGGGTGGAGGCAGTAATGACAATGAGACAGGCTCTTCGCAATATGCGCTCTGAGCTAGGCTTGACCCAGGTTGAGCTTGCTGAGGCTCTCAATGTCGGATTCTCAGCTGTGAACCGCTGGGAGAATAGGGGAACCAGGCCCAACAGGGCAACAAGCATCGCCATTCTTGACCTGGCAAGGCGAATGCATCTATCTGCCTGCTGCCTGGACACCTTAAGCAGCATGCTTCTTTCATCAAGAGTCCAAGGCAAGATCGACAAGGAGAAGCTGGAGAAGAGGCCTGTCTTCACCAGCGATCAGATAACCCAGGTTTTGGACAACCTTGATATCGCAATCATTGGCCTGAGGATCTTTTCCTCCTCCGAGCGAAAGGCAGACATCTTCTATTGCAACCGCAAGTATTCCCAGGTCTTCGGCTACGAGGAGAAGGAGTACATAGCCAGAAGCGATGAGAGCCCTCTCTTTGCATTGACGAAAGACAGCAGGGATCTTTATTTCGACAGAATGGATAAGCTTCTAGAGGGAAGGATCCCCATAGAAGGCTTCTCATTGGAGCTTCAGGCAACAGGCAAGTCTGGAAGAGTCCTGTGCATATCGGTCAAGGCTCTTTCCATGAACCGCTATTCATTTGGCTACGAGCTTCTGATCTCATGCCAGGATATTTCACGCTGCCTCTAGAAAGCTGACAGCCTCAGGGGTTTCAGATCTTGCAGCCAGCAGGCTCCTGGATTCCGAGGGACTGTCCAGCATAGCAGGCCCAGGAAAGCTGGAAGCTCTGGCATCAAGGCAGCAACAAAAAGGAACCGATTTCAAAATGCCTGGAAAAAGGACTTTGGGAACTTGCTCCATTGATAGTTTTTGCATAGACTTTGGCCATGAATGATATAGCAAGAAAGGAAGTCAATGAGGCCCTCTTGGCAGGGCAGCGAGTCCTTGACAGCCTAGACAAGGCCTCAAGGTATCTAGACAAGGCTCGCACCTGGGGTGTGATTGATATAATTGGCGGAGGCTTTATCTCCGGGCTTATGAAGCATTCCAACCTCTCAGATGCACAGGCCTGCCTCAATGGGGTCAAGCGTGACATGGAGGACTTCAAGCGTGAGCTTAGGGACGTTTCAATGGTTTGCGACTTCGATGTGGAAATCGGAACATTCCTGACCTTTGCAGACTTCTTCTGGGATGGGCTTATCGCCGACTTCATGGTCCAGAGCCGAATCAACGAGACAAGGCGCAATGTTGAGCAGGCCAGGGCTAAGGTCGTCGCCATGATGAACAGTCTTCGTTCAATCCACTGACAGTATGAAGAGCTGGAATCCAAAGGCCGATGACAGGGCTATTGTCAAGAACGATCACTACAGGTTCACTGTCCTTTCACCAAGCCTTTTAAGGCTTGAATGGAGTCCCTCTGGGACCTTTGAGGACAGAGCGACTCAGCTTGTCGTGAACCGGCGCCTTGAAGCAGCGCCGTATGAGCTTGTCGAAAATCCTGACAGGCTTATCATCCGAACAAGCGACCTGTGCCTTGAATATGACAGGCAGGCCTTCAGTCCAGAAGGCCTGTCCATCAGCGTGACTGGGTGCAAGAGCCACAGAAGCGACAGATGGCGCTATCATGAAAGCGACAGTGATGACGAAAGGTTCAACCTTGGCGGCACTACAAGCACCCTGGATGATATAGATGGCTCCTGCCCTCTGGACAAGGGCCTGATCGACAGGCGTGGATATGTTGCAATCGAGGACAACTCCCTGCTGATTCTTGACGAGGACTGGCCTCAGCCAAGAAACAAGGAGAAAGGCAGCATCGACCTGTACTTCTTTGCCTACAACAGCGATCCAGCCAAGGCCTTGAGAGACTTCTACAGCATCTCTGGCTATCCTCCCCTCATACCGCGCTATGCCCTGGGCAACTGGTGGAGCCGCTATCATAAGTACACAGAGGCTTCATACACTGAGCTTATACAAAGATTTGAGGAGGAAGGAATCCCTCTCTCTGTGTCTGTAATCGACATGGACTGGCACAAGACCAGCATCGATGAAAAGCATGGCTCCGCCTGGACCGGCCTGAGCTGGGATCGTGAGCTGTTCCCTGATCCAGACAGGTTCATGAAAACTCTCCATGACAAGGGCCTGAAGATTACCTTGAACCTGCATCCTGCTAGCGGCGTAAGAAGCTTCGAGGATTGCTACGTCAATACCTGCAAGGCCCTGGGAAAGGATGCCTCCAAGGGGGAGCCGATTGCCTTCGATGTAGCCGACCAGGCCTTCATGACAGCCTACATCCAGCAAGCCCTAAGGCCTCTTGCCCCCGACTTCTGGTGGATAGACTGGCAGCAGTCTCATTGCGCCAGCAAGAGCGACTATGATGAGCTGTGGATGCTGAACTACTGCCTGTACAAGGACAATGAAGCTTCAACACGGTATCCTATGATACTCTCCCGCTATGCAGGGCTGGGAAGCCATCGCTATCCCATAGGCTTCAGCGGCGATACAGTGATGAGCTGGAAGAGCCTGGAGTTCCAGCCCTACTTCACCCTCACCAGCGCAAGCTCTGGCTTTGGATGGTGGAGCCATGATATTGGCGGGCATCTCAGAGGCATCTGGGATGATGAGCTTGAGCTTCGCTGGCTCCAGCTTGGAGTCTTCTCGCCTATCTTCCGCCTTCACAGCTCAAACAGCCCCATGTTCATAAAGGAGCCATGGACCTTCCCAATCCAGATCAGGGAGCCTATGAAGGCCTTCATGCGCCTTCGCCACGCTCTTGTACCCTACCTATATTGCCTGGCCATAGCCCATTCCCAGGGCTCGTCCTTGATAAGCCCCATGTACTATCAATGGCCTGCCTTCATGGCAATCATGAAGTCCTACCCCAATCAGTATCTGCTTGGCCCATCCCTGGCTGTATTCCCAATAACAAGGCCGATGGAGAAGTCAGTGCAGGCTGGCTGGGTAGATGCCTGGGTTCCTCCTGGGCGCTGGTATGACATATTCAGCTTCCAAGCCTATGATGGGGACAGGTCGATGAGGCTTTACCGAAAGCTGGACAGCTACCCTGTCATGGCCAAGGAAGGCTCCATACTTCCTCTTGGCGAGGACAGCGGCAACGGCACCCCGCTTCCACGCAGGCTCAAGCTCCTGGTCTTCTGCGGCTGCAGCGGCTCTTTCACCCTCATAGAGGATGACCAGCAAGATCCGGACCGAAGGGCCATGACCGACATAGAGCTCCAATGGGGAGAGGATGCAAGCTTGTCCATATCAAAGGTGAGAGGAGATGCCAGCATCGTTCCTGAGACCAGGGACTTCACCATAGTCCTTGTTGGCCTAGATAAGCCAGAGGAGCTTGAGGGTGCGCTCTATGATGAGCAGGCCAGGACTCTTACAGTCAAGGCCGAAGGCATCAGCGCCAGCAAGGGCTTCAGCATTGCCCTGAAGCATGCAAGGCTTGCCCTGCAGGATTCCAGGGCACAATGCATCAAGGCTCTTGCAGGATGCCAGATGGACAACCAGGAGAAGCTTTCCATCTACAATCTCCTTCGCAAGGATATTGATGATGCCTCTTGCCTTGCAAGCCTTCATGCCTTGACACTTGATGCTCACGTCATAGGGCTTTTAGCTGAGATACTTGGAGCCTATTCCCACATTTAAAATCAAGCTGTAGACTCTTGGATGAGGTGAATCATGGAAGAGACTCTGCACTTTCTTGTGGAAAAAGAGGCGGCAAACATCCGCCAGGCTGCTGCCCTGAAGGATGGAAAGGTCGTCTACAGCGATTGCTGGGAAGGCTTCAAGGCCGATGACTGTCTTCACCTGATGTCAGTGACCAAGAGCATTGTGTCCATCCTGGTCGGGATAGCCATCGACCAGGGCCTGATCAAGGGCACAGGCCAGAAGGTCCTGGACTTCTTCCCAGAGTATCAGGTGCTGCGCGGCGAGCATACAATACAGAGGGTTTGCATCAAGGACCTTCTCACCATGACAGCGCCGTACAAGTATCGAAGCGAACCCTGGACCAAGGTGTGCACCTCGGATGACTGGACAGCTGCTGCCCTGGACCTTCTAGGAGGCAAGGCAGGCCTTGAAGGCACATTCCGCTACTCGACCCTTGGCATTCATATTCTGACCGGCATCATTGCCAGGACTACAGGCAAGAGCACTTCCCAATGGGCAAACGAGCACCTGTTCAGACCTCTTGGCATAGAGCCATGCACAGGATATGAAGCCCTGACAGCTGAGGAGCACAAGGCTTTCATACTATCCAGAACACCAAAAAAGCACATATGGTTCTCAGACCCCAAGGGCGTAGGCACAGCAGGCTACGGGCTTTGCCTGAATGCAATGGACATGGCGCGCCTCGGCCAGATGTGCCTAGAAGGCGGCATCTATGATGGCAGGCGGATTGTCAGCTCCTCTTGGATAAGGGAGATGACAAGCCAGCATGCCAGTGCCGGACCTATGTTCCAGAACATGGGCTATGGCTACTTGTGGTGGATCATAGACCCTGGCAAGGGCATCTATGCCGCCATCGGCAACAGCGGCAATGTGATATATGTGAATCCGATGAAGAATGTTGTGATAGCTGTTACAGCAGCCTTCAAGCCAACAGTGATGGACAGGATCCAGTTCATTCAGCGCTGCATAGAACCCCGCCTTTAAGACTGAATCCTGGAAAATCAAGCAAAGCTCAGCTCTAGCTTGCGATAATCATCTATGACCTGGCAGCCCAGCGCCTCCAGCCTGGACTTCTGGGCTATGGTGCTTTGGCTATAAATTCCAACTGCCTTCATGCCTAGCTCAATCGCGTTGCCTAGCGACCAGGCTCGGTCTTCGAACATGATGCACTCCTGGGGCCTGCAGTTCATGAGCTTGCATGCATAAAGGAATGCGCTATGGTCTCTCTTGGTCACACCAAGCTCCACTGTCAGCATTATGGATTCAAAGAGGTCTGTCATGCCAAGCCTGTCAAGAGCGGGCATTATAAGCTCGCGGTAGTTGGCAGTGAGAATGCATAGCCTTGTTCCATGGCCCTTCAGGGCCTTGAGGAATTCCAGAGCCCCAGGAATCGGTCCTGCTGAAAGCTCATAAGGCTTTCTCTGAGTCATAGACACCTCGTAGCTTATCTCATCCACGCTGCCTAAAGAGGGAAATCTCTGAGCAAGCAGACGGCAGCTGGCTCCCAGTCCATTGGCCATATAGTAAGCCTTCATGTCAACATCCATTGCAAGGGACCTCTGGGAAAGCCAGGCATCAGCAGCGCTGGGCCAAAGGCCCATGGAGTCTATGAGCGTGCCATCCACATCGAAGATGGCCACAGAATTGTTGTTGATGATCATGCTGGCAATACTAGCCTAAAGACCAGGAAAGAAGAAGATGAGACGCCACCTTTCTCCAGGCTATGCTATAATCGAGCCATGCTGTTCATAATACCCGTTTCTATATTGATTGTCGCCCTTCTGGCATTTATTCTCATTGCTGCCTTCAAGTTCATCAAGACCTTCACCACGCCAAGGATATATGACTACGAGCATGAGTTCGACATGCTCAAGAGCTGGGGCTTTGATGCTCGTGATTTTCTCCAAAGGACCAAGCCAGAGGAATTCTCCTTCCAGACATCAAGGCGCTATGTGCTCAGGGGCAATATCTTCAGATCAGAAAGCCCCTCCAGCAAGTATGTAATTGTTCTTCATGGATACACCAGCAACCAGATCACTGTCCTGAAGGTATGCGAGATCTATCGATCGCTAGGCTTCAACGTGATCACCTATGACCATCGCTGGCACGGGGTCAGCGACAAGACCTACGTAGATTCGGCAACTGGGAAGACACGCAATGCCTTCTGCTCACTGGGCTACTACGAGGCGATGGATCTTATCGAGGTGACAAGGCACCTGCAGGACGACCTGGGCTTCAAGGGTCTCTGGGGCCTCCATGGCGAGTCCATGGGAGCTGGAACCATCATGATGGCTAGCGACCAGCTTCCAAGCCTGGACTTCATAGTCGAGGATTGCGGATACGCAACTTTGAAGGAAGAGATGTACAGCGCTATACAGTACAAGATGAAGCTGCCAGGATTTCCGATCGTGGATGTGGGCAATCTGATACTGAGAATCAAGTATGGCTTCTGGATGAGCGATGTAAAGCCCATAGACCACCTAGAAAGGCTGAGCATCCCTGCCCTGCTTGTCCATGGGGATAAGGACAGCTTCGTTCCCACAAGCGTCGTCTACAAGCTTTATGAAGCAAAGAAGGACAATAAGGCCATGCACATCTTCAAGGATTGCGTCCACGCAAAAAGCGCTATCCATAGCCCCGATGAATATACCCAGGTCCTAAGGGATTTCCTGGACAATGAAGTGAAGCAGAAAAGCCTCTGAGAGCCTCTCACAGGAGAAGCCAATTCAGCCTATTTCCTACGCTCTGCCCTTGCTGCATTCAACCCTAAGGTCACGCAGGTTCCAACTCCGAACCTGGATTCTACGTTGAACTCTGTATCAGAGCCATTGAAGAGAACAAGCCTCTGGCGTGTATTCTTAAGGCCGTACCCTTCCTTAGATTCTATTGAGCCGCTTTTCAGCAATTGCAGTGTTTCCGCCGTCATCCCCATGCCATTGTCCTCAATCTGGATATTCAGCGTTCCATCACTTATCCAGGCCCTGATGGTCAGCAGCAAGTCGCTCTTGTCACAATACAGCAGGCCGTGGGTAAGGGAATTCTCAAGAATGGGCTGAAGAACAAACTTGGGAAGCAGACAATCCAGGGTGTCAGGATCAGCATCAATCTCAAAGCCGAACTTACTAGGAAACCTTTTCTGGATTATCTTGACGTAAGCCTTGCCCAGCTCGATTTCATCCCTAAGGATCACAATATTTGTTGTCTTGCTTATGCTCATTCTCAAGTATCGCGACAGCTCATTTATTGTTTCAACGCTGTCAGTGTAATAGCCCCCTAGAACCATCCATTTTATGATATCGAGGGTATTGTATAAAAAGTGGGGCTTGATCTGCGCCTGAAGAGCCTGCATCTGATAGTTGGCTTTCTGCAGCTTTTCATTTGAACGAGAAAGAACTGGTTGGAAAGAATATTCACAGCCTGATTCATCATTCCTATCGTGATGGCTCCCCCTATCCTCTTGAGGACTGCAGATCTCGCAAGGCGCTCAAAAGAGGAGAAAGCATTCAAGTGGATGATGAGGTGTATTGGAGAGCAGATGGTACATTTTTTAACGTGGAATATTATTCACATCCACAGATAGTGGATGACAAAGCCATTGGAGCTGTCGTGACATTCCTGGACATAAGCGACCGCATGAGAAAAGAGGAGAAGATCCAGTATATGCATTGCTACGACGTACTTACTGGAATTCACAATGGAAGATGCTTTGAGGAAAACCTCGGACAGCTTGATAGCCCGAAAAATCTTCCTCTCTCCATAATCTTTGCAGATATAAACGGATTAAAGCTGACAAATGATGTGTTTGGACATAGCGCCGGAGACGAATTGCTCAAGAAGACGGCAGACGCCTTTCAGAATGCCTGCAGGGAAAATGACATGATCGCTCGAATCGGTGGTGATGAATTCATCATGCTGCTGCCTAATGCAGCTAGATCAGACGCTGAGAAAACCGTTGAGAAGCTGAAAGCTGAGCTGTCCAGCGCAAGTGTCAAGGCAATCAAGTGCAGTGCATCCTTTGGCTATGATACCAAGCTGTCTGAAGAGCAGCCGATCTTCGAGGTAATCGCAAGCGCTGAAAATGCAATGTATAAGGACAAGACCTTGAACCGCAGGTCTGTAAGCGCTGAAATCATTAACAGCATCTGCGAAACCTTGTTCTCAAGAAGCCCTATGGAGAAGAGGCATGCTGTCAATGTCTCCCAGCTCTGCATGGATTTGGGCACTGCCTTGCATCTCCCTGAAAAGGAAATAAAGGGTGTAGGCAGAGCAGGCTACCTGCATGATATTGGAAAGATTGCCCTTGATGACGGAATTCTGAATGGGGACATATTCACAGAGTATGAAACAGAGAAGATGAAGCAGCACTCCGTGACTGGATATCGCATCCTGAATCTCTTTGACAATACGCTTGATCTAGCAGAAAGCGTATATGCACACCATGAGAGCTGGGATGGCTCTGGATATCCTCGAAATCTGGAAGGCGATCAAATACCTTTGCTTTCAAGAATCATTGCAGTGGCTGAAACCTATGACCGCATAATGCTTAGGGACGGTCTTCCTATCAAGGATCGCAAAGCCTATGCCCTTGATGTCATAAGCAATGGTGCAGGAACACTGTTTGATCCACAAATTGCTCAGCCGTTTGTATTCTTGATGAATCAACGAGAAGACAAGCAATCCTAAGCCGACCTTTAAGAGAAGGCAGCTGATAATCAGGAAAGCCTCTTATGCTTGAACCAGCTTGCTTGAAAGCTTGGGCTTGAAGATAAATCTGATAACTGTAAATAAGGGATAGCCAATCATTGTTATTCGATACTCGCTGACGAATTCCTGCTTGAACGAAGCTCTGTATGTCATGAGAAATCAAGATGCCCTTTAAAGCTCTCACTCAAGAGCCTTGACTCTATAAGGACATATGGACAGGAGAAAAAAGGCAGTGCGGCCTATCTATTGCCTTGAAGGACTCAATCTATAGGTATCAGTTTTTTTCTATCAGTCTTAATTTCTTCCTGCCTAGATGGCAAGCAGCTTGTCAATAGATCAAGGGCTTCAGTGAAAGCCGATAGGCTTTCATCAGGAAGATCATTCAGACGCTCAAAAAACAAATGCCATGAACTTTTTGAGACTTGTATAGAAGCTCTTTCATAAGCTTTCTTCCCCTTCTCACTAATGCGGATGATAACATTCTTCTTATTGTCAGGAGTATGGAATTTCTCAATCAGTTTACCTTTATGAAGCTGGTTGATTATCTTGGAATAAGTGCTTTGGGCAATGCCTAAGGTTTCAGAGACCCTAAGCATTGGATCATCATTGCTTTCATGCTCGTACAGGTACTCCAAAACCTGCCATTCAAAATTATTCACCCATAAATCGTCACAAATGTTGAATTTAAAGCTTCCAGCACGATTGACCAGATTAACATGGCGAACAAGGGCTTCAACTAGTTGGCGATACCGCCCCATCCAAGCAATCACGAACACTCTCCTTGATTAGTAAAGTAACACACATAAACATTGAATGTCCACTTGAAAAAAATTAGATTGCTTTTCTGTTTTTACTGCAGTAACATATGTATCATATAGGATATATATTTATCCTATGTGATATAAAAAAAAGGGAGGGTCAAAAATGACTAAGTGCAAGAACAATCTGTTCCTTGTCGTTGCCATCGCACTAATGCTTGTAAGCATGATTGGTGCATCGCTAGTCCAAACTGGAGGTGGTTCAGTAAAGGTGACTGAAGTCTCATGGGTTGGTTCTGATGGGTACCAGCGTAGTGGATGGCTACTGAAGCCAAAGACAGCTACGGCAGAGAATGCTGCACCTGCAGTGGTGACAAGCCATGGATTTCTTAACAACAGGGGAATGCAGGATCTGAATTTTGTTGAGCTTTCCCGCAGAGGCTTTGTAGTTCTGGCGATAGATATGACCAGTCATGGAGATTCCGAGATTACACCTGGCATGGCTGGCATGATGAACAGCGTATGGGAAGGCGTAAGTTTCCTAGCTGACATCAACTATGTTGATAACACACGCATCGGTGTGACTGGACACTCGTTTGGAGGCTTCAGCTCCAACTTCTCAGTACGCAGCGATGAGGCAAATGGCAGCAGGTATGTGGCTGCAGTTCTTGTGAACAGCATGGATCCCAATTATGACACATCATATGGAAACAGGGATGTTGGAGTGGTTGCAGGCCAATACGATGAGTTTGCATTCAATATCACCGATGAAAAGGGTGTGGCCCAGCCCAAGCCAGACTTCATCAACAGCAAGTTCGCTCAGACCTTCCTGAATTTTGGTATTGCCCCAGCTGGCACTGCTGAATTGAAAGCCAACACTGTCTACACGAAAAACATTGATGGAAGAGATGCTATACGCGTAATCTACACCCATAACATCATCCATCCATGGTCTCACTTCAGCGCTAGATCTACGAAAGCAACGATTGAGTTCTTTGATGCCTCCCTAAAGGCACCGAATCCAATTGACAGCAGCAATCAGGTATGGCAATGGAAAGTTTTCTTCAACATTCTCGGAATAATCGGTTTTGTGATGTTCGTGGTCACTTTTACGACTGTGCTTTTGAGATTGCCATTCTTCAAATCAGTGAAAAGGACAGAGATCTCTGGCCCGGCTCCTGCAAGAGGCAAGCAATGGTGGTTCTGGGTCAGTCTCGCACTGGCTGCGGCCTTTGGCACTATATTCTACCTGCCAATAATGCAAGCAACAAAGGCTGCTACATTCGCACCAACATTCCTGGATCAGTCCGCGGTACGTGGCATCTCAGTCTGGGCGGCATGCTGTGGTCTGTTCACCATCCTTTTGATGTTTGCAACTAAGTTCATCAATAAGGAAGAGCAGATTGATCTGGCTGCAACAGGAATCAAGATCTCCTTAGTGAATCTCCTTAAGACCATCCTGCTGGCCATAACAGTGGTTATCAGCTCCTATCTATGGGTGTTCATGGCTGATTACCTCTTCCAAGTGGATTTCCGCGTATGGGTACTGGCCATCAACAGATTCAACCCTGTTTATATTCGAATTGCTATTCCATTCATTCTCATCAGCAGCGTCTTCTATATTGCAAGTTCCATCTCTGTGAACTGTTTCAATTACCGCAAGATAGCTGGAAAAGAATGGTTGAATACCCTGATCCTGGCTGTAGCCACAGGGCTTCCCGCATTAATCGTCACCTTGATCCAATATACACATTTCTATCGCACAGGATTTCTTGCCTATTCAGCAAACCAGACACACCTGATGATAGTATGGCTTTTCCCATTGGTTGCCATCCTGCCTATCTCTGTCATCGTAGCTAGAAAGATATATAAGAAGACAGGAAACCCCTATCTGCCTGGAATCATCAATGCAATTATTGTCTCGCTCATCAGCTGTGCCAATACTTGCACATTCTTCTAGGCCGTCAGGAGAATTTAATCAAACCCTTATCTTGAGCAGCTGTCTATGATGGCTGCTCATTTTATACTCTCTAACTGCTTGATCCAGCAATTCCAAAATCGCTTGTCAAGATGATGAACTCACGAGAAGACAAGCAATCCTAGGAGCTGTCCAAAGAAGCTAGGCAATTTGCCTACAGGACTCTAAATATAAACCGGCAGACGATGCCTGCCGGTTACTCAATTCAGATTCCTTCAATCTTCGGATGCTCTACTTCTCTTCATTCTCACTCAAGAGCTCCAGCAATCTTCTTGCCTTATCAGACGGAAAGCCCTCAGATTGCTGAAGAGACTTTAGAAAATCCCTTACATTCTCACTTTGAGGAAGCATGTACCCAGCCTCACGGATGATATCCTCAGCCATGATCTGGTTGGATCTTTCTATGGCAAGAGCCAGCTTTCCTGGCAAGCCGGCAGCAATGCTCTCCTGTTCAGTCTTGCTGCGCAAAAGCAAATTCAAGGCATTGACAACCGACTCAGCCTTTTCCTGCTGAGGTGGATACCCTACAGGGACCATCGAAATAGAGCCAGACGGACAGGCGTCTGCACAATCTCCGCAGCCAATGCACCTCGAAACATCAATTATGCTGTTCTCTGTATCAGTAGCTCCCGTTGGACAGATATAGAGGCACAGACAGTCCTTTGTGCAAAGACGAATATTCCTTACTGCAAATTTCTTGATCATTCTTGTCACCTCCCTTCAATCTTTTCAAACTTCCAATTCGGAACCTTGCAAACAGGGCAAATTGCAGGCGGGTTGTCCCCTATGTAGATAAAGCCGCAGATGGTGCAGACATATACTCCTGTATTCTCGAGCATTGATTCGCCCTCTTTCTCATATCGAGCCAAAAGCGACTTGAGAATGCGAGTGACCTTCTCGCTCCATGTAAGAGCACGAAGAGCACCTCGATCCTTTGCATCAGCTGCTGTAGCATTTGCACTCGAAAAACCCTGGGCAAGGTCCTTTTCAATCAAGGCGAGCAGCTGGCTGAATTCTGGGGCTTGAACAGGAGAAGCTGCTTTCTTGAAATATTCTGCCAATTCCTTGAAAAGGGCAGCCTCCTCTGGCTTGTACTGCTTTTCACAGCCCCGCGCCAGATTTGAGCAGAGTGCACTGATCTCAAGGGGCGACATCTTCTTCATGTCTGCAGGCATTGGAGCCTCAGATGCCGTCTTGGTGCCAGAGCTGGCAGCAGGCTCACCTTGTTTCTCGAACTCGGATTTTGCTGCTCCGCAAAGAGGACAGACCCAATCGGCCGGAAGGTCCTCCCATGCAGTTCCTGGAGCAATGCCTGCTTCAGGAATGCCCTTTGCTTCGTCATAGGTATATCCACAAACGGAACATACGTATTTTGCCATTTTCCTACCTCCTCTCTTGGTTTATCTGATCATTGATAGACTTGCAGATTGCAGTCTTTATATAGATATCATTCTCTAAAGGATTGGCATTCGCAATATTCATTATCTAAATCCATCATGAAGGTTTCGACAGCAACTTTCCTCCTTAAATTATAATTTAAAAAAATCAAAAAGCAACTTAAATTGTGTCTTAGCCATTTCTTATTTTACCTGAAGGTTTTTTGTACAAAGCCTAGGAATGCATCTGCCTGCCGCTCCAGATACTTATAGCTTCCCTTAAGAGCCAGCTTGCCCTGCTCATCAACCTGCTGCAGGGCATTGGGAATCGTAAGCCGCGGTACATTCATGACCACCATGTTCAATGCACTGATGAGGGTGACCAGATGGTCCTGGGCTATTCCAGTTCCAGACATGCCGGGGGTGATTCCGCTTATTGCAGCTGGCTTTCCAGCAAGAACCTGAGGCTCTTTTTCGCCTATGGGGCGGGATAGCCAATCCAGCAGGTTCTTCAGCACCCCGGGGAAAAAGTGATTGTACTCGGGAGTAAAGAACCATATGCCGTCTGAAGCCTTGACTTGCTCGCGAATGCGCCTTACTGCTTCAGGTGCAGGAAATTCAATGTCCTGGTTCATAAAGGGAATATCATTGTATTCGAGCAATTCAAACTCAGCCCTGTCCCCGACAAGCTGCTTTGCAGCCAATGCCAATTGCCTGTTATAGGAATCCTTCCTCAAGGAACCCACAATGCCTAGTATCCTTATCTTATTCATGGTCATTCACTCCTCTCTGTATCCTGTCCTCAATAGGAAATCCTGTCATGCAAGAAGGTGCCCCTTCGTAGATCATCAAAGGCCTGGTTCAGCTCTTCTTTGGTGTTCATGACAATAGGTCCGCCCCAGGCCACGGGTTCAGCCAGGGCTCTTGAGCTTATGAACAGCACCTGAGCCTTCTTGCCTGTTGCCCTTATCCTCACTTGATCGCCTGAAGTCAGCTTCACTGCGGTCTTTTCCCTTGCCAGCTCATCATCTATGAAGGCATCTCCCAAGAGAGTGAAAAGCATTACCGAATCGTCCTTGCCAGTATTTAGGACTGCAGAGGCCTTTGGCCTAAGGTGAATATCGTAATAATCCAGGGGAAGATATTTGCCCATATAGCCCTTTCGGCCCTCAAACTCGCCTGCCAGCAATCTTAGCTTGCCCCAATCACGCTCTATCTCCTCAATCTCAGAGTTCTTGATGCTGTGATAAGCCGGCCCCACCATCTTGTCTTTCTGAGGGAGATTGAGCCAAAGCTGCACCCCAAGCAGCCTCTTGGCTGCTGGAAGCTGTTCTTCGTGCATTATGCCCGATCCTGCTGTCATCCACTGGACCTCTCCGTCCCCGATGGTATCCTCGTTGCCAAGGCTGTCCCTATGGGTCATATGTCCAAGATACACATAGCTGATTGTCTCAATGCCTCTATGGGGATGAAATGGGAATCCCGCTGTGTAATCATCGGGGCTTGTGCTGTCAAAGGAATCCAGCATCAGGATAGGGTCAAACTCCTGAACCGTCCTGTTTCCCAAGACACGCACCAAGCTCACGCCTGCACCATCCTCCGTCCTGAAGCCTTGAACCAGCTGCCTGATTTTCCTATCCATCTAGCTTTCTCCTTTTCTATTTATGCCTTCTTTAATCAATGTGACTTGTGCTGTTGGTTTTTCTTATGAATGATTCGTGCCAATAGATGCATTTTCAAATATACAATAAAACCCTTGCGCCTTTCTTCTTAGGTTGGCTGCATTCAACATAACGCAGCCTGATGTCTTGGGTAATTGCCAACCCAAGCTTAAGATGCAAGCCTTTTTTTCTCTTACACTCTCTCCTAATCTTATCCAATATCAATATAATAAAAACCAGCCTCTGCAGGATAGGTGCAAGCTGCAGCTATCCTTTTTACAAGTTCTTTAGCTCTTCTCGCTTTCTGCGATACATTATGATAGGCCCGTCCCCCACAAGAAGCTTCTCTCCTGACTTATAGGAAGAGGCCTTGGGCTTTTGGGTGATGACGACGCGCTTGTCCTGGCGCTCAATGATCTTGTTGGCATACTTGCCGATGAATGCAACAAGGCTGTTCACTGCCCTGAACCTAGCGATCTTGCAGTAGAACCTTATGTACAATATTGTGTTTTCATCATCAACCGGGGCAAAGTAGATTATTACCTTTATCCTTGAGCTTATATGGTTCATCCAGAGATTAGGGAAGATGAAGTTGAGATTGGTTTCCCTTATTACGCAATCAGCAGGGGCCTTGGGGCTTTGTCCATTGTCCACTTCATTGTTTGCACTGGTTGTCAGGATGCCGTTCTCAAACTCAACCTTCGGGCCGTTGATCAAGGTCTTGCTGCCCTTTCCTATCGTATTGTAATGGACAATCGGCACATGAACCACATCTAGCTGGTTTTCAATGCATCGAGAATAATGAGAGTTCCAATGATCCTCAATCTCGCTGTAGACATAGGAGTCATCTATATCATCGTAGAAGAAAGGCAACTTGCCTGTTGCTTTTTCCTTATCTCCAAGCCATATGTAGATTATTCCATTCAATTCCCTGACTGGGTAGTGCCTCACGTTATATCTGGTGATGTCTGCTGTGGATGCCTTGCCGTTGGCAGGAATGAACCTGCATTTTCCGTCCTTGTCAAACTCCAGCCCATGGAAAGGGCACTGGATGCAGTCACCTATAAGCTTGCCCTTGCTAAGTGCTGCTCCTCTATGAGTGCATTGATCGCTTACACAGGCGATCTCTCCCTTTTTATTGCGGAACAAGGCCAGGTCCAGGTTCAGCCTCCTCACTGCGATTATCCTGTTTTTCTTGATCTTTCTTGAAGGCAATATGGCATACCATTGGTTAAGAATCATGTATATTTCTCTCCTTTAGCTATTCAGTAGAATCTGCTTTCCCATTATAAAGATTGGATCTTGTGTCCAGCTGCCAGAGTTTTACTTTCAGATGGAAACTAACCTATCTACAGAGATGATAGCACTATAGAGACTCAATTTGTCAAACATTTCCTATGAAGAGCACAGGTGGAGCGATAGAGTCGATAAACTGGTGTAAATTCTGAAAACAAAAAATGAGCCATGGGCCCAGCCTTCGATTAGAATGTTAATAACCACAAAAACATCAATTGGAGGATGGCACATGGCACAGATCAATTT
>JAQVSP010000109.1 GCA_028700425.1 Sphaerochaetaceae bacterium | reverse complement strand
TCTCAGCTTGTAAGGGACAAGATGGCTTGATCCTCCGCCCTGGAAGCGTGGATTTGCAGCATAGGTTCCCAGGAAGGCGACCTTGGCCTTGGGGGAAATCGGCAGCACATCGAAGCTGTTCTTCAGAAGCACAGCCGACTCAGTGGCCATGCGTACAGAAGCTTCATGCTGGGCGTCCAGGTCATAGCTTTCATACTCATCGTCGCTCTCGATGCCCTTGGCTATCCAGCAAAGGATGCGCCTGACATGCTCGTCGAGATCACGCTTGCGAAGCTTGCCGGTTTCCACAGCCTCAATCAGGACCTCGTCTCTCTTCCCGCCGGAAGAAGGCATCTCAAGCTCGACGCCTGCCTTAAGGGCCTTGATGCGATCGTTCATCGCCCCCCAATCGGTCATGACTATGCCGTCGAAGCCCCATTCCTTTCGAAGGATGTGGCTCATGAGCCAGCCATTCTCAGAGGAGAAGACTCCATTGATCTTGTTGTAGGAGCACATCATGGCCCAAGGATGGGCTTCCTTGACCGCCATCTCAAAGCCGCAGTAGTAGATCTCCCTCAAGGCTCTCTCGCTGATGATTGAGTCGACGCTCATGCGGCAATACTCCTGGTTGTTGGCAGCAAAATGCTTGAGAGAGACGCCAACGCCATTGGCCTGCACTCCCTTAATATAGGAGCTTGCCAGCTTGCCCGATAGATAAGGATCCTCGGAAAGGTACTCGAAGTTCCTTCCGCAAAGAGGGCTTCGCTTGATGTTTATGGCCGGCCCAAGTATTGTATGAAGCCTTCTGGCCCTTGCAGCCTTGCCTAGGTTGTCTCCAAGCTCACTGAATAGATTCTTGTCGAAGCTTGATGCTGCGCAGGAGCCTGTTGGAAAGCACACAGCCTCCACGCTCTTGCTGCCTTCAAGGCTGTCACGCTTGCGTGGCTGCTGCCTGAGCCCATTGGGCCCATCGCTGACCATGATGGCCTTCAGCCCGAGCCTTTCGACTGACTTGGTCCACCAGGACCCGTCTCCCGAGCAAAGGCCGGCCTTCTCTTCCAGGCTCAGATTCTCCATCAGGTATTCAATGTCAAGCTGCATTCCCCCTCCTATGCACCAAAGCGTGCCTCATATGCCATGCTATACTCATCCGCCTTATTCAGAAGGCGCTCCATAACATCCAGAAGAAAATCCTGCCCAAGGAACCTCTGCCCTCTTGATAGCCAGGCTAGCTTTGACTCCTCAAGGGTGTCCATGACCATTGGAAGCATGGCCAGCGTAAAGCTGATTGCCAAGGCGAAGCTTCTTCCCAGAACTGGCCTAAGGCTGGCTGCCAGGTCCTCTGGAGCAGTGCACCTTGCCAGCACAAGGCCATTTAGGATGACAGCGCAGAAGCTCAAGGAGCTCTGATAGCCATTCTCGATCCATATGAGGGCAGCTAGCGCAAGCAGGAAAAGCGACTGCAGCAGAGCCTTGAAAAAAGGAAGCCTGACTATTATGGCTGCAACCAGCGCCAAGGGGAGGCTTATCCACCAAGGACAGATTGCCAGGACCACAACAATGGCCAGCTTCAGCGCAGAGCCTGCCGAATGCAAGACTGTGCGCCTCTCCTCGTAGCCAAGCATCACTGCCATAGCATGCTCTCCAGCTTTCCCTTGGCTCTGATTCCGTGGGCTTCCCAGTCAACCAGGCTGAAGAGCTCTTCAGTCCTTCCCTGGTGAGCGATCCGCCCATGGTCCAGTATGACCAGGTAATCGCTCAAGGCAAGAACCTTCTCTATCTCATGAGTCACAAGGACAATCGTCACACCATCGTCACGCAGGTCCTTCAATGTCTTGATCACCATCCTTATGGAAGGATAGTCAAGGTTGGAGAAGATCTCATCCAGAAGAAGGATCCTTGCCCCAGAAACTATGGCATCAGCTATTGCAAGCCTTCGCTTCTCGCCGCCGCTCAGGGTGGAGGGCTTTCTATCCATCAGGCCCTCAAGGCCGAAGGCTGAGGCAACCTGCGCTATTCTGCTCTTGTCCTCGATGCCGAACCCTAGGTCCTTCTCCACTGTCGAGCCGATGATCTGAGTGTCAGGATCCTGGAACACCAGGAAGCACTTCTCGTCCATCTCAACGTCGCCATCATGCTTGTAAAGGCCCTTGATGCACCTTAGCAAGGTGGTCTTACCACTGGCATTTGCACCTGCCACTACACAAAAGGACCCTCTTTGCAGACTGAAGCTCACATCATGAAGTATGTTCTTGTAACAAAGGTCCCTAACTTGCAACACGACTTGACTTTATCAGACTAAGGCCAAAAAAACAATGCAGTTGAATTGTTTTTGCCTATTGCGTACACTCTAGCTATGAAAATCTCAAAGATCGTATTGATAGCGTTATTCTGCGCCCTGACAATCGCCGGCACCTTCATCAGGCTGCCCCTTCCACCAGTCCCAATCACTCTTCAGACTTTCTTCGTATATCTAGCAAGCCTGACCCTTGGGCCTATTTACAGCTTCCTGGCAATTGCGCTGTATCTTTTTCTTGGCTTGATCGGGCTTCCGGTCTTCACCTCAGGCGGAGGGCTCGCAGCTCTTCTGGGTCCCACAGGAGGCTTTCTGCTTGCAATGCCCCTTGCCTGCCTGGCTAGCGGAGCCATTGCCTTTCTCTCCAAGAAGAAGAGCGCCTGGTATCTCGATGCCCTGGCCCTGCTGCTGGGAACAGCGATCATCTACTCAGGCGGCCTGGCCTGGTTCATGTACAAGCTGCCCAGCTACACCCTTGCCAAGGCTCTTGCTGTGACAACCCTGCCCTTCCTTATTGGAGATTTCATCAAGATCGTCTTGTCAGTTCTTCTTTCTCAGAAGCTCCGCGAGCCTATACAGGCAAGGCTCAACGCCTAAGGCGGATCTTGCTTGCTGTCTTTGCAGCGCTCATGACTATGTCGTCATAGCTTATGGCAGGCCTGCCTGCCATGCTTGCCAGCACCGAAGCCTCATTGAGGATAGCTTCGATTGCGCTGCAGCTCAGCCCATCAAAGGCTTGTGCAAGCATAACCTTGTCTAGGCTATCATCAAGCTTCCTTGTCTTTGTATACAGCTCTACGAGCTTGAGCCTGGTATTCTGGTCAGGGTTTCCTATATTGAACTTCAGGTCAAAGCGGCCTGGCCTTATGAGGGCAGGATCAAGAGAGGCATAGGAGTTTGTAGCCGCCACCACCAGGATTCCGCTGCCTGAAGCAAAGCCATCCATCTCGTTGAGCATAGTTGTTATGATGCGGTTGTTCTCCTTGTCTATGCCGGTTCCTGCGTAGTTGCGCCGCTCGCCGATGCTGTCGAACTCATCGATGAAGACAATGCATGGCTTTCTCCGTCTTGCCTTTGCAAAAAGCATCCTGAGCTTCATAGCGCCCATGCTCATAAGGGCACTCTGGAAGTCAGCGCCCTTTGTGGCTATGAAGTTTACATGAGATTCCTGGGCAAGAGCCTTGGCAAACATGGTCTTGCCATTTCCAGGAAGGCCCTCAAGTATGATGCCCTTGATTTGCCTGATGCCCTTGCCGCTATACCTTGATGGGTTCTTGAGAACATCGACAACCCTCATCATCTCAGTCTTTATATCATCCATGCCGGCAATGTCATCAAAGCTGACTCCGGTCTTGCGAACAACGCGGTAGGTCTTGCTGTAGGCCTGGACAAGCTTCATTATGCCAAAGGCTATCAGGCCAAAGAAGATCACATTGAAAGCCATGTCCATTACATAGCCAAGCATATCTTCCTCGCTGCTGTCCTCCACCTTGACGCCGGAGAGAAGAAGCCTTTCCTTCAGGTCGGAAGAGCCTGGATTGGCTGTCCTGTACAGCAAGCCATCACCGCTGAGCGAGAAGACCAGGGAATCCTTCTTTATGGACACAGAGCTTATCTTGCCCTCTTCAAGGCTTTCAGCGAACTCTCGATACTCCACTGCTTGCGCCTGCGGCTGACCAAGCCACAGCAAGGCTGCCGCAGCAAGCAGGACAAAAATGCCAATGATGATTATGCTCTTTTGCTTCATGCCTTCAATCTAATGAACCATGGCATTCAGGGCAAGATGAAAGCGAGGACAAAGCAGGCTTTAGCAGAGTGAAAAGCTGCCATAATCCCATTATAAGTTTGACAACGACACAAAGATACATTATCCTTCTCGAATTAGGAGAATACATGAAGAAAAGCTTTCTGATCATTGCAGCATTGATCTGCATACTGCTGTCCAGCTGCGCCACCATCATGGAGGATAGCACACAGACAATCACTATCATAACTGACCCACAGGGTGCCAAGGTGCGAGTGGATGGATTTGAAAGAGGAATCACCCCGACAACAGTTCAGCTTGAAACCAAGAAGGCTCATATCATTGAGCTCTCGAAGGAAGGCTATCAGACAACCCTGGTAACGATAAGGAAGAGCCTGAGATGGGGCTACCAGGTAGCAGACCTAGTGCTGGCTCCTGTTGTAGGAAACGTAATCGACCTTTGCACCGGGGATGGATTCAAGCTCAAGCCCAATACGCTGACCGTGTATCTTGAAAAGCAGTAGAGGATAATAAAGTCATATAAAGGCCATCTTCAAGGATGGCCTTTCTTTTATCCCAGCACTACGTCCAGCACCATCATCAACGCAAAGCCAAGGGCAAATGAGATGGCCCCTGCGTTGGAGTGCTGGCCTTCAGCCATGCCAGGCACAAGCTCCTCGACAACCACATAAAGCATTGCTCCAGAAGCAAAGCTCAGCAAAAATGGCATGGCTGGTGCAATGATGGAAGCAAAGGCTATTGTCAGCAACATTCCTATAGGCTCGACCAGGCCGCTTAGGCATCCTGACAGAAATGCCCTGGCCTTGCCTTTTCCCTCCCCTCTCAGAGGCATTGATATGATGGCTCCCTCCGGAAAGTTCTGAATGGCAATGCCGATGGCCATGGCCAGTGCACCCATTGTCGTTATGGCTCCATTGCCCTTGAGCAGGCCTGCATACACGACTCCCACAGCCATGCCTTCTGGGATGTTGTGAAGAGTCACTGAAAGCACGAGAAGTGTTGTCTTGCGAAGCTTGGAGGAAGGTCCCTCCGCCTTGCTGCTGTCTACATGGAGATGAGGGATGATGTGGTCAAGAAGCAGAAGAAAGAAGGTGCCTGCCAGGTACCCAAGAGCCACTGGCACAAAGCTCCAGGTTCCCAGGCCTGAAGCCATGTTCAGAGCCGGAATGATCAGGCTCCAGACCGAAGCCGCAACCATAACGCCGGCGGCAAAGCCAGAAAGGGCCTTGGAAACCCTCTCTCCAAGGCTTTTTCTCATGAAGAACACGCAAGCTGAACCCAGAACGGTTCCTAGAAACGGTATTGCCATACCTAAAAGCACATCTAAGGAAAACAAGGCTGCCTCTCCTCTCAATTCATATTCATGATAATTGAAAATCCAGCTCCAGGAAAGGGCTTGGTGCAGGATATGCTTTCATGATACCTTGCAACCATGAAGAAGATCTTAGTCTTTGCATTGATTGCCTGTGCCATAGCAGGCTTTGTACTGGGAATGGCTCTGCTCCCAGACACCATAGTGACACAGTTCGGCACCAATCCAACTCATATGCCCAAGCTGCTTGCGCTGCTTCTTGCAGCTTCTCTTTGCATAGGCTCATGCGTAGCCTACCTGCTTGGAAAGGTGAAAAGCCTCTTCGCCGCTGTTATCGCTATTGCAGTGATGATCCTTTTCTTCATAGTCAATCTTTAAGGACAAGACCTAATCCACAGCAGCTTGAAAAAGGCTGCAAGCCTAGAGATCAAGCTGAATCCGGTCGCCTTTGCAGCCCATTACCAGGTCAATTCCTAGGCTTATGCCCAGCTGGACATCGCTGTCGCTGACGAATCCTCCCGCAGCCACCCTGTATCCAAGCTCCTTTAGAAGGCCTATCAGGCGATTGATGACCGCCTTCTCCCGAGGGCTGGAAATCTTGCCTGAGAGCTCGGGGTCCAGGCTGGCATAGGTGAACGGAAGCTTGGCTATCTTCTCAAGGTCTGCATATCCAACGCCGAAGTTGTCACACAA
>JAQVSP010000016.1 GCA_028700425.1 Sphaerochaetaceae bacterium | reverse complement strand
ACCAAAAATCATTTTTTTTAGGCTTGTTCACAAAACCGATAGCTATTTCACTATTATCAATTGCTTGCCTTATAAAATGGAAAGCTAGCTGTTCTTACAAAAAACAACGGCTCCAGCCAAAGCTGGATGCCGTATGCTTGTTTTTCCAAGTCCGCTTAAGCAGATGCCGCAATCCGTGAATTCTGATGGTTCACTTCTTGCGAGCGCTCTGCTTGGCTTATTGCCTGACGGTCTCAGCTATGCTGGAGACCAGGCCTGCCATGTTCTGGATATCTGATGGAATGATAAGCTTGGTAGCCTGGCCGTCAGCGACCTTCTCCAGAGCCTCAAGGGACCTTAGCCGGATCACTGAATCATCAGCTCCTGCCTCCCTTATCATCCTTATTCCCTCGGCCTTGGCCTTCTGGACCTCTAGTATTGCCTGGGCCTCTCCCTGGGCTTTCTGTATGGCTGCTTCCTTATGAGCCTCGGCTTCAAGGATCATGGACTGCTTCTGGCCTTCAGCCACAAGTATAGCGCTCTGCTTCTTGCCCTCTGCTATGAGTATGGCCTCGCGTCTCTCTCGCTCGGCTCTCATCTGCTTCTCCATGGCTTCCTTTATGGCCTCAGGGGGGATGATGTTCTTGACCTCGACCCTGTTGACCTTGATGCCCCATGGATCGGTGGCCTCGTCGAGGATGATCCTCATCTTGCTGTTGATCACATCCCTGCTGGTCAGGGTCTGGTCAAGCTCCAGGTCTCCAATTATGTTCCTAAGCGTTGTTGCTGATAGGTTCTCTAAGGCGCTGAGAGGATTCTCGACGCCATAGGTATTGAGCTTAGGGTCAGTGATCTGGAAGTAGATGACTGTGTCGATCATCATTGTCACATTGTCCTTGGTGATCACAGGCTGAGGAGGAAAGTCAAGGACAGTCTCCTTCAGCGACACTGTGTTGGCGATCCTGTCTATGAATGGGAACTTCACATGTATGCCTACATTCCAGGTGGTGGAATAGGCGCCAAGGCGCTCGAGGACGCGTGCCTGAGACTGCGGGACTATCTTGACATTGGCGATTATAAGGATAATTGCCAGGGCAAGAACTCCAATTACAACATAGATCATTCTTGATCCTCCTTTAGCTTTACTGAGAGAGTGTTACCCTCTACTGAGACGACTGTGCACACAGAGCCTTCGGGAATGGAAGACCCATCTGCCGCCACCACGGTCCAGGTTACGCCGCCCTTGCTCACGGCAAGGCCCTTGTCAAAGGGCTTGATTGCCTTGGAAAGCCTTACCTCCTGGCCCACAAGCGTGTTTATTCCGTCGTTTTCAGTCTTCTTTTTTCTTGATGCAATCACCAAGGGCCTTGTAGTGAAGATGAGAACCAGAGTCATGACCATGAAAATCAGCACCTGATAAGCCACGCTCATGCCCGTACGGCACAAGAATATCATGATCAAGGCGCTTATTGCTCCCCAGATCGATACCAAGGCCATGGTGGATGCTTCAAGCACCACCAAGATTACCAGCACGCCAAACCAGATCCATGACATTATAGTTACGCTCCTGTATACAGGATAAGGCCATATGAGCAAAAATACAAGAATCGCCTAGGTCAAAGGGCAAGAATGTCATTCCAGGTCTTTCTGGAGAACTCTATGCCCTCCTTCAAGGCCTTCTCTCTTTTCTGGTAAAGCTGGCCGCCAGGGATCCTGCAATCCGGCTCGACGCTCTTGGCAATGGAATCGATTATCCCCTGCGCTCCATCTGATCCTATTGTCCTTGGGTCTATTGCGATGAATACCTGGCTCAAGCCTGTCTCAACCAAGGGGTTGACGCCCTTGATCTGGCTTGTTGTGTTTCCATCGCTTAGGAAAGAGGCCATGGCATCCAGGATCATGGAGAATCCGCTTCCCTTCCAGTAGCCCGCCGGCAGGAAGCGCCTTGTGTTGACTATAGCCTGGGCGTCGCAGGTCAGCTCGCCCTTCTCATCCCAGCCTCCTGGGACTGGCAGAAGTCTTGACTCCATGGCATACTGCATTGTCTTGCCCACAGAGAACTGGGACATTGCCGAGTCAACGAGCATGGCGCAGCCCTTCTCAGAAGGCATTGCCATGGCAACTGGATTGTTGCCTATGACAGGCTCCTTGCTTTGCCAGGCGCAGAGGTTAGCCATGGTGTTTGTCCAGCAGACTCCAACATAGCCCTTCTCAGAAGCCATCAAGGCATAGTAGCCAGCCCTCATCCAGTGGTTGGCATTCCTAAGCGCCACTGCACCTATTCCATTCTCGCTTGCTAGCTCGCAGGCTCTTTTCATGGAGAAGATTGCGCTTGTGATGCCAAGCCCAAAGAGCGCATCATAGCGCTCAAGGCCGCCAAATCCTGCAACTTTTAAAGGCATTGTACCTGGCTTTGCAAGGCCGCTGTCCAGCTGCTCGACCTGACGCTCAAAGCGATAGACGCTGTGAGTGAGTATCCCATCGGCTGCATTGAGAGCGAAGACCGAAGCTATGCTCCCAGCCTGCTCAGGTCCCAGGCCATGCTTGACAAGCTTCTTATAGAAAACGGCCTCAAGCTCGTCTTTCTTTATGATGACTGTATCCATAAACAACCTCGCCCCATGAGTCTACCATAGAAGAATGGAAAAGACTATGAGGCAAGGTCATTTGAAAGGTCTGAGCTTTGCTGCTAGAGGGTGATGCTTCCAAGGCTTATGAAGTCCTGGCTGACTGCATCAAAGAGCATGATTCGATCGGTCCCTATTCCCAGCGATATCTTGGATCCAATCTTAAAGCGCGAGTTGCCGAAGATCACGCCTGTGAGCAGATAGTCTGCAACCCTTGCCTTTATGGTGGACTCCATGCCGGTGGGCATGGCTCCATAGATCTCGCCCTCTATGCCGGAGGCGGGATCAAGCTCAAGGCACTCAGGCCTTACGCCAAGAACGAAGCTTCTTCTCTCATCAAGCTGCTTCTGCACCTCTAGCTCGGTCTCATCAACACGGGCAATATGGTACTTGAAAGCCTCATCCTTGTTGGATTTCTCAACATGGCTCTTGCCTTCCTCAACGGCCTTCTGGGCCTGCAGCCTGGACTGCTGGGTCTTGGAATGCTCATCAAACCATCGGGCCACATCCACGCTTGGGGTAAAGATGGCGCTTCTGCCGTCAAGGATGCTCAGCCTTACCTTTCCATCCTTCTGGATCTCGCCCTGGGCATCTATGAAGTTTATGGAAGGGTTTCCCACAAAGTCAGCAGCAAACAGGTTATGAGGCTTGTTGTAGACCTCTAGCGGGGCTGCATACTGCTGAAGCACTCCATTGTTCATGAGACATATCCTGGTAGCCAGGGTCATGGCCTCCATCTGGTCATGGGTTACGTACACAAAGGTGCTCCCTGTATTGACATGGAGCCTCTGCAGCTCGTAGCGCATCTCCAGCCTGAGCTTGGCATCCAGGTTGCTAAGCGGCTCATCCATGAAGAGCACGGTTGGCTCGGGAGCCAGTGTTCGAGCTATGGCCACGCGCTGCTGCTGGCCTCCGGAAAGCTCGGCTGGGTAGCGGTCCATGAACATGCCTATCTTCACAAGCCTGGAAACTCTTCTCACAGCCAGGTCTATCTCCTCCTCGCTGAGCTTTCGGGTCTCGGTTATCACTGAGGAGCCTGACAAGAAGCGGGCCTTGTCGTCAAGCTTCAAGCCATGGGAGACAGCATCCTGCCTGCGTTCCTCCAGCTTCTTCTGTGCACTTTCCTTAAGGGCCTTGAGGTCCTTTGCCCCAAGGATTCTCTTGGCAGTGCTCATGGAGATGGTGAAGGTGTCAATGAGGCGAAGCAGCGCTTTCTTCTCATCCAGTGCTCCGCCTTCCATCCTGGACTCAGAAAGCTGCTTGGCAAGCTCCTTCTCGCGTCCAAGGACCCTGATGATATCCATGCTGGTCCTTGCCTCGAAATCGATCTTCTCAAGCTCCTCATGGACATTGGTCAGCCCGAATGAGATGTTCTGGTACACTGTCATGTTTGGCCAAAGGGCATAGTTCTGGAAAAGAAAGCCTACCTTTCGCTTGTTAGGCGGGATGTTTATTCCCTTCTCTGAATCGAAGACGACCCTGTCGCCTATGGTGATCCTGCCGCTTGTAGGAGTCTCCAGGCCTGCTATCATGCGCAGCGTAGTTGTCTTGCCGCATCCTGAGGGGCCCAGGAGAGTCACGAAATCATTGTTGTCTATGACGAGGTCCAGATCATCAACTGCGTAGAACTTTCCCCATCTCTTGGTAACATGCTCAAGCCTAATCTCGGGCATTTCAACCTCCTATGCCAGAATCAAGGCTGGCTCCTGTAAGCTTGTTCACAAGGCCGTTGCAAACAAGAAGAGTGACAATGAGAAGCAGGTTTATGCCGCTTGAGAAGGCATAGAGCCCCATCTCATCAAAGTAGTCAAGTGTAGTGGATAGAATGAAGCCCTGGGTGCACAGAAGCATAAAGAGGCTCAGCTCCCTAAGACAGGTCATAAAGGGCAGAAGATAGCCGCTTAGTATGGATGTCTTCTGGATCGGGATTATGATGCGAGTCATTCTCTTGGTCCACGGTATGTCCTGTATTATTGCGGACTCCTCAATCTCTCCGCTGAGCTGAAGCATGGAGTTGAGAGCCGAGCGGGAGGCAAAGGGGATGTACTTGATGGTTCCCACGATTATCAGGCCGGTGTAGGTGTTGAACAGGTTGATCTTGTCGCTTGAGAACAGGACGAAGAAGGCGGCTCCCACGGCAATGGAAGGCATGAGGTAAGGCAGGAAGGCCACGCTGTTGACATAGCTAGCCCACTTGCTTCGCCTTTTCTTTGACACTGCATAGCCAAGCATCGTCCCTAAGGTGCCTGCAACCAGGGCGCAGGAGAAGCTTACAAGGAGCGTTCCCTTGTAGGCTGACCAAATTGTCTTGTTGTAGAGTATGCCCTTCTGGCCGTACATGCCGTTCTCGGTGATGTTCTCGCTGGTTGCCCACCACTTGGTGGTGAGGTTCGACGAATCTCCTGTGTAGAGGAAGCTGTAATCTCCAGGGTTGGGAAGGAAGGTCTCAAAGCCAAAGGACAGGATCGGGAAGATTGAGGTGAAGAAGGTCAGGAACACGAAGATGCAGGCTATCAGGATGCGTCCCGCCTTGCCCAAGCTGATCTTGGAGATCTGTCCTGACTTGCCTGTTACTGTGGTGTAGTTCTTGCGGCTCTTCAGCCCAAGCTGATTCACTATCATGATCGCCCCTCCAAGGCACATCATGATTATGGCCAGTATGCTGGCCTCTCCCTTGTACTTTGCGTTGAGCGATACATACTTTGTAGAGAGCGTTGCAAGCTTGAGATAATGAGGAACAGGATAGCTTCCCATGGCTCCGCCGAAGACCAGCAGCACTGTAGACAGCATGGCTGGCTTTATCATGGGCAGCGTTATGCGCCAAAGGGTCTTTGGACGGGGAGTGTTGAGAATCGTCGCGGCTTCCTCAAGGTTTGAGTCCATGTTGCGGAAGATCCCGCCGATGAGTATATAGGCAAATGGAGCATAATGCAGGCCAAGCACCATTATGCTTGGGAAGAGCCCTATGCACCACCATGATGGCATTGTTATTCCCATAGTGGCCAATAGGCCATTGGATGTGCCGGTGACTGCGTTGGAGTTGAAAAGGTTCTGCCAAACGACAGCCAGCGTCCACTGCGGCATGATGTATGGGAAGATGAAGATGGAAGAAAGGTACTTTCTCCACTTCATGTCGGTTCTTGTGACGAAGAAGGCGAATGAGCCTCCGTAAACTATTGCGAAAATGCATGTGCCAATCGCAAGAAGAAGCGTATTGGCTATAGGCTGCCATAGGTTCTTGACTGCAAGCCTGCTTGTGAACAGGTCTGTGTAGTTGATAGTGCTGTACCCTGAGGACTTCTTAGACAGATAGGCGTCTATGGTGCCGGGATGGATTGCAAAGGTATCCTTGATGATTGCCACCACAGGGGATATCGTGCTTATGGTAAGCACAATGCCCATCAGCAGCAGGATCACGTTCTCCGGCTTGGAAAGAAATGTCCTGAGCTTGTTGAAACTCAGGCTCCAGGCACCTGATCTAGAGGCGTTGCTCTTGCTCATTGTGTTCTCTTGCAAATCGTGCCCCAGGGTCTCCCCTGGGGCGAGTGAAAAAGGCCTAGGGCCTAGTGATTGTATCTGGCAAGTGCGTCGATCCAGGATCCGACGGTGAATGCCACTGATGCGCAGTACTCAGGATCCTCGATGACCAGGTTGCCCTGCTCTGTCCACCATGTCAGTCCGCGGTCGTTGTTGGCTGGGAAGACAAGGTTTCCGTTGGCGTCGTAGCCGCCCTTGGAATGGTTGTAGACAGCATCGTTCTCAGCTACCACCAGTGGGTTGCTTGAGTATCCGCCGATGTCCTTTCCCCAGGCGGAGAAGCCCTTCTGGGTGCAGGTCATGTAGGCCTCGAATGCACAGGCTGTCCATGGAAGCGGAGAGTTGTCGGTGACAAACAGGTAGTGGCAATAGCCGTATCCGCCGAAGCCCTTGTAGCCGTCCTCGTAAGCTGCAACCTTCACGTTGTTCTTGGAGACATTGGTTGACTCCTGGACGCTGCGAAGCTTGGAATAGACGATGAGGCCGAACTGGTCGGTAGCTGAATCGGTCACCAGGGTGTTGCAGATTGGTCCGTCATCGGTCTGGGCGTTGTAGCTCTCCATCCAAAGCTTGATCCAAGCCAGAGCATACTTTCCGTTTGCTCCAAGCCCAAGCTCCTTTGCATCCTTTGCAACAGCGTCGATCGTTGGCTGGAAGACTGCCTTGTCAGAGGCTGAAAGAGCATCAAAGGCGCTCTTTACAACAGCGGCGTACTTGTCGCTGGTCAGCATGTACAGGAAGTTCCTTCCGACTGGCTCAGAATCGATGTCCATGAAAAGGCCATGCTCGCCTGGGGCAACGAAGTCCCAGCAATTGTCAAAGTACTTGGCTCCAGTGCTGTTGAACATGAAGATCTTGTTGAGGGTCTGCAGCGCAAGGTATCCCTTATAGGTCTCAGCCTTGACGCCATTGGCATCTGCCCAATCCTTAGGGATGAACCTGTCCAGGACTCCGGTCTGCACCATCTTGCTCTCGATCTGGTTGCCATCCTGGATCAAGGTCATGGCGTATGTGCCTACTTCCTTGGCTCCATCAGCGCTGAGCATCTCGAAGATGGTGTTGTTCTTTGGCTGCTGCCATTCGTACTCCATCTTGTAGCTTGGGTCCAGGGACTTCAGGTACTCGATGAAGAGCGGCAGAGCTGTCTTTCCACGGGATGAGTTGCCCAAGCCGTAGAATGTCTTGCCGTTGGACTCCTCGATAGCCTTCCTAGCCAGCTCCTCAAGAGTCATGGTCTGGGCCTGCTGTATGATCTGCTGAACTGGCGAGAGTTCAACAGCCTTCACCGGCTCCACGGTTCCCTGTGCAAACAGGGAAAGGGACAGGCAAAGCACTAATAATGATAGAGCGAGCTTTTTCATGTTTATCCTCCAAACAGTGAATATTGTTTCGATGCGTTCAGTCTAGCATCGCCTATTTCAGAAGTCAAATGGAAGCAAAAGATTACAAGCTGCAACAATCTTGCTTCTTCAGGGCTTGGCCTTGCGCATCCTCTTCATGGACCTGTGGATTCTCATTACAGCAGTGACTATGGAGCAGCCCACTGCTATGGCTCCCGCTACAATCATGGTCTTGAGCATGCTCTGGCCGAAGGCTCCCATATTCCCTGCGATAAGGTGGCGCATGGTATAGTAGATGTCAGCTCCAGGAACAAGAGGGATGATGCCTACAACCAGAAAGAGGGTCGCTGGGCTCTTGAGAAGCCTGGCGAAGACCTCTGCAAGGGCTGATATTGTTATAGTGGCAAAGAAGACGGCGATGTAGCTGCTGCAGCATCTGGACAAGGCCAGGTAGCAAGCCCACCCAATGGCTCCTTCGAGAGCTGAAACAATCACCAGCCGATAATCCTTTATCTCAAAAAGAAGAGCGAACCCAAGGCTTGCAAAGAAGGCATAGACAATGGTCATAGCACACCTCCAAGGCCCTGAAGAGCATTAAGCGCCGCAATTGGAAGCGAGATGCCGATTGCTATCCCAAGGGCAACTATCAGGACCTCTGCAAGCTTGGACACCGCTGTGACAAAGTCCTCTGAAAGCACATCGCGCATGACATTGGTGATTCCAAGTCCTGGGACAAGGAGCATTATGGAGCCGATGATCACGTTGTCCATGCTGCAGGCCAGTCCCAAGGCATTGGCCAAGGCCGGAGGCAGGCACAGCATCACCCCGGAGCATACGTTGTTGAAGAAGAGATTCGTCTTGTGCTTGGCTAGAAATGAGTAGACCGCCTTGATCATGAGGCCGCTGAATATGGCAACGGTGCAGTCAAGAAGGCTGCCTTTCCAGAAGGCTGTGAAGAAGAAGGCTATGAAGCCGTAAATGAAGTAGCTGAAGGCTGTCGGGTAGGCCTTCTCGTTTATGACGTCATAGAGGATCCTGGATGCTTCAGAGAGCTCAAGGCCATCTGAGCATATGCGGTGGCTAAGCTCGTTGAGCTTATAGAGCTTGTTCATGTTGTTGATGGCATGCTTGATTCTCACGAACTTGCTGTTGATGTGCCCATTCTCCTCTATGTCCACAGTCAGGTAGGCTGGAATCGCAAAGACATCAGTGTTCTGAAAGCCGTAGGCGCGGAGTATGAGCGTCAGGGTCTCCTCAACGCGGTTTATCTCTGCTGCGTTCTTTATCAGGCTACGCCCGATGTCGCAGCAGAAGCGCAGCATATCATCTATCGAGGGCTTCTGTACTTCCTTCATCTCTGCCTCCTAAGCAGGCCATCAAAGGCATCCAGGCTCTGAAGGCATGGCTTGCTCTCTCCCTTTTCATAGCCATGGACAAGCTTGATTACAAGGTCTGTGAAGGGCGTGGACACGCCGCATAAAAGGCCTTGGCTGCTCACAGCCCCATCTATGGCATCGATCTCGCATCTTCTTCCTCTTTCAAGGTCGAAGAGCATGCTCGCTCTAATGCCTCGGTGCTTGGCCATGGCAATAGGCATCAAGGCCAGCGCCAGGGCTTTCTTGAGCCTTCCTCCAAAGTCAAACAGCCTGACAATGTCACGCCCCTGCACAGGGGCTATGGTGATGTGGCTGGCCCGAGCGACATCTATGCATTCCTTGATGACGGAAAGAGCGCAGCGGCGAGCCTTCATACAGTCGCAGACCCCGCCGAAGGTCAGGCCTGTTACGGTAGACATGCCTGAGAAAGAAGCATTGATCAGCAGCTTGGACCATCTGGCTCCCAGAAAGTCAGGCTCGATTATTACCGGTCCCATGAGGCCAAGCAGAGCCTTTACTCTCTCTAGATGCATTGATGCTGAAGGATCTATGACGCCAAGGCTGAAACAAAGAGCCTTTGGGGAGGAGGTAAGCTTCACTAGCCCTGGCCCAAGCAGGGTCGCACCCCAGCCTACAGTGCAGCCAAGCACCCGCTCTGGGCCGAGTATCTTGGAAAGCCCTGGCTCAGGCAGCCCGTTTTGCAGGGTGCAGATGGCTCCGTCAGCCTTTAGCCGAGGAGCAAGAAAGCGAGCTATTGCATCGTTGTCCAGGACCTTGGTCATGAGAAAGACATAGTCGAAGAGGCCTTCCATTCTATCTGATGGATAAGCCTTCACAGCCTGGATGAAGTCGATTGCCCCAACAATGTGGGCCCCCTTATCCTGCAAGGCTGCAACATGCTCAAGATTGTGGCTGTACAGCTCGACCTCACAGCCCTTGGCGCTCATATAGGCGCCTAGGACAGTGCCAAGGGATCCTGCTCCATAAATGGCTACTCTCATGGCCAATATAGTACATTGGCAAGAGAAGCGTGTCCATGCAGCCCTTGGCCATTAGCACAACAAAAAAGCGCAGCAAGGACTATCTAGGCACTGTTATTGAGCAGCCCTTAGCTTTGCTGCTGGGACTTTTTCCGGAACCTGGATGAAGCTAGGTACATTGGTATGGCCAGGACCTGGCTTGCAACCGATACAATCACCATTGCAGTGAGGCTTCTGTCATAGAGAACACCCAGCAGCCAGCTTCCAAGGAACCAGAAGATGCCAAAGGAGAGCTCGAATATCCCATAGCCTGTAGCGCGGCTGGACTTTCTGACCATGGTGGCCACGGCTGCCTTGAGTATGGACTCCTGGGCTCCCATTCCGATTCCCCACAGGACTATGCCTGCATACAGCGCCCAGGCAGAGTTCACGCTGAAGATCAGTATGGCAAATGGCGCTGATAGGACTGTAGACAAGACCAGGGTCTTGACTCCGTGCCTGTCATAAAGGATGCCAAACACAAGGGCAGCTATTCCATCCACGATCATGGCTCCCGAATACAGCAGTGGCAGGTCCCCTGTGCTGATAAGGCTTGTGGTCTGTGAAAGGGCTCCGGAAAGGCCTGAGTAGGTTCTGCTGACGTGCAGGATTATGATCGAGTAGTCCACAAAGCCGAAGGCAAACAGGCTGATGCCTGCTATGTAGAGCACAAACTCCTTCTTCATGCGAATGGGCTCATAGACCTTTGGCTCAGGCTCAAAATGCTGGGGATTTGGAAAGCGTGTGCGAGTGACAAGAAGAACGATGAGCGTCAGGGATCCAGGGATTGCCAGGTATGCAAAGCTTCTTCTGTAAAGATCGAGAGTCGAGGACTCTGTCTTGTTGAGCATGACAAGGTAGAGAAGCACAGGACCAAGGAAGGCGCCTATCTGGTCAAGCACCTCCTGGATTCCAAAGCTCTTTCCTGCTCCCATCTGGTTTGCAGCAAAGCTCATTATTGTGTCCTTCGCAGGCTTCTTGATGGCCTTTCCCATCCTCTGGACTATCAGCAGCGAGCAGGCTGCTATCCAGCCATCATCCCCTACCAGCGCCAAGGCCGGCACGGTCACTATGTCCAGAATGTAGCCAAGGATCACCATCGGCCAATAGCTCTTGGTCCTATCGACAATCCTTCCAAAGACATAGCGCATTGAATAGCCCACCAGCTCTCCCAGCCCTGAAACAAAGCCTATGACTCCAGCAGAGGCTCCAAGGAGCGACATGTAGACGCCTCGGATGCTGCTAGCCCCTTCATGGGTCATGTCAGAAAACAGGCTTGCTATGCTGAAAAGCAGTATGAAGGCCATCGCCATAGGCATCTTGTTCTTATTCTTCATGATCAATGTCCTTGAAATCCAGCTTGTTCTGAGCCTTGCTCTTCAGGTATATCCTGCTAAGCGTGGCAAGGAAGGCCTGTCTCTCGTCTTCCTCAAGGTCCCCAAGAAGCCAATCGTAGTAGCCTTGCTCAAGGGCAGTGCGGGATACCTTCAAGTCCTGGGCCTTGTCGGTGGCATAGAGCAGGACAGATCTTCTGTCCTGCTGGCTTGGCCTAGGCTCAACATAGCCCTTCCTCTCCAGGCGCTTGACTATGCGGGCTATGCCAGCCTTGTCCAGGCTCAGGCTCTCGCTGATCCTTGAGGCTGTGGCTCCTGGGTTCTTCCTTATGGCATGAACTACATCAATCTCGCTCGATCCTATGTCCTCTTTCTTCAAGAGAAGAGCTGCGTAGCGGGCAACATGGCGCGCTATCTTTGTTATCTGACGACCTTTATCACTGTTCATGGAAATAGATGATATATCAACTAATTATTTTATTCAAGAACCTCTTATAAGAAAAGCTGCAGGTCCTGCAGCTTCTCCTCATCATTTAAGGGCCACAAGTCCTTCCTTTCTCTGCATTTGCAGCCTATCAGGCTCAAAGCGCTCTTCAACAAGCCCTTTCTCCAGGCTCAGCAGCTCAAGCCACACAAGCATCCTCAGTCTTTTCATGACCGCCTTCCGAAATGAGACGATAGAGCAAGACTCAGGGTTTTAACAGGCTTGGAGAGCTGTTATCAACACCTGGTTTATCAGCTAAGGGTTGACTTTTTTATTCGATGCAGTCATTAAGTCCACCTATGTCTTCAAAAAAGAAGGGCCGCATCGCTGCGGCCCTTGAAAGCTGGCTGATAGGTCTAGAGGATTGTTATCCTGCTCTCGCTCTTGTCCACGACCAACGGGCTGTCCTTGGAGGAGTTCTTTTCGAAATAGGCCAGAAGGGCATCGCGCATGTAGGTCTTGTTCACAAAGACAAGCTGCTTAACATCGGTGGCGTCTTCCTTGGTGCTGTCAAGAACGTTGAACATTGTGTATCCATCTCCGCCGCCTGCGATGAAGCTGTTGATGACCACCTTGTATCGGGCGTTCAGGTCAAGGCTCTCTCCATTGTCAAGAGTGACTGCGACAAGCTCGTTCTTCTCTCCTGCCTTGAAGCTGTAGGACATGCCGGAAACCTGCGGGAACTTGCCGTTGGAAGCTGGGTAGGCGGAGATTCCGTTTGCTAGCGCAGCCCATATGGTCTTGCCGCTGGTCTCGACGAGCATCATGTTGTTGTCAAAAGGAAGAACAGAGGTGACTTCCCTGATGGTGACCTCGCCTTCGTCAAGCTTGGCCCTGATTCCTCCGCCATTGACTATGCAAAGCTGTGCTCCATCGGCCTCGAAGAAGGCCTTAAGTCCATCTGTGACCAGATTGGCTATCGGGGAGTTCATTGTCCTGACCATGGCTGTAGACCACTCAAGGTTCTGAGCGTTATAGCCGATAGTCACATCCATGGCTGCATCTATGCGTGCATTGTAGTCATCGACTATGGCCTTCACGCCAGGATCCTCCTCGTAGGCGTTGGTGAGGAATATCTGGTTATAGACAAGGCCGGTTACCTTTCCGTCAAAGGTCATGACATTGACCTGGGTCAGGGCTTCGCCATGCTTGCCTGGGTTGACAAGGTACTGAACATCATTGATGATGGTCGGCCTTCCTGCAATGTCATTGCCGCCTCCGATGCTGATGTCCACATCCTTGTTCTTCTGGACAAGAGCTGCATTCTTGGAGTGCAGGTGAGACAAGGCTATGATGAGGTCGCAGCCTTGGGCCTTGAGGTCCTTGACTACTTCCCCAGCCTTGGCCAGGTCATCATCCCACATGATGTCTGCTGTGTTGGTGTAAAGGGTTGTGGCTGCGCTGCCATCATCTGTGACGCCGAAGATGCCTATCTTCAAGCCAGAGGCGCTCTTGATGATGTATGGCTTGAAGGCCTCTGGGTAGACAGTAGCTCCCGCTGGCTGATGAGCCTGCTTGTACTTGGTGTTGGCGCTGAGGAAAGAGTATTCAGCCTTGCCGGCAAGGCGAAGAAGGTTTGCAAAGCTATAGTCAAAATCATGGTTGCCAAGCACAGTTGCATCCAGGCCAAGAGCGTTCAGGCAGGCCACCGACACATCGCCGTTGCTGATGTTGGCCAGCGTGGTGTTGTATGGGGAGTCTCCACCATCGACGTAGATGACGTTCTCTTCTCCAATATCCTGACGCTGGGCGCTTATGATGGACATGATCCTGGCAACCGATCCAATCTGAAAGTTGCTGTCAGTCGACTTGTAGGGAATGTAGTTTCCGTGGATGTCGCTGGTTGCAAACACGCTGACAACCTTGGTTCTTGCGCTTATGCGATTGAGGATTATCCTTGCATCCCAGGCCGTTAGCGGGGCATCCGTGACATCCTTGGCCACAAGGATCCCAGCTGAAAGGGCCTTGGCGATATGGTCGCAGTCAATGTCGGCTCCGAAGAAGCCCTTTGCGATGGCAAGGGCGAACTGGGCCTTTGTGATTGCATCATCTGGCTTGAAGGAGAGCGAGTCGGCTTCCAGGTCCATAAGGCCTGAATTGATGACCGCCTCGATCTGGGCAGAAGCATCAAGGCCGGTGCAATCCTTTGCTGCAGCAATGACGTTGGCCGATAGGATGGCCCCGTTGGATGCTGTATAGCCAAGGTTCTTCGGCGTTGCCTCAAAGCCTGCAATCTCCAGGCTATGGACGTCAGAGAGCTTGAAAAGCTCGTCAAGCATGACAGCGGCCTGGGCCTTGGTCACGCTCTCTGTCTCTACATATCCGGCAGCGAATGTCGGAATGCAAATGGCGATTATCAGCACTATCGCCAGCAATGGTCTTCTGCTCATATGCATATCTCCTTTTTATGTTGATTGATTTTGAAAAGAATAGCATGAGCGTTGCAGATTTCATAGAGCCAATGGCTTGATCTTGTTCAAGATTCACTGGATTGGATCTCATCAAGAGAGAGCCTGCTGAAAAGCTGCCTTGCACAAATCCTTATGGAAAAGTTATGCCTGTACCAAATCCTTTAAGAAGACATTTTCATTGCCTTTTTCCTTCAGGTCTGATAAACCAAGGTCATGAGAGACTTGTATCTAAAGAAGGTGATCTTCGCCCTAGAGGATTGCAAGGACAGCTTCTACAAGAACCTTCCAGCTTTCAAGGGCATCAGGGAGCTGAGCTTCAGCAGCCCGATAACCTTCTTCAGCGGCGAGAATGGGTCTGGAAAGTCAACCTTGCTTGAGGCCATCGCCCTTGGCCTTGGACTCAATGCCGAGGGTGGAACGCGCAACTACCGCTTTGAGACCTACAATGATACCTGCGACATGTACAGGCATATCCGCCTTTGCCGGGAGGCCATAGCGCCCTCCTGCCTCTTCTTCCGCTCCGAGACCTTCTACAACCTTGCCACAAAGGCCAAGGAGTATGCCGAGGATGATCCGCTGAGAAGAAACGCCAACCTGCATGAGCTCTCCCATGGCCAGAGCTTCATGCAGTTCATAGCAGGCTTTGACAGGCAAGGCCTCTTTCTCATGGATGAGCCTGAGTCAGCCCTATCTACAACTGCTCAGATGAGCCTTATCTGCTTTATTCATGACATGGCAGAAAAGGGCTCGCAGTTCATCATTGCAACTCATTCGGCTATTCTTCTTGGCACCCCTGGCTCTCAGATTCTTGACTTTGACTCTGGGATGCAGGCTATCAAGTACGAGGAGACCTCCAGCTACCGTCTTACAAGAAGGTTCCTGGATGCAAGAGCGAGAGTGCTTGAGGATTTGCTGGGCAAATAAAAAGATGATGATTAGTCGATAAATATCTTGACAAACATATTAGCAATTAATAATATGTGCATAGATTCAAATGAATGGAGACTCATATGACAGAGAGTAAATACACTGATAGCAGGACTCCAAGCCAGGAAGACCTATGCGACCTGGCTGACCTGTTCAAGGTCTTTGGGGACACAACAAGGATGAGGATTCTCTATGCCCTGCTGCAAGGCCCGCTTTGCGTGTGCGCCATAGCCGAGGCCCTGGACATGACGCAAAGTGCAATAAGCCACCAGCTCAGGGCCTTGAAGCTGAACAAGCTTGTGGGCTCCAGGCGGGAAGGCAAGACAGTCATGTACTTCCTTCTAGACGATCATGTGAAGACTATCATTGGACAAGGCTATGAGCATCTTATGGAAAGAGAGGAGAAAAGAAAATGAAGAAGATATATAGGCTTGAGGATCTGGATTGCGCAACCTGTGCAATGAAGATGGAGGATGCTGTGCGCAAGCTGGAAGGCGTTGAAGGCGCATCAGTGAACTTCATGGCCCAGAAGATGATTGTCGACATCAAGGACGATTCTGACGAGAACTCTGTAAGAAAAGCAATTGCCAAGGCATGCAGAAGGGTTGAGCCCGACTGCAAGGTAATCGGCTAGGAGGCTGTCATGACAAAAAAGCAGCTGATATTGCTCATAAGGATAGCCGCTTCCTCTGTTTTGCTTCTTGCCTCCTGGGCTTTCAAGCTTCAAGGGCCTCTTGGCCTGGCAGCCTATCTTGCAGCCTATGCTATAGCGGGCTGGAATGTAGTCTGGGGTGCTTTGCTTAACATATTCCATGGCCAGGTCTTTGATGAGAAGTTCCTGATGACGGTGGCCACCGCTGGAGCAATGGGGCTTGGAGACTACAAGGAGGCCGTGGCTGTCATGGTCTTCTACCAGATTGGAGAATGGTTTGAAAGCATAGCCCTAGGCAAGAGCCGAAAGAGCATAGCCAGCCTAATGGACATACGCCCTGATGAGGCCGTAGTGCTTCGAGATGGGCAGGAGAGAGCTGTAGATCCCAGCCAGGTGGAAGTTGGCGAGACCCTCATTGTCAAGCCAGGAGAGAAGATACCTCTTGATGGAGTCATCATCGAAGGCTCCACTTCTGTCAACACAGCTGCCCTGACTGGAGAAAGCCTTCCCCTGGACAGAGGGCCTAGCGACAGGGTTGTAAGCGGATCCATAAACCTCACCTCTGTGATCAGGATGAGAGCTGAGACCAATTTTGCCCAAAGCACTGTGTCCAGGATACTGGAGCTTACGGAGAACGCTGCCCAGAGAAAGGCTAGAATAGAGGGCTTCATAACCCGATTCTCCCGCTGGTACACCCCGATTGTCGTTCTGGCTGCTGTGCTTCTTGCCACCATCGCTCCCTTGTTCTTCGCTCAGAGCTGGGGCAAGTGGATCAACCGGGCCCTGATCTTCCTTGTTGTCTCCTGTCCTTGTGCCTTGGTGGTCTCTGTTCCCCTCTCCTTCTTCGGAGGCATCGGCGGAGCATCTCACAAGGGCATATTGATCAAGGGCGCAGGCTATCTGGAGCTTCTCAGCCGCATCAAGACAGCGGTGTTTGACAAGACCGGCACCCTTACCAAGGGTGTTTTTGAGGTTGTTGCCATTCACCCACAGGCCAGGAGCGAAGCAGAATTGCTGGACCTGGCAGCCTTGGCAGAGGCCAACTCTTCCCACCCTATCGCCCAGTCCATACTCAGGGCCCATGAAGGACACATCGACAAGTCAAGGATAAGCTCAGTCAAGGAGATGGCTGGACAGGGCGTTGAGGCCATCGTGGATGGAAGAAGGCTCTATGTGGGCAACTCAAGGCTTATGGAAAGCGTTGGAGCATCCTGGAGGCCCTGCCACCATGAAGGCACGGTGATCCATGTCTCAGAGGGCAAGGAATATCTAGGCCATATAGTCATCTCCGATACCATAAAGCAGGAAGCCAGGGAAGCAATTGCACAGCTCAAGAGCCTTGGGGTCGAAAGGACCGTCATGCTCACAGGCGACTCCGATGAGGTGGGCCAAAGCGTTGGCAAGGCCATAGGCATCGACATTGTAGCCTCTCGCCTAATGCCTCAGGACAAGGTCAGCAGGATCGAAAGCCTTATTTCCAAGGATGCACCTCTTTGCTTTGTAGGCGATGGGATTAACGATGCTCCAGTGCTTTCAAGAGCAGATGTGGGAATCGCAATGGGAGATTTGGGAAGCGATGCTGCCATAGAGGCAGCCGATGTGGTCTTGATGGATGACAATCTCATGAAGCTTCCACAGGCCATCAGGCTAGCCCGCAAGACCATGAGGATCGTAAGGCAGAACATTGTCTTTGCCCTGAGCGTAAAGGCTCTTGTGCTCGTTCTTGGATCGCTGGGATTTGCCACCATGTGGCTTGCTGTGTTTGCTGATGTCGGGGTGCTGGTGCTCGCGATCCTCAACGCCATGAGGGCGCTGAGATAGCTCAGTGCCTCTGGTCCTTGTTCTCGTAGGTCTCGCAGAACCTTGCCGCAAAGGAAGGCTCCAGGCCTGCCAGGGCAAGGTGTGTAAGGTCTCCAAAGCTTAACATGCGAAAATCCACTATGCCCTTCTCCCGCTCCTGGGTGACAAGAGTTGTCACCGAGCTGGGAAGAGCGCAGGTTCCATGCCAGAGAATCATCGGCGATATGTTGAGGATGTGGGAGAGCATGACGCACTCCACTCCAAGATGGCAGAAGAACGCATAGGTGTCCTCATTGCCCAGATCTGTCCTGTAGAGCCTGCCTTCCCTTCTGTAGCCAAGGCCTTCAAGAAGAGTGTCGAGAGACGAGGCTACCTTGTCGTAGTAAAGGCCCTCGTCTCCGCTTTTCATCTCTATCTCGTCACGCCACCTGTCCTTGTCAAAGAAGCCATCGCGCTCCATCCAGTCGGAAGGAAGCCAGTCCCAGGGAATCTGGATGTCATCCATGACAGCGGGCCTGATGGCCATGGGATGGACGAACTCCTCCAGCCAAGGCAGGGTCTGGGAAGCAAAGCCACCCTTTTGCACAGTGAATGAGGCTGTAGCCTGGGCTCTGCCAAGGGGAGATACGAAGCATTTCTTGATATTCATGGATCCCAGCCACTGGGCAAGAGCCTTGGCCTCCTTGAAGCCCTGGGGCGTCAAGGAGTCGAGCTCATAGTCAGGGTCGGCATGACGTATGAATAAAAGCTTCACAGCGAAACTTCCTTATTGCCTGTGAGCTTCATGTAGAGAAGAAGCGACAGGATGGTCGTCACTGTGAGTATGGTGGCATAGGCTGCTGCGATGCCATAGCTGCCCCTGCTTACATAGGTGTAGACTGCAAGAGTCAGCGTTATGGTGTTGGCATTGTAAAGGATCACTGCAGTTGAGAGCTCTGTGATGATGGTGACCCAGCTGAGGATGGCTCCGCTGATGATCCCGTTGCCCATCATAGGAACAGTGATGGTGAAGAAGGTCTTCATCTTGCTTGCTCCCAGCGAAATTGCAGCTTCCTCAATGGTGATGGGGATCTGCTGCAGAACTGCAACCGAGCTGCGTATGGTGTAAGGTATTCTCCTTATTATCAGAGCTATTACCATGATGGCAGCTGTTCCAGACAGAAGCAGCGGCCTCTTGCTGAAGCTGAGCACCAGGGCTATGCCGATGACAGAGCCTGGGATGATGTATGGCACCATTGAAAGGGTGTCTATCACCTTGTTGGCAACATTTGCTCTTCTGACCACAAGATAGGCAATCAGGATTGCAAGGACCACCACCAATGCCAGGGCTGCAATGCCGATCAGGAAGGTGTTTGGGATGGCCTTCTTAAGGTGGGTGAATGCGAAGCGATAGCTCTCAAGGCTGTAGCCAGGAACGAACAGCTTTCCGCTTGTCTTCTGGAACGATGAGTAGATCACATACACCTGGGGCATGAAGGAAAGTCCGACAATCGCCCAGCAGTAGATGTGAAGCAGCACGTTCTTGAAGCCCTTGGCCTTCTTGCGCTCTATGGAGTGCATGGCGTTCATTGTGAAATGATGGCGGTTGCTTATCCAGCTCTGGAAAAGGAAGATGGCTGCAGTGATGAATATGCCTATCACTGATACTGCAGCTCCAAAGGTATGGTCTCCTCCAGTCTCTGCGAAATAGGCATCGTAGATTATCACGGGGAATGTCTTGTAGCCCTCGCCTATGAGAAGCGGGGTTCCAAAGTCTGCAAAGGCTCTCATGAACACCAGCAGGCTTGCAGCTATGATTGTAGGCATGCAGAGCGGGATGACCACTGTGAAGAACATCTTGGCTCCGCTGCACCCCATGTTCACAGAGGCTTCAAGCAGGGAGTTGTCCACGTTCTTAAGCGCTCCGCAGAGGTATAGGAACACCAGGGGAAAGAGCTGAAGCGACAGGACCAGCACTATGCCGGAGAAGCCGTATATCGAGCCCACCTGGATCCCTATGCTCTCAAGAAGCTTTGTGAATACGCCGCTTCGGCCAAGAAGCACTATCCAGGAATAGGCGCCTATGAACGGAGCTGACATGCTGCACAGTATGACCAGGACCTGAAGAAGCGACTTTCCCTTGATCTCATACATCTGGTAGAAGTACGCCAAGGGAACACCCAAGGCCAAGGAAATGGCGGTAGCCGCCAGGCTCACCTTCAGCGAGTTTCCTATGGATCTCACATAATAGGGCTTTGAGAAGAAGTCCTTGAAGCCCTGCAATGAAAATTGGCCTTCGACGATGACAGACTCTCGAAGCAGCCTTATTAGGGGATAGACAAGAATGAGGGCATACATGAGTATGACCAGGAGGCTCACCAGCTTCCAGACATCTTTCCTCTTGCTCTTCTCCCTGCTCATCGAGCGCCTCCGACAAGGTCGTTATGAACTCCCATGACAAGGTTGCGCTTTCCGTCCTTGTCAAAGACATTGATCTTCTGTGTCTTTACCCCAAGGGATATGACGGAGCCCTTCTCAAGGATGCTGTCTATCTGGGACTCCTGTATGATCTCAGCCTTCTCTCCGCTCTCAAAATGCACAAAGTAATGGGTGTTGAGGCCAAGGAATACTGCATCATCTATTATGGCCTTGACGCCATCCTCGCCCTCGGGCTTGAGGTAGAGCTCCTCTGGCCTGATGGAGAGTATCACTTCCTGGTCCTTGCGCTGGTCTGCCATGATTGTCGAAAGCTCGATGCGATGATTGCCAGGCAGAGTTATGAAGGTCTTCTGGCCTTCAGCATGAAGCGTGGACTTTATGATGTTGGTGCGTCCTATGAAGGTTGCGACAAAGAGGTTCGCCGGTCTTTGGTAAAGGGCTTTGGGAGTGCCGATCTGCTGTATGTCACCTAGGTTCATGACAGCGATGCGGTCAGAGACCGCCATGGCCTCCTCCTGGTCGTGTGTTACATAGACCGTGGTGATGCCGACGGTGTTCTGGATCTCCTTGATAACGGTGCGCATCTCAACCCTGAGCTTTGCATCAAGGTTTGAGAGAGGCTCATCCATCAAGAGCACGTCCGGGGTGATGGCAAGGGCTCTGGCCAGGGCGACACGCTGCTGCTGGCCGCCGGAGAGGCGCTCAGGCATCCTGTCTCTATATTCCTCGATCTTCATGAGCTTGAGGAACTTGTCAGTCTTCTCAACTATGACATCCTTGGAAAGCTTTCTATTCTTAAGGCCAAAGGCCACATTCTTCTCTACTGTAAGATTTGGAAAGATAGCATAGTTCTGGAACACCATGCCTATGTTTCTCTTCACTGGATCCATGTCGTTGATCCTAACGTCATTGAAGTAGAAATCTCCCCCTTCAATGGAATTGAAGCCCGCAATCATGCGAAGCAGCGTCGTCTTGCCACAGCCCGAAGGACCAAGGAGGGTGAAGAACTCCCCCTCCTTGATGTCCAAAGACAGGTCCGTGATAATAGTGTTGCTGCCGTATTTTTTCACGGCATCCCTAATAGTGATGTTAACACTCATCTAGAACCGACCTTAATGAGGCTTACTTTGATACTGACTCGAAGATGGATGTCCATCTTGCCTGCCAATCCTTCTTGTTGTTTCCGCAAAGCTCCATGTCCTCGTATGCAACCTTTATCTGGGAGAATGGGAGCATGACTGGTGTGGTGTTGCTTATAGCTGGATTTACCGGCCTAGCTGTGGACTTGGCCACTTCCTTCTGTCCGGCATCGCTGATGAGCCAGTCCATGAAGAGCTTGGCATTGGCCATGTTCTTTGCGTTCTTGATGATGGCAGCTCCAGCTGGAAGCCATACTGCTCCCTCTGCTGGGTAGACGAGCTTCACGTTGGTGGCTCCATTGACAAGCAGTCCTACGCATGGATCCTCATAGGAGACTCCAACAGCATACTCGCCGCTGACGGTTCCCTTGTAGATTGCAGAGGATGAGCTGATGATGGTGCCGTTGAGCTGCTTAGCAAACTCTGTGACCCATGCCCATGCCTTCTCGTCGTACGGCTTCTCGCCCATGACCAGGAGCATATTGGTGAGCTCTGCCCATGCGCTTGAGGAAGCAGCTGGGTTGCCCATTGCAATGTGGCCCTTGAGAACTGGGTTGAGCAGGTCGGCGTAGCCCTTGAAATCATCGACGTTGAGGCCGAGCTTTGCAAAGACATCCTTGTTCAGAAGCAGAGCTGCAGATCCATCAAGGCAATACTTTGTGACGCATCCGGCCTGGTTGCGATAAGCCTCTGGGAGCTTCTCGTTTCCGGCTGCCACGTATGGCTCGAAATACTGGGCGTAGCTGATGCCATTGGCATAGTTGACTCCGCCGTACATCACATCAGCCTGAGGATTCTCAGTCTCGCTGACGATTCTCTGAAGACACTCACCTGTTCCCATGGACAGGATTGTCACGTCTACCCCATAAGTCTCGCCGAAAGCATATGCTGCATCAGCCAGAGCCTCCGTGTTAGGTGAGTAGATCACCAGGCTGCCGCCGCCAACTGCTGGTGCGGTCTCTGAAACGGGCTGTGCAAAGGCGCTAAGGGCTAGGCTTACAACCAAGAGAGCAACTAAAATCTTTTTCATATTGACTCCTTCCCCTCCATTGAGGGTATTACTAAGGTCATTATCGCACGTTTTCGCAGATTAACAACCCAAAAATGCTTGAACGGCTCACTCAAGCCTCCTTTTGCAAGGCCTGATGAGGGCCAGCCTCATCTTGATCCTGAGCTATAATCTTCATTGCTTTTTGCCTTAAGCCAAGAAGATGGCATGGCTTGCAAAGCAGGCGTCTACAATCATCAAGCAGAATAGCCATTCTACCAAAAATGCTCACAAACTATCCATGAAGCTTTTTTCAGGAGCAAAAAAACATTGTCCTCCATTGCACCTGAAAGCTTTCTGCCTCTATATTGAGGGTTATGAAAACAGCGATCGTTACAGGCGCTGCAGGCGGCCTGGGCCAGGTTTTCTGCAGCTTGTTGCTCTCAAGAGGCTTCCATGTCTATGGCCTTGACCTCAAGGAACCCGGAACCAGGCTTGAGGGAATGTCATTCATAAGCACTGATATCACAAGCATAGAGGCCATTGAGAAGGCCAGGACCTTGATAGCTCAAGAGACAGAAGGCATAGATGTGCTTGTGAACAATGCAGGCATCCAGCATTTCGACAGCCTCATCGAGGCTGACATGAGAATGCTCAAAAAGGCTGTGGATGTGAACCTGGTGGGAGCCATGCTCATAACCCGCTCCTTTGCCGACATGGTGCTTAAGGCAAGAGGGCGCATCATCATAACCTCAAGCGAGATAGGCTATCATCAGGCCCAGCCCTTCCATAGCCTTTACTCCATCACCAAAAGAGCGTTGGATGCCTATGCAGACTCTCTGAGACGGGAGCTTGGATGCCTTGGGATAAAGGTGATAAAGCTGCAGCCAGGCGGGCTTCGCACAGGCCTGATAGGAGATTCGCTAAGAAGCTACGATGAAATCATCAACCGCACGACCCATTACCGCAGGCCCCTTGAGAGAATGAGGCGCTTTGTGGTACACAACCTAGAGAGGTCCGTGGATCCCAAGGCCATGTCAAAGGTGCTTTCCAAGGCGCTTTTCTCGAGCCATCCGTCAGGGCGCTACAGGTTTCGCAATCTTCTTGTGCTCAATGCACTGGATGTCCTTGGAGAGCGTGGAGCCGACCTTGCCTTCAAGGTCTTTCTTGGAAAGGGAGTCATATAAGGCTTCCAGGAAATTCAGCAAAACGGACTGGCCTTGGGTAAAAACCTTTGCATACAAGAATGTAGCTTCAATCCTATTCTTGAGCTTTGCTCTTATTTAAACTTATTCCAGGTTATGCAATAACTTGATGCATAATCATATAGTATCTAGCTGTTCATAAAAATTGAATTTCTTGGCTTAAAGCATACTGCAGGCCACAAGGGCCAGACTAGATATGACTAGCAGGCAGATACGCAGCTTTTGCTCTGTAGATGTTTGAATGGATTGATCAGTATCACCAGGACTTACTGCTCAATATTTGATAGCCATGAAGCAGATTGAACAGATAATCAATTCGAGTGATGGGTGGATTTCTGGTACTTTAGGTATTCTTCGGGAGAATTGATGTTCAGAAAGCTATCAGCAAAAGGGAAATCGACTATGCAGGTCTTGCATCGATTGATGAGGTTGACCATCTTAAGATCCCGCCTTCCTATCTGATCCTCGATGACTGTTATCAAGGAAGCCTTGTATACGGCGCATAGAGGATGAATCCTTCCATCGCTTGAACGCGGCACAATAATCTCGGCATTGGCTGA
>JAQVSP010000108.1 GCA_028700425.1 Sphaerochaetaceae bacterium | reverse complement strand
GCCATGATTGATAGCCTTTCCATAATGCTCAAGCCGGCAAGCGGCGGATGCAACCTAGACTGCGATTATTGCTTCTACAAGGATGAGATGAGCCTTCGAAGCGCCAATGACATTTCATTGATGAGTGTATCTACTGCCAAGACCCTTCTTGACAAGGCCTTCCAGGTGGCAAGGAAATGCAGCATAGCCTTCCAGGGCGGAGAGCCTCTTCTTGCAGGCCTGGGCTGGCTTGAGGAAGTTGTCGGATATGCAAAGGCCAAGGGCTATGAGGCAAGCTGGTCCTGCCAGACCAATGGGACTCTCATAGACGATGGCTTTGCTTCCTTCTTCCACGACAATGGCTTTCTGCTGGGAGTGTCCCTTGATGGCAACAGGCTGATTCACAACATCCATCGAAGCGGCTCCTTCTCCCAGGCCATGGAGGGCATAAGGCACCTTCAGGCACATAATGTAGAGTTCAATATCCTCAGCGTTGTGACAGAGGACCTTGCCGACAATATTGATGCAATCTGGGACTTCTTCATCAGAAACGACTTCAGGTACCTTCAGTTCATAGCCTGCATGCCCCCACTTGGAGAGCCGGGAAGAAGATTCCTTTTGCCAAGAACCTATGGCTTGTTCCTATGTCGCCTCCATGAGCTTCAGGAAGAAGCCCACCTTCATGGCATTGATGTGTCGATCAGGCTTTTCGACAATATTCAGGCCATGCTTGCAGGCCATAGTCCCGAGGCTTGCGACATGAATGGATCCTGCTCGATCCAGTATGTAATCGAAAGCAGCGGCGACTGCTATCCCTGTGACTTCTACTGCCTTGATGAACATAGGCTTGGCAACATACTTACGGACTCGTTCCAAGCCATTGACCAAAAGAGGCTTGAATCAGGCTTTCTTGCCCGCCAGGAGCTTCACAAGGACTGCAAGGGCTGCCGAATCAGCCCCATTTGCAACAACGGATGCAGAAGGACTCGGGATGAGAAAGGGAAGTTTCTCTACTGCGAAAGCTATAAGATGCTGTTTGGAACTAAATAAAGTGCATTGCAATGAAGCCACAAAAAACTGGCTTTATTATTGATCAAATCAAGGCTGATTAAATGGCAGCCCGCAGAGCTCCTATATTGCCCTCTAGAACTTCTGAGATATTTGTATGATTGAAGGTATGGAGCGTATGGCCTTGACGATCTTCTTGAAATCCTCTTCCTTCTCGCACTCCATTGTGAAGGTTCCTATGAGGCGGCCTTCCTCATCATCAGTGAGCTTGCCCTCAATGAGATGGCCCTTGAATTTCCTGATTGCCCCTTCTATCTCGCTGAAGAGGTCCTGGGTTCTCTTGCTTGTCACCCTGAAGCTTCTGTTGAGAACGCTGGAATCCTCCCAGACGACCTCTGTGCGGCGAAGCTCGATCTCCGGCATGTTCTTCAGGTTGGGGCAATCAGCCCTATGGACGATGATTCCCCTTCCTCTTGAGATATAGCCTACAATATCATCGCCATGGGTAGGATTGCAGCACTGGGCTATTGAGATCAGGATGTTCTTGTCATCTCCGACAACAAGATGGTCCCTGGATTTCTCCGAGGTCACGGTGCGGACGATGTCCTCATCCTTCAATGGCTCAAGAGGCGGCAGCGCAACAGGCTCCTCTATGGGCTTGGTCTTTGCGATGATGTTCTTCCCAAATACCAGGGAAGGATCGTTCTTGTTCAGCCAGTTTCGGATCTTTCGCCTTGCGCTTGTAGTGTGGGCTAGGCGAAGCCACTCAACCTTCGGGTGGGCGTTGGTGCTGGTGAGGATCTCGACCACCTGGGTGTTCTTAAGAGGCTCGCCAAGGCTGATGATCGACCCATCGGCCTTGGCTCCAGTGCAGTGCACTCCAATCTCGGTGTGAATGTGGAAGGCGAAGTCCAGGGCTGTGGCTCCAGAAGGAAGGTCTATCAAGGTGCCCTTTGGAGTGAAGACATAGATTGAATCCTGAAGGATTTCGCTCTTGATGTCCTCCATGAAGGACTCAGACTGGCTTATCTCGTTGGTCCAGTTGCGCAGGCGCGCTGTAACGCGTGCTATCTGCTCGTGGTCCATCTGAGACCAGTCCTTGCTTGAAGAGCCGCTCTCCATCTTGTATTGCCAGTGGGATGCAACTCCGTTCTCAGCTATCTGGTTCATCTCTGTTGTTCGGATCTGGATCTCCAGCATCCTGCCCTCTGGACCCATGACCGTTGTGTGAAGGCTCTGGTAGTTATTGGCCTTCGGCATGGCGATGTAATCCTTGAAGCGGCCTTCCGTCGGCGGCCAGTTGGAGTGGATGATGCCCAGAATCGAATAGCACTCAAGGACGCTTGAGCATATGATCCTCACTCCCAGTATGTCGAAGATCTCATCAATGTCCTTGTTGCGCTTCTTCATCTTCATGTAGACCGAATACGCATGCTTGGTTCTTGAGAACACCTTGACTTCCTTGAAGCCCGCATCATGACAGGCCGTGAAGATGGCCTTCTCGATCTTGCCAAGATAGTCCTGGTTCTCCGCTATCTGCTTGTCCAGGTAGGACTGGATGTACTCAAATACATCTGGGTTGAGATTCTTGAAGGCAAGGTCCTCAAGGCGGTTCTTCATCCATGCAATACCCAGGCGGTCAGCAAGGGGCGCATATATGTCGAGACAGTCCTGGGCTATCTCGCGGGCCCTGGATGCATCCTTGTACTGAAGCGTCTCCATGTTGTGAAGCTTATCGGCAAGCTTGATTATGATGACCTCAAGGTGCTTGTTCATTGAGAAGAACATGTTGCGCAGGGTCTCTGCTTCCTGGACGCTTCTTGGAGCAGCCTTGACCTGGGTCTTGGTTTCAGCCTCGACCAGGTCAGCAACCATGTCGCCAAACTGGGCCTGAAGCTCTGCCTTCGTTACACCCTGATCCTCCATGACATCGTGCAAGAGGGCTGCACAGATGACATTGACATCCATGTTCATCCCAATCAATGTCTGGGCAACTGCTATTGGGTGGATGATATAAGGCTCTCCACTCTGGCGCTTCTGGTCCTTGTGCTTCTCGGCAGCATATTCCGCCGCCTGCCTGATCTTAGCCTGATCGGCCTTGGAGTAGTCCTTGGTCTTGCTCATGAATCTATTGACAATTTGATCAAACATATCAGGCCTCAACAAAATTTTACCCCAGTATAGCAGACAAATGGCCTTGATGTCACTATTTGTGATATTGCCTTTGAGCCGCTGCGACCCTTAGATTTCCACCTAGATCCCTGTAGGACCTGAGGTTCACCATACCCATTGACTTCATTGTCATAAGAGTCGGCTTGCACTGATCGGGATCAAGCTCCATGAAGAGCCAGCCCTTGTCCTGAAGATGGGGGCAGGCTTCCTTGACAAGCCTATCAAGCAGCCCTTGATTCCCAATAAGGGCAAGGGAAGGCTCTCTCTTGACTTCAGGTGCAAGAGCTTCATATTGATCCAGGGTAACATAAGGCGGATTTGCTGCGATGATATCAAACTTGCCTTCAATAGCCTGAAACAGGTCTGACAATACCAGATTTGCACTTTTGTAGTATGTATGGGCATTTGTTTGTGCAACTTCCAAAGCTTCAGGGGAGATATCGGACAGCGTGAGCGAGGAGGCTTCTGTCTCCAATGCCAGCGTCAATCCAATGCAGCCAGAGCCTGTGCAGACATCAAGAATCCTAGAGCCCTTTGCAAGCACTTCCAGGGCAGCCTCTATGAGCGTTTCGGTATCTGGACGAGGTATGAGAACATTCTCATTGACATAGAAGGTTCTGCCATAGAAGTCCTTCTCATGTATTATGGAGGCTACGCAATAGCCTTCCAGCCTTCTAGCCACAAGGGCCCTTATATTGGCCTTCTGGCTTTCCAGGAGCTCTTCATTGGACTGTAGAATGAAATGGCTATGGTCAAGGCCCAGCACATGGGAGCATAAAAGCCTTGCATCAAGGACTGGAGTATCAGAATGGCCCTGTAGAATCAGGGCCATATCATTGCAGAAGGACCGCAGGGTGTCAGGCATCCCGGAGAGCAGCCTCTCCAGCTGCGATCTTCAGGGCCTCGATGACCTCCTCAAGCTGGCCTTCCATTATCAGGTCAAGCTTGTAAAGCGTCAGGTTGATGCGATGATCAGTAAGCCTGTTCTGAGGGAAGTTGTAGGTCCTGATTCTCTCAGACCTGTTGCCGGTTCCAACCTGGCTCTTGCGCTCCTCAGCTCTTTCCTTTGCCTTCTTGGTTTCCTCAAGCTCATAGAGCCTTGCCCTTAGGACCCTGAGGGCCTTGGCGCGGTTCTTTATCTGGCTCTTCTCATCCTGCTGGATGACCACAAGGCCTGTGGGTATATGAGTGAGACGCACTGCAGAGTCTGTAGTGTTGACGCACTGTCCGCCTGGACCTCCTGCTCTCATGACATCGATCTTCAGGTCCTCAGGCCTTATCTCGATCTCGGTTTCCTCCAGCTCGGGAAGCACAGCCACTGTGACAGCGGAGGTGTGTATCCTTCCCTGGCTCTCGGTCTCAGGGACTCGCTGAACGCGGTGGACTCCGCTTTCCCAGCGCAGGTTGCCATAGACTTCCTTTCCACCGACAGAGAACACTATCTCCTTGATTCCACCGATTCCGGTCTCATTGGAGTTCATGACCTCGATCTTATAGCCCATTGTCTCAGCATAGTGGGTATACATCCTATATAGGTCAGCTGCAAACAGGGCAGCTTCATCTCCGCCTGTTCCGGCCCTTATCTCCATGATGATATTCTTTCCATCCATAGGATCTGGCGGAATCAGGAGCATCTTGCACTGGTTCTCCTGCTCTGGGATCTCCAGCTTGAGGCTGGCTATCTCTTCCTTGGCCATAGCAATCATCTCAGCATCGGTCTCGCCCTTGAGCATTGCTTCTGCTTCCTTGACAGAGTCCTCCAGTTCCTGCAGCTTCGCAAGGGCTTCCACGACCGGCACAAGATGGGCTCTCTCCTGCATAAGGCTCTTGTAGAGCTTCATGTCGGCCATTGTCGCTGGGTCAACCAGCTTTGCATCAAGATCCTCAAGCTGCGTCTTGAACTCAGGTAGCTTTTCTAACATTCTTTTTCCTCAAGGCAAATATAGAGTAAGAAGGCCGCCTTGGTAAAGAGCGGCCTTTTGTTTCCTAGATGTTCATTTCCTTCAGCTTGGCTCTGTTCTCCTGGGCCTTCTGTGGCGTCAATGTATTCAGGCGCCACATGACAAGGGCTGCCAGAAGGAAGAACAAGGCAGGAATCAAGCCTATATGAAGGTTTATTCCCAGCTTAGCAAGGTCAGTCTGGATTATAGTCTCAGAGACCTTCTTGCCGTTCTCGATGGTCACAAGTCCGGCCTTGTAGCCTGTAAGCGTGTGACAAAGCCAGAAAACGATAGCCTGGGAAGCGTAGCTGAGGCGCATAAAGAAGGCTCTGAAGCCCATGACGACACCATCATCCCTTCTCTTCTCTCCGACAACGATCTCGTCAATCACCTCTGCCATGGCAGGGGTCATGAATGTCCAGTAGCCTCCAAGCCCAAAGCCCCAGAGGAATATGAAGATGCAGAAGCCTAGCTGGGTGTTCATGAAGGTCATCGGAAAGGCGAAGGCTGCCATGACAAGGCAGGAGATGATGAGTATGCGCTGGTTGTTCTTTGCCTTCTTCTGGAAGAGGCCCCAAATTGGAATTGAGCTCAAGGTTCCTGCAAGCATGGCTGCAAAGATCGGCGTCGTAGCTGAGCTCTTCATCTGCAGCACTCCGTCGACAACATAATTGACGCTTCCTGTCATGCAGATGCAGGCGCTCTGGTAGAAGAACAGCATCAGAAGGATGGCAAGAAGGTCGCGGTACTTCAAGACCGTTCTTGCTGACTCTATGAAGCCCTTCTCTTCCCTTTTCTTCTCAATCTCATATCTTGTCCGCATAGCCTTGGATTCATATATTCCAGGCACCATCAGGGCCGCTGCAGCTATGGCTATGGCAGCAAGGCAGATTCCTGCCTTCAGGTAGCTTGCAGGGTTTCCATATTCATAGAACAGGGGAGGAACGATGGATCCTGCGGCAATTCCGAAGACTCCAATGCTGGTTCCGATCTGGCTGGTCTTGACCCTGACTCTCTCCT
>JAQVSP010000015.1 GCA_028700425.1 Sphaerochaetaceae bacterium | reverse complement strand
GTACAGCAAGGCCAAGAAGCTTGAGGCTCAGGCCGCTGCTGTTCCCAGGCAGATAGAGATACTTGACTCAGTCACTCCGGGTGACCTTGCCAAGAAGATGAATCTTCCTGTCAATGTCATCATTGGAAAGCTGATGGCCAATGGCATGCAGGCAACCATCAACCAGCCGATCGACAGCGAGACTGCTCAGATTGTCGCCTCTGACTATAACTGCGAAGTCAAGATCATAACCCTTTATGACGAGACCGTCATTGAGAGCGAGGCTGAGAATCCTGAGGACCTGGTTGCAAGACCGCCTATAGTGACAGTCATGGGCCATGTCGACCATGGTAAGACGAAGCTTCTTGATGCAATAAGAAAGACTCATGTTCAGGAAGGTGAGGCTGGAGGAATAACCCAGCACATCGGAGCCTGCAAGGTCATTACTGCATCAAAGCGCGAGATAGTGTTTTTGGACACCCCGGGCCACGCAGCCTTTACAATGATGCGAGCCCGCGGAGCTCAGCTCACGGACATTGTCGTCCTGGTTGTCGCAGCCAATGATGGAGTCATGCCTCAGACAATCGAGGCTATCGATCATGCAAGGGCCGCTGATGTTCCAATAATTGTTGCAATCAACAAGTGTGATCTTGCTGAAGCAAAGCCCGAGAGAGTTATGCAGCAGCTTTCTGATTACAACCTGGTGCCTGAGGAGTGGGGCGGCTCTACGCTGTTCTGCAAGATCTCGGCATTGAGAAAGGAAGGAATCGACGAGCTTCTGGACACAATCCTACTTGAAGCAGACATGCTTGACCTTAAGGCCAGCCCAAAATGCAGGGCTGAAGGAAAGGTACTTGAAGCAAAGGTCGATCCAGGAAGAGGAAACGTTGCTACAGTCATCATACAGAAGGGAACCCTTCATCAGGGCGATCCGTTTGTGTGCGGCGTAAGCGATGGAACTGTCAGGACAATGACTGATGACAAGGGCTTAAGGATCAAGACAGCTGGCCCATCCAGTCCGATAGAGATATCCGGACTTTCCATAATCCCCAATGCAGGCGATCCGTTCCAGGTCACTGAGACAGAGAAATTTGCTCGCCAGATATCTGCAAAGAGACAGGAGATCGAGAGGCTTGGAGAGGCTAAGAAGTTCAAGAAGGTCACTCTTGACACCCTTTACGACAAGATGAAGAGCGGAGAGATGAAGAATCTCAACGTCATTATAAAAGGCGATGTGCAAGGATCTGTCGAGGCCCTTCAGAGTGCTCTGGAGAAGCTTTCCAACGATGAGGTGCGACTCACTGTCATTCACGCAGCCGCTGGAGCCATCATCGAGAACGATATCAACCTGGCTTCTGCCAGCGAGTCCGGAGCCTTGGTCATCGGCTTCAATGTAAGGCCAACACCAAAGGCAGCGCTGCTTGCTCAGAAGGAAAAGATCGAGATTCGAAAGTACAGCGTTATCTACGAGGTCGTCGAGGATATCAGAAGCGCCATGGAAGGCCTTCTTGCACCGGAGAAGAAGATTGTCGATGTCGGTCGTGCTGAGGTCAGAGACCTCTTCAAGATCCCGAAGGTCGGCGTGATCGCTGGATGCTACATCACCACTGGCCGCGTATCCAGGTCCAACAGCGTGAGGGTCGTCAGAGCGGGCAAGCCTATCAATGATGAGCTTTACAAGATCACCAGCCTCAAGCATCTCAAGGAAGATGTGAAGAGCGTTGATGAAGGATGGGAGTGCGGTATCGGCCTGGAGGAATTCAGCGATTTCGAAGTTGGGGACACCCTTGAGGCTGTAGAGGTCACCTATGTGGCCCGCACATTCAAGGATCCTGCACCAACAATCTAGGAGGCCACATGGGCGAATACAGCCAAAGCAGGCTTGAAAGCCGAATAGTCGAAGCTGTGAACACACTGATAGCAACACAGGCGGTTAAGAACCCAAATCTTGGCCGCTTTGTGAGCATCACCGGCATTGAGCTGTCCAAGGACAATGGCTTTGCCAAGCTTTTTGTGTCATGCCTCAGCGACTCGGACAAGACACTGGATAGATCGGTAGCTGCACTGCAAAGCGCAAGCGGCTTCATCCAGGCTCGCCTTGCAAAGATCCTCAAGACACGCAAGACTCCTGTGCTTACATTCGTTTCAGACAGGTCCTTGAGTGATGCAATAAGGATCAACGCTCTGATTGACAGCCTCAAGACGGATGAAACAGATCAGAAAGACAACTAGTGCAATACTTCTCCTGGACAAGGGGGAGGGTGTTACAAGCTTTGATGCATTGAGGACCCTGAAGAGAGCAGTCGGGAAGAAGGCAGGACATGCTGGAACGCTCGATAGATTCGCTTCGGGTCTTCTTGTATGCTTCAGCGGCAGCTTCACCAGGCTTTGCGATCTTTTCATGGACCTGGACAAGGTCTATGAAGCAAGAGTCCAGCTTGGAGTCGAGACAGATACCCTGGATCCAGATGGGAATGTGGTGCTTAAAGCTCCTGTGCCAGGCCCGGAAGAGGTCCTGAAGGCCATCGAGGCCTTTCCAAGGGACTATGACCAGTGCCCTCCGCTCTATTCAGCTGTCCATATTGATGGAGAGAGGGCTTACAAGAAAGCTCTAAGAGGCCATGATTTTTCAACCATGGCAAAGCCAGTCTCCATAAAAAGCCTAGAGGTCCTTGGACAAGGCCCGGACTGGGTCGATTTGAGACTTAAGGTTTCCAAGGGCTTTTATGTGAGATCCTTTGCATCAGAGCTAGGCAGAGCTGCAGGCTCCTGTGCCCATCTGACTCGCTTAAGAAGAATCAGCATAGGTCCCTTCAATGTCAAGGATGCAATAGCCTTTGACGATGAGGATGAGATTCTCAGGATTTCAAGGCTTTCCTGCAGCTGGTTCTTTGACAGCCTGGGCTCGCGTGACATCGAGTGCACCGACGAGCAGGCTAAGGGCCTTAGAAATGGGAATCTTGCTCCCCAGCTTAGGCTGGAGGGTCTGAGCTGTCTCTATCATGAAGGCAAGCTTCTCTGGGTTGAGAAGGATGCCAGGCTCATATGCCAGGGGGAAGGGGATGAATAAGACATTCTTTGGCTCATCTGACCTGCTTGGCCTGAGAACGGCGATTACCATCGGCGTCTTCGATGGACTTCATCTAGGGCATCTGAAGATCATCGAGGCCCTTGTAAAGCTCAGCTTGGAGAAGGGGCTGACAAGTGTCGTAATGACCTTCAGCGTCAATCCAAAGATGGCACTTGGCAAGCAAAGAAGCCTCGAAAGCCTCACAACTGACAGGCTCTTTGAGCAAACCTTGTCAAATATGGGAGTTGATTGGCTATGTACAATTGACTTTTCTCCCCAAATGAGTAAACTTTCGGGTATGGCGTTTATCGATCGGCTTTGCACTTTGTCCAAGGTTGATTCGGTTCTTGTCGGAAAGAATTTCCGTTGCGGTGCGGGCAGTGAATCTGCAGGCCCTGTTCAGCTTCGGCGGTTCCTTGCCGCTCATGACGACGCGCAGCTTGTGGAGATTGACTATGCCCGGTCTGCAGATGGGCAGATAATCAGCTCCTCGTTGCTGCGTGAACAAATGCTTGCGGGCAGGCTGGATAAAGCAAATAGCTTGCTCGGCAGACCTTACTGTCTAGACCTGGCTAGTTCCCCTTCAAGTCAAGATGGCTCGGATCTGATATACTCGACCGATTCCATTCATCAGCTCTTGGTGCCACAAGGGTCTTATGATGCTACGGTGTTCCTGGAAGACGGGAGGGCAATAGGAAGCCTTCTCGAAATGAGGTCAAGCTATCTGCGCCTCAAGGGAATAGGATCGGCTAAAGCGGATAAGGTAGAAATTCTACAAAGGAGAAGCAACCAAAATGGTAACTAAGGAACAGAAACAGGAAATCATCGTCAACTATGGCGGATCAGAGGCCAACACAGGAAGCAGCGCAGTACAGATCGCTCTTCTCACTGCCAGGATCCGTGACCTCCAGGGCCACTTCGATACCAACCCGAAGGATCACGCAAGCCGCCAGGGACTTATGAAGATGATCGGACAGAGAAGAAGCCTTCTCAAGTATGTCAAGAACACTGACATTGAGCTCTACAGAAAGCTTCTTGAAGACCTCAACCTGAGAAAGTAACTTATAGAAGCTCCAAGGAAACTTGGAGCGTTTAATTATTCGGAATCAAAAAGAACTAAAAGAAAGGAAAAGCATTTGATGTTTGATGTTAAGAAAGTTTCAGTGAAGGTCGGTCAGCTTGACCTGATCTTCGAGACCGGCAAGATAGCCAAGCAGGCTAATGGTGCAGTGCTTGCCCATTATGGCCAGGATGGAGTCATTGCAACAGTGTGCTGCGGAGAGCAGCCAAGCGAGCCGCTTGATTACGTGCCGCTCTCAGTGGAGTACAACGAAAAGTACTATGCTGCTGGAAAGATCCCAGGAGGATTCCTCAAGAGGGAGTCAAGGCCAAAGGACAAGGAGATTCTTGTCTCAAGACTTATAGATAGGCCGATGAGGCCTTTGTTCGACAAGGCTTTTGGAAGAGAGATCCAGGTTGTTCCGACCGTGCTTTCAGCAGATCAGGTCAACCCGCCTGACATCGTTGCCATCAATGCTTCCTCTGCAGCTGTGACGATCAGCGACATCCCGTTCGCAGGTCCAATAGCAGCAGTGAGAGTCGCTTCCATAAGAGGCGAGTATGTGATCAACCCGACCTTCCCACAGATCGCTGAAAGCGAGATGGACATTGTCGTAGGCGGAACAAGGGATGGCATCACCATGGTAGAAGGCGGAGCTCATGAGGTCTCTGAGGAGCTTATGCTTGGAGCCATCAACGCTGCCCAGCCAGTGATCAGGGACATCTGCGATGCCCAGATCAAGCTGAGAGAGCTTTGCGGCAAGAAGAAGCTCGACGTCATGACCATTGCTGAGAAGCCTGCTTATCTCAAGGAGATTGAGGCTTTTGCCTATCCACTTGTAAAGGAAGCCAGCTTTGTAAAGGGAAAGGCGAACCGCTATGCGGCTCTTGACAAGGCCAAGAAGGAAACTGCAGCCAAGTTCAAGGAAATCCTCAGCGCCGATGCAAAGGGCTCTGAGAGGCTGAGCGAGCTTTTTGAGGACCTGACATACAACATTCTCAGGGCATCGATTCTCAATGACGGCCTTCGCACCGATGGAAGAAGCGTCACCGACATCAGGCCTATCACCTGCGAGGTTGGTGTGCTTGACATGACCCACGGAAGCGCCCTTTTCACAAGAGGCGAGACCCAGAGCCTGGCAGTCACCACTCTTGGAACAGTCCAGGATGAGCAGATGCTTGACAACATCGATGGCGACAAGTCCTATTCCAGCTTCATGCTTCATTACAACTTCCCTCCCTACAGCGTAGGCGAGTGCGGCAGGCTTGTCACTGGAAGAAGAGAGATCGGCCATGGCCATCTTGCACAGAGAGCCCTTGAGGCTATCGTTCCAACAAAGGAGACCTTCCCCTACACAGTGCGTGTAGTCAGCGAGATCATGGAGTCCAATGGCTCAAGCTCAATGGCTTCAGTCTGCGGCGGATGCCTTTCCCTCATGGATGCAGGCGTTCCAATCAAGAAGCCAGTGGCAGGAATAGCAATGGGACTGATCACTGAAGGCGCAGACTACTCACGCTACGTCATCCTTTCCGACATTCTTGGAGAGGAGGACCATCTTGGAGATATGGATTTCAAGGTAGCTGGAACAAGAGACGGAATCACCGCCTTCCAGATGGATATCAAGATCGCCGGAGTATCCCAGGAGATCATGAAGAAGGCTCTTGCACAGGCAAAGGCCGGAAGGCTCCATATCCTCTCAATCATGGAGAAGACCCTTGCCCAGCCAAGGCCGGAAGTCAACGAGCTTGCACCGAAGATCCTCACCACAAAGGTTGACGAGGAGAAGATCGGAGCAGTCATTGGAACTGGCGGAAAGACAATCAAGGGCATTGGAAGCGCAACTGGAAGCACAGTGGACATCGATGATGACGGAGTTGTCACCATCTATGGCAAGAACACAGCTTCTGCAAAGGCAGCGCTGGAGATGATCAAGGCAATTGTCGAGGAGCCAGAGGTAGGCAAGATCTATCAGGGAACTGTAAAGAGAATCCTTGATTTTGGAGCCTTCGTCGAGATTCTTCCTTCAAAGGAAGGGCTCTGCCACATCTCCAAGCTCTCACGCTCAAGGGTCAACAACGTAAGCGATGTGCTTTCAGTCGGGCAGGTCATCCCCGTAAAGCTTCTTGACATCGACAGGCAGGGAAGGCTGAACCTCTCCTACATCGATGCCATCGATCCAGCAAAGTAAGATGGATGACAGATGCTTGATCATCTGCAATGAACCTGGCTTGGAGCCTTGCTATCAGACAGCAGGCTCCGCTGGGGCCGACATTAGGGCCTATCTTCCGGATGGGCCCATTGTTTTATTGCCAGGCAGCATAGCAATGGTTCCAACCGGAATCAGGCTGGCAATTCCTGAAGGCTTTGAGGCTCAGGTCAGGCCAAGAAGCGGGCTGGCCATCAAGCATGGAATCACGGTGATCAACTCACCTGGGACAATTGACAGCGACTATAGGGGAGATGTGCTGGTCGGACTGGTGAATCTTTCTTCCCAGAGCTATGAGATTCATCACCTGGACCGTATTGCCCAGATGGTATTTGCACGATATCATAGGATGGAATTCAAGGTTGTCGATGCTCTTGACCAGACGCAAAGGGCTGAAGGAGGCTTTGGTTCCAGCGGCAGGACTTGATGAAGGGCAAAAGAAGCTATGGCATACTTTATGGCTATATGCTGAAAAGCTTCCTTGGAGCTTTTCTTGTTTCCTTTGCGTTCTTTTTCTTCATATTCTTTGCTAACCAGATCCTGGTTCTTGCCCAGAAGATACTCATCAAGAATGTATCCATAAAAAACGTCCTTCTTGCAGTCATATATTCAATTCCTCAGTTCCTTCTTTATACCTTTCCCTTCAGCTGCCTCACTGCAGCCAGCATGGTCATAGGGGAGCTTTCGAGCAAGAACGAGATCCTTGCCATGAGGTTCAGCGGCATACATATCCGCCATGTGTTTCTGCCCATCATAATTGCCTCCATTGCTCTTAGCGCAATGACGCTGATAGTCACAAACAATCTTGTGCCCTACACAGCAGGCAAGTACAGAGCTCTCTATTCGCAGATACTCAGGGATCTTCCAACCATGGAGCTCAAGGCCAACAGCGTCAACAAGGTCGGCTCATACATCATCAAGTGCTCCAAGGTCGAAGGCAGCGTGATTCATGACCTGCTGATCATCGACAACTCCGATCCCTCAAGATCGACCACCATCACAAGCAAGCAGGGCACCCTCAGCCTGGTCGACATCAATGCCTATGTCTATAGGCTTGACCTGGAGGATGCCACCTTGGCAGAGACATCAGCCAAGCTTAACAGGCAATACTCCTTGTCCAGCGCAAGAAGCATGACGCTTTACCTTGATTTTTCTGCATCAGTGAGCTCTTCTGCATCAACAACACCATCCCAGATGTCGCTTAGGCAGATAAAGGCTGCAATGGATGAGAATGAGAAGGCCTATGAGAGCCAGCGAAGCGCGACCTTGAGCCAGGGAATCTCAAGCTACAAGGAGTATCTTAGGCTTATGGAGGAGTGCAGGCAAGGTGAAACGATAGACTACAACCTTGCCTATAATCTTTTCACTTCCTACCAGGCCATAGCCAAGAGCATCCAGCAGGGCTTCACAAGCAAGTACTATGAAAGCGAATACAACAAGAAGCTGGCATTGTCGATGGCTTGCACTTTCTTGATTTTCATGGCCTTTCCTCTATCCTTCATCAAGATACGCTATGGAAGATTGCTTGGCTTTGGGCTAAGCATATTCAGCTGCGCAGCCTATTGGTTCATGCTGTTCTATGCCCAGGTGCTGTGCCTTAGGGTAAATATAAGCCCTGCATTTCTGATCTGGGCACCCAATGCCTTCTTCCTGCTTGTCGGAACCATACTTCTGATAAGGTTGGCTCGCTCATGAAGACAATCCTCGACAGGTACATCATAAGAAGCGTCCTGGCAGTTGCCTTGGCAGCTATCTTTCTCATTGCCATTGTGATGCAGGTGGTCGACCTCTTCCAGAACTCCGATGTCTACCTCAAGGGCGGCAATGATGTTCTCAGGATATTGAAGCTGAGCATGCTGAATTTTCCCAGCTCTGTCATCATAGCAATAGGGCCTGCCTTTCTTTTCTCTGTTACATACTTTCTGTCGATGCTGCAGGCAAACAACGAGCTGATCTGCCTGCTTAACAGCGGCGTGTCATTCTCCAGGGTCAAGAGACCCATATACTTCATAGCTCTTGCAGCTGCTTGCCTTTCATTTCTATTCAACGAGTGCCTGGCAATACCCTTGACAAGGGAGCACACAGAGCTTCTGAACGAGATGAGGAACATAACAAGCCAGTCAGACAACCACAATGTGACACTTTTTGATGATGCAAGCGGCATTGTCCTTCATGCCTCCCGCTATTATGATTCCACCGCAGTCATAAGCGATGCAGAGGTCTATTACCTGGACGCCGATGGCAAGGCTGGCAGCAAGCTGACTGCAAGAAAGGCTGCCTATGACAGAGAAAGGGAGGCCTGGGTCTTCACTGACTGCACACTGCATTCATTCAGCTATGATCCGCTGAGCATTGAGAGCAAGGCCCTGGATAGCTATGAGGATTCAAGGATTGCCTTCTCGCTGGCCTTGTTTCGCAACATGAGCCAGGATATATCCACAATGGAGCTCAAGGAGGCAATTGAATGCCTCAGGACCGCAAGAAAGGCAAGCGACCCAGAGTCCTTTGCCCAGCTATCCACAAGCTTCTATCAAAGAGCTCTGGATTTTCTGACGCCGCTAGCCTTGATTCTGATCGCCTGCTCAATAAACTTCAGGTTCAAGAAGAACGTTCTTCTCTTCTCCTTGATCAGCTCGATAGGAGCTGCAGTTGTCTACTATGTGGCGCGAATGCTCACGGTCATAATGGCCAACCAGGGTGTCATACCCGGTCCTTGGAGCATGCTTGCCCCCGCGCTTCTGATCCTATTGCTTTCGCTAGTGTTTTCATTTGTCTTCTCTAGGTCCTAGTTTTGCACTATAATGGCCCCATGAGAGAAATTTTTGTCAAGACTTGCCAGGATGCTTCAACAAAGGCACGAAACGGCTATATCGACCTTCCCCATGGAAGGGTTATCACTCCTGCCTTCATGCCAGTTGGAACCAATGGAACTGTAAAGGGCATCTATCATGACAAGGTCGAGGCAATTGGCTATCGTCTTATTCTAGGAAACACCTACCATCTTTATCTAAGGCCAGGCACTGACGTCATCGGCCAGTTTGGCGGGCTTCATGAGTTCTCGAACTGGAACCATAACATACTGACCGATTCCGGCGGCTTTCAGATCTTCTCGCTTCCAGGCCTTAGGAAGGTCAAGAAGGAAGGCGTGAGCTTCCAGAGCCACATCGATGGATCAAGGCATTTCTTCTCTCCTGAGAAGGTTGTTGACATACAGCACATCCTTGGAAGCGACATAGCGATGACGCTGGATTACTGCACGCCTCCAGACATTACCTACAAGAAGGCCATAGAGGCCTTGAAGATAACCGAGGAATGGGGACAGAGATCCGTTGATCATGTCAAGAGCATCTCTGACTTCAGAGGCAACCTATTTGCAATAGTGCAGGGGAACTTCTTCAGGGACCTGAGAAAGGAGAGCGCAGAGTTTGTAAGCTCTCTGGATACTCCTGGGATTGCCATAGGCGGCCTGTCGGTAGGAGAGAAGCCAGAGGTTTTCAAGGATTTTCTCGCCTATACAATGGATATGCTTCCAGAGAACAAGCCTAGATATGTGATGGGCATCGGCTCTCCAGACTACCTTCTCGAGGCAGTGCAGGACGGCGTCGACATCTTCGACTGCGTGATGGCAACCAGGATGGCACGCCATGGCACAGTCTTCACCGATGACGGCCCTATAAGCCTCAGCAAGGCGCAATGGGCCTTTGACAAGGGCCCAATAGAAAGCGGATGCACCTGCGATGCATGCACACGCTACTCAAGGGCATACCTAAGGCACATGTTCAAGGCCGAGGAGATGTTCGGCGGCATGCTGGCAACCGAGCACAACCTGACCTACCTTTATCATCTCATGGAAAGAACAAGAGAGGCAATTCAAAAGGGCTGCTTTGCTGATTTCAAGAAGGATTACCTTGAGCGATACTACTTTAAGAAGCAGGACTAGATCCCTTAATACAGCGATTGTTGCAGCAGGCACCCTGGCCTCCAGGCTGCTTGGGGTTGTCAAGGCAAGAGCGATTGCAAGCGCCTTTGGCTCTGGTATGGCCGCTGATGCCATAAACTTTGCCTACAACATGCCCAACAATCTGCGCAAGCTCTTTGCCGAGGGCTCGATGTCCACTGCATTTCTGCCCTTTTATGAGAGAGCAGATGAACAGGAGAAGGGCAGGCTGCTTGGAAGCCTTATTGTATTTCAGACCCTTCTGATGGTCCCAATAGCAGTATTCGCCTACTTATTCAGGTTTTCCATCATTGCCCTTCTTTCGGGCTTCACCGATCCTTCCCAGATAAGCCTGGCAGGCTCGCTTCTTGGGCCCTTCATGGCATTCTTGTTCTTGATAAGCCTATGCTCCAGCGCTCAGACAGCTCTTCAGTGCAAGAGGCTTTTTCTGGTGCAGGCCGTTGCTCCTCTTCTTTTCTCTCTTTCTGTAATACTTTCAGTAAGCCTGCTAACCCCAGCCTGGGGAGCCTGGAGCATGGCTTTTGGCACAGTGCTAGGCAGCTTGCTTCAAACAGCAGCTGTTCTCTTGAGGCTGAAGAGATCAGGCTTGAAGATTAGGCTTTCCCTTGGCTTTACCAAGGGGCCCTTTCTGGATGTGCTCAAGGCTTGGATTCCAGCTTCCGCCTCATGCCTGCTTGCAGTCCTGAGCCAGCAGTTTGCCTTCAGCATCGCTTCAACCATGCCAAGCGGAACCGTCACAGCCTTCTCCAACTCGCTGATCTTCTGGCAAACGCCCTATGGAATTTTCTTCACAGCTGTAGGCACTGTCTTTTTTCCTGACCTGGCTTCATCCAGTGGAATTGACAAGGCTCGCCATCTTGCTGAAGGCTCCAGAAAGCTCTTCACCTATCTTGTGCCTTCTGCAATCATCGTCTTTGCTCTCAGAAAGGAAACAGTATGCTCGGTTCTTCAAAGCGGGTCGTTTACACTTAAGGCGAGCTTGCTTACAGCCCAGGCCCTGTCCTGGTATCTTGGCGGAATGATAATAGTGGCCTTGAACAGCTTTCTGCAGCGCCTGTGCTTTGCCAGCAACATGTACTGGACAAGCCTTGCTCTCAGCCTTTTAAGCACAGCAGTTGACATAGCTTCAACCCTTGTCATGGCCAAGCTAGGACTGGGGATCATCACTTTTCCTATTGCAACCATCCTTTCAAGCCTTGCAAGCCTTGTGCTGACCTATTTTCTGGTTGTCAGAAAAACCTTGAAGGAGTTTTCGCTGCTGCGCTGGATCAAAGGCTTGGCTAGGCCTGCCTTGGCAAGCCTATGCCTAGGGGCAATCGCTGCTGCCTATATGGCCCTTGATCTGAGATGGCATGAAAGCGGCTCCAGCATGATCAACCTGATAAAGCTGGCTGGCTGCTACCTAGCAAGCCTGCTGATAGTGCTAGGCCTGTTCAAGGCTTTCAGGATTGAGATTCTTCCTCGAGCAAGAGCCGATTGAGCTCACGAACCAGATTGGCATCGATCTTGAGGACCTTGCGGTCGTAGGTGTACAGCCCATTGGTCTCGGTCTCAACATCAGACAATTGAGTGTATATGCAGGCAGCAAGCCCTTGCTTCTTGGCCTTTAGGATCTGGCTGAAGTAAAGATCTGCAAAGGCTTTCTCAAGGTCGCTTGTTCCTGAAATGTCCTTATAGCCGTAGCTTACATTGTTGTAGGTATGGTTCTCTATCGCCAGGTTGTAGCCGCCGAACTCGCTTAAAATTGCAATGCGCTTCTTTCTAGGCTTTCGGTAGACATAAGGCTTGAAGTAGATATGACGAGACTCGAAAGGCCCGATGCCCTGGTCATGCCAGCCTGAGGCATGATCTATTGTCCTTGTAGTGTCGATCTGCTGGATCAGCTGTACAGCTTCCTTGGCATCAAACTGGCCCCAGCCCTCGTTGAAAGGAACCCACATGGCTATGCAGGGAGTGTTGTAGAGATAGTCGATCATCTCCGCTAGCTCCTTGCGATAGGCTTGCTTCTGGCTTTCATTCTTGCGCCCAAACAGCTTGTAGAATGAGTCGCTGATGCTCATCTGGGTGATCACCGGCCAGGTCACTATTGGATGCTTATAGGGCCCCCCGCCACTGGGCATATCCTGCCATACAAGCATTCCAAGCTTGTCGCACATATGATACCAGAGAAGTGGCTCAACCTTTATATGCTTGCGAAGCGTGTTGAAGCCAAGGGCTTTCATGGCCTTGATATCAAACTCCAAGGCCTGCTCGCTTGGAGCTGTATAGAGGCCATCCGGCCAGTAGCCCTGGTCAAGGACGCCGGAATGGAATAGGGGCTTGTTGTTCAGGCAAAGCCTATGGCCGTCTGTTGAGAACTTGCGCATGGCAAAGTATGAGGTGACAGTATCAAGGCCAAGCTTTAGCGTAAAGTAATGAAGAACAGGATTGTCAGGAGTCCAGCTCTCAAAGTCGCCGTAAACCTTGAATGGCCTGTTTGTTATGAAGGACATGCTGTGGTCTGGCATGCTGAACTCGCCTGTCTTGCTTGCCTGAGAGAAGACAGTGATCTCGACAGCCTTCTGATCAAATAGTGGAGTGATGCGGATCTTGGAGATGTAGATGTCAGGAACACTTTCAAGCCACACAGATTGCCAGATTCCGCTCTGGGCTGTATACCAGATTGTCCTTGGCTTGTCTGTCTGCTTTCCTCTGCCATATCCAGTCTTCTCAAGGTCGTCGGCCACAATGACACACAGCTCATTATAGCCATCCTTGAGAGCCTCTGTTATGTCGAAGCTGAAGCCAAGATAGCCGCCTTCATGAGATCCTACAGTAATTGAATTGACCTTGACTGTACATATCTGGTCAACTGCACCGAAGTTGATCAGGACCCGGCCCTTGCTGAAGCCCTCCGGAATCTGGAATACCCTGCGGTATTCCAGGTTTCGGATGAGATGCATCTGACGCGGAACCCCTGAAAGCTGAGCTTCAGGAGAGAAGGGCACATTGATCTTGCATAGCCCGCTGTCAAGCTTGAGATCCCATTGGCCATCAAGGCTCAAGAAGGAAGACCTTTGAAGCTGTGGTCTGGGATAGCTCATGCTAGAACTCCACTATATCAATGCCTGTGACGGTCATGTCACGCTCAAGATCGCCGATGTTGAACTTGGCTGTCTGGCCGATTTCAAGATTGTAAAGAGCACTTCCTACAGGAGTCTTGAAGCTGATGATATTGTTCAGCGGATCTGATTCCCATGGGCCCATGATCGTGTAGACGACTTCCTTGTCCTCAATGTTGTCATGAAGAGTGACCTTGGTGCCAAAGCCAACACGATCATTGGTGACTGAGGCTGGATCCACAATCTTTGCCTTTGAAATCTCGTCATTCAGCGTTCCCATAAGGGCATTGAGCTCCTTCTGGCGATCCTTTCCATACTGGTACTCAGAGTTCTCTCTTAGATCTCCAAGCTCACGTGCCCTTCCGATCTCCTTCGAGTTCTCAGGAATCTCGACGTTGACCAGATGCTCAAGCTCTGCAGTCTTCCTTGCGTATGAAGCAGCTGTGCAGAGAAGAGCAGTCGGGATAAGGTTCCTCTTGACCTCGCTTGCCTTCTTCTGGGTCTTGACCAGGCTGTCGGCCTCAGAGCCGAAGCGGGTCATCACCAGATGCTTTGCCTGGACCTTTATCGAGCCATCCAGGCTGCTTATGCTTTCGATGAGCGGATAGATCCTTGAGGCTTCTGCAAAGCCGTTTCTCTCTATGAAGCCAAGGGCCTCGTTGTCAACTGTAAACAGGCTCTCAAGAAGCATGGTGCTGATCTTCTTGTACTTTGGAACCTCTGTCTTGGTCTCGATGCACCTGTAGGAATAGGCAAGCAGCTGAAGACATCCAATGAGAAGCTTCTCCTCGGTTATGCCAGCCTTGGCCCATTCTGCAAGGCTCATGGACTTCTTGAGGTAGAGCAAGGTCTCGCCATTGTCCCTATAGTCATCCACAGCGCTCTTCATGATCTGGGCCATGACGCCCTTGGTCTTCTTGCGTGAGTTCAGCCTGTCTGGAATATAGCTGTTCAGATAGAGAGGGAACATCCTTCTCAGAAGCTCAGGTATGGCTTCATCCTTCTCAACATCGCAGAGGTTGTCAATGAAGCTCTTCTTGAGCTCGGAGTCATCGATCTTCTCAAACAGCTTCACCTTGTCCTCTATGAGCCTGTAGTAGTCCATGAAGGCCTTGTCTGGGATGTTGATGAAGTGCACTGACTTCTTGACGTCCTTGAGGAACAGATAGGAGCAGACCGACTCCACAGAGCCGGTAGGATAGCCTGCCTTTCCGGTGAAGAAGCTGAGCATGAGGGCAAAGCTGTCATCCTCGAGGTTTGCCTTGTTTGACAGAAACTCCCTGATGATCCTGACCTTCGGGAAGAAATCCTTTTCTGCCTTGAACAGGTTGAGGACCTTCTCCTCGAGGCTGAGCGGTGTCTTGCGGTATGAGAAGGCATCAACCTTGGTCTCCGACGGTCCGAAGTAGGGGTTCTGCATGAGCTCCTTGCGGGCTGCTGACTGCCAGCTGGTCCATTCAGATGCTGAGAGAATCGATGGGCAGATCTCTGCCTTCATCTCCTTGAGCGTTGCCGATCCGCCAAAGCTTTCAATAAGGATCCTAAGTCCCCATTCCATTTCGCCCTGGAACTTGGACTTGAGCCTTTCAGCAGGAACAGCTGTCTTGAGAACCCAGATGTGGTTGCGATCAAGCACACGAAGGGAGGAGTAGGCCATATTGCTGGTCATTGTTCTCTTGGTCCTTGAGGTTATGAAGGCGATGTCCATGTCATCCTTGTTGATCTTCATGATCCTTCCGATTCCCCAGGTCTTGTGGAAAACAAAGCTGCCCTCGTTGAACTTGATCTCGGTCTCGAACTTGTCGATTGCAAGGCTCAGGCTCTGATAGGAGTCCTTGATGCCGGTGCTCTGGATGACGCTCTCAAGCCTTGGGTTTGAGGCATATCTGAGCCTGTAGGCTTCAATAAGCCTGTCACGTGCCTGTATATCTGAGCTTGAGAACTGGATTATCTCCTTGAGAACCTCGATCTTCTGGTCCTCATCGCAGAAGCTCTGCTCGAGAATGGAGTTCAGGAAGTAGACTCCTCTGTCAGCACCTAGCTCCTGGCCGACCTTCACTGCAATGGAGGACAAGTATTCAGTGTTCTCCGGCTTAAGCTGCAGGAATCTTGCCCAAAGGTCCTTAATGCCTGAGAAATCATGGTTCTTGATATAGCGCTGCACTGCCCTTCTGTAGAATATGAGGGCATTCTGCTTGTCTCCAGCCTTCTGATAGTGCTGGCCAAGCTCTACGAGCATATCTATCTCATCAGGATCGACCATGACGATTCTCTTGCAGATCTCAATGCGCTTGGCAGCCTGGCTTGTCTTGGTATACAGGGCATTGAGGCGCTTGAGGACATAATCGTACTCGTCGTACTCAAGGGCCTTGTAGCAGAGATACTCCATGACATCATCCATCTTGGCTTCATCAAAGACCTCTATGATGGAGAGAAGGTAGTTGTCGTCAAGGGGATGGCGTCCGATGATCGTTGCTAAGAAGCAAAGGGCTATGATCGGCTTTGTGGAGGCTTGCATGCCTTCTTCAAGCATATGGCGCAGATCCTCTCGCTCGTCATCGCTGTCAAGCTTGGCGGCAAGGACCTCCAGGGCCTTGAAGTCATCTACCTTGAAATCCTGAGGGTTGGTCAGGACCCAGTACTCGGCCTTTATCCTTTTCTTGACATCCAATGCGTTCATTTCATTACTCCTTAAAAAAATTACCGGGCAGGCGGATGCCTGCTCGGATAATCCTTATGATCTACTAGTAAATATAGCACAGTTCGATTTTCAAATCAATGAAGACTGATGAATCTTTTACGCATGCTTCTACCTGGATGTGCTTTCTTTTGTCCTTTTTTTCTGCTATAAGTAAAGCATGAGCAAAATGATAGTCTCTCCCTCAATAATGACTGCTGATTTTATGAACCTTGCCAGAGAGATCGGCATAGTCGAAAGAAGCGGAACGCAGTGGCTGCATCTTGATGTCATGGATGGCAATTTCGTTCCGAACATATCCTTCGGCCCTAAGCTGATCAGCGATGCTAGATCGCTTTTTCCCTCTCTTTTCTTTGATGCGCACTTGATGGTCAATGAGCCGGATGGGCTTCTTGACGCCTTTGCAAAGGCAGGATGCAGCTGCCTGACAGTGCATCCTGAAGCCATAAGGGATGTTGAAAGGACAATTGCCTTGATCAAGGCCCTGGGAATGAAGGCAGGAGTCTCGATCAAGCCGTCAACAAGCGTGGAAGCAATCAGGGATCTTCTTGACAAGGTGAGCCTTGTGCTTGTGATGAGCGTTGAGCCGGGCTTTGGCGGACAGGCCTTCATGCCAGATATGGCTGAGAAGGTCAGGGAGCTGAAAAGCCTAAGAGGCAAAAGAGATTATCTGATCAGCATTGATGGCGGAATCAGCAGGGCCAACCTTGGCCTTGTGCGATCAGCAGGATGCGATGTGGCTGTGGTTGGATCAGCCTTCTTCAAGGAAGCAGATCCATCAAGCTTCGTGAGGTTTGCAGAAAGCCTATGAGAGCGGTTGTGCAGAGAGTTCGCGATGCCAGCGTGAAGGTTGATGGCAATATAGCCGGAAGCATAGATAAAGGCCTGCTGATCTATCTGGGAGTGGAGGATGAGGATGATGAGGCCTCTTCCCTGAAGCTTGCCCGCAAGCTTGCAGCGATGAGGATATTCACTGATGAGCAAGGCAAGATGAACAGAAGCGTCCTGGATGTCTCAAGCAAGGCCCTTGTGATCAGCCAGTTCACGCTCTTTGCAGACCTGAGAAAGGGCAACAGGCCTTCCTGGTCAAGGGCAGGAGAGCCTGAGCATGCTCAGCAGCTGTTTGAGACCTTCAAGAAGGATCTTGCCTCGCTGGGAGTCGAGGTGCAGAGCGGAGTGTTCAGGGCTGACATGACAGTTCTGAGCAGCAACATGGGGCCGGTTACAGTAATAGCCGACACTCATGATTTTTAATCAAAAAATGATTTTCACCCCTTATAAAGGCATGGAGAAATAAGATGGCTAAGGAAAAGGAAGAGACGCTGGCTGTAGACCAGCGCAAGCAGAAGCAGGAGGCCCTTGAGGCCGCCAGAGCACAGATAGACAAGCAGTTCGGCAAGGGTTCGCTCATGAGGCTTGGAGACAACACCCAGGCTGGAAACATCGATGTCATAAGCAGCGGAAGCATCTTGCTCGATGAAGCCCTAGGAATCGGTGGATATCCAAAGGGAAGAGTCATTGAGATCTATGGGCCAGAATCCTCCGGAAAGACCACCATAGCCCTTCATGCCATAGCAGAGGCACAGAAGGCTGGAGGGATTGCAGCGTTCATCGATGCAGAGCATGCACTGGATCCCACCTATGCAAAGAAGCTGGGTGTGAACACTGACGATTTGTGGATAAGCCAGCCAGACAGCGGAGAGCAGGCTCTCGAGGTTGCTGAGCAGCTGGTGCGCTCAGGAGCTGTCGACATCATAGTAGTTGACTCTGTTGCAGCCCTGACTCCGCAGGCTGAGATAGAAGGCGATATGGGCGACAGCCACATGGGCCTTCAGGCTAGGCTCATGAGCCAGGCGCTCAGAAAGCTCACCAGCATTCTTGCCAAGAGCAAGACGACCATAATCTTCATCAACCAGATAAGAATGAAGATAGGCGTCATGTTCGGCAACCCAGAGACCACCACAGGTGGAAACGCCTTGAAGTTCTATGCATCCGTGAGAATGGAGGTCAGAAGGATAGAGGCCATATCCAAGGGCCCAGACGATGTAATCGGCAACAGAATCAGGATAAAGATCGTCAAGAACAAGGTCGCTCCTCCGTTCAGGAAGGTCGAGCTTGATCTCTTCTTCAACGAAGGCTTCAGCTACACAGGGAACATCCTTGATGCTTCCCTGAAGTACAATCTCATTGAGAAGAGCGGTTCCTGGTTCTCCTACAACGGCGAGAAGATAGGGCAGGGCAGGGACAATACCATGGCCTTCCTGAAGAGCAACCCCGATGTAGCCTCCGCTCTGGATGCACAGCTTCGCACGCTGATGTTTGACAAGAGCAAGGAGGAAGCAACCCAGCCCCAGGCATGATAGACTTCAGCGCAGGCTCATACAGCGGCCCATTGGACAAGCTCCTCGAGCTTATACAGAAGTCCGAGGTGAATATCTACGACATCCCAATAGCAGTGATCACAGATCAGTTCCTTGACTATATAAGAAGCGTGGAGTCTATGGGGCTGGAGGATCTTACAGATTTCTATCACATGGCTGCCGACTTGCTTTACATAAAGAGCAAGATGCTTCTTCCCATAGAGTTCGATGAGGACGAGGAGCTGTTCCAGGATCCAAGAGCCGATCTTGTGCAGCGCCTGCTTGAATACCAGAAGTTCAAGAGATATTCCCAGATACTTTATGAGTCGGAGAACGTAGAGGAGTTTGTCATCCAGCGCAAGAAGATGCAGTTCCTGCTGCCTTTTGCCGACCAGGAGCTATGGACAGACTTTGGAGTCCAGGATCTTCTTGATACCTATGTTGGGCTGATGAAGGGCCTGGCAAAGCTGTCTCCAAGGGTCTTCAACGTCTTCGAGGAAGTCACAGTCGACGAGAAGACGGCCTTGCTTCTTGAGCTGCTTGAGGACAGGGACAAGATACTCTTCTCCGAGCTTTGCGTGAAGAAGGAGAACGTCGACCATGTGGTATGTGCATTCTTGGCCTTGCTTGAAAGCATACACCATGGCTTTGTCACCTACAGCCAGAGCGTCCCTTATGCTGATTTCTACATAATCAAGAAAAAGCAGCAGTTCAATGCAAACCTTGCATCCGAGATAGACCAGGAAGCAGACGAGATCATCGACAATGACCTTGAGGATGAGAGCGACTACGCCTTGCACGAGGAGGATGCTGATGATGAAAGCAGCTGCCAAGGACGCAAGGCCGACGATGCAGAGGAAGAAGACGCTGACGATGATTATCAAGAGCACTAGATTCTGAGCTGGATTTTGTTGATAATATAGGAAGGAGAATCTATGGAGCTCAGTGATAACGCAAGGTTTGTGGAAATAGTGCTGTTTCTGGAAAACGAGCCGCTGTCAGCGGAGCGCTTCATGAAGATGACTGGGCTTAGCCACAAGGAAGTCCTAGAGGCTCTTGGCGAGCTGAGCGAGCATTATTTTTCTGAAAAGCATGGCATGGTTCTAGTGCAGAGTGCAGAGACCTGGCAGTTCATTCCAGCCAATGACATGCATGAAAAGCTCCGCTACTGCTATGGACGGAAGGTTGACAAGCGCCTGAGCAATGCTGCTCGCGAGACCTTGTCGATAATTGCCTATTCACAGCCTATCACCAGAAGGGAGATAGACAACATAAGGGGAGTCGTAAGCGATACGATTCTCAGGATCCTTCGCGAGAGGGAGTATATCAAGGTGGTTGGCCGCAAGGATGTAAGCGGTCATCCGTGCCTTTATGGCACAACAAAGAAGTTTCTCTATGAGTTCGGGCTTCCGAGCATCAGCGCATTGCCAAAGCTGAACGAGGTTGACAGGCAGCGCTTCGAGGAGCAGGAGATTCAGGAGAAGGAAGAGGGAGAAGATGATTGAGTATCCAATAAGGCTGCAGGCCTATCTAGCTAAGAGCGGGCTTGGCTCAAGGCGTTCATGTGAGTCCTTGATAACCCAGGGAAGGGTCAAGGTCGATGGCAGGACCGTGCGCGAGCTTGGCACAAAGGTCGAGGAAGGCCAGAGCGTCTTTGTTGACGACGTTGAGGCCAAGGTCTCTGAAAAGCTGTACTATTATGCTCTCAACAAGCCAGTTGGGTTTGTGTGCACAAACTACGACCCGAATGAGAAGCTTTATGCAAGAAGCCTCATCAATATCCCTGACCAGGATCTTCTGTTCAACGTAGGCCGTCTTGACAAGGAATCTGAAGGGCTCATCCTCTTCACAAACGACGGGGATTTCGCCAACAAGGTGACCCATCCCTCCAATGAGGTTGAGAAGGAGTATCTTGTCACTCTCGATGCTCCCATCACCAAGGAGAATATGGATCTTGCCGCAAAGGGGAAGGTTGCGCCTTACAGGATCCGAGGCTATGAGATAGTCGGAAAGAAGCAGGTGAAGGTGACTTTAACGGAAGGAAAGAACCGGGAGCTGAGAAATCTCTTCTATGAGCTTGGCTACGAAGTAAAGGCCCTGATAAGGCTTCGGATCGCCTCCATAGAGCTTGGCACTCTTAAGACAGGAAAGTACAGGGCATTGACCTCTGTTGAGCTCAGAAGCCTGATTAAGCAGAATCCAGCCTCAAAATAAGCAAAATCTCCATTGAAATTGAGAAAACAAGGCCTTTGGCAAGTGACAAGGGCCTTGTTTATTTTATATAATCAGCCATGTTGAAGCCCTAGCGGCTCAAGGATAAGGACGTGGTTATAGCGATCGATGGACCCGCCGGAGTTGGAAAAAGCTCCGTTGCGAGGATGATATCTCAGAAGTGCGGTTTCTATTATTTGAATTCCGGGCTTTTCTATCGCGCAATTGCATATAATCAGCTCCTCAAGGGCCTGGCCCCCCATGATAGGGAATCGGCTCTCAAGACAGCATCCAGTACATCTATAGACATCAAGGACGGCGTTCTTCTTGTCGATGGCGTTGATCTTGGCTCCCGGCTCAGAACCCAGGAAGTCGGAATGGCTGCATCCATCGTCAGCTCAATACCAGAGCTGAGGAATATCGTCAACCGCCGTATACGCGAGATTGTCGACAATGGCCTTGACATTGTCGCTGAGGGAAGGGACATGACCACAGTCGTGTTTCCAGATGCCCAGTATAAGTTCTATTTTGATGCAAAGCCCTCAATAAGGGCGAAAAGACGCTTCGATGAGCTTGGCGGATCTGTTGAATATGACAAGATCCTCAAGGAGATTGAGAAGCGCGACAACAATGACAGGAACAAGGTCTCAGGAGCCTTGAAAGTCGCAGAAAACGCTGTTGTTGTCGATACATCAGACTTGACCATAAGTCAAGTTTGTGACAGAGTGTTAAAGGTCATAAAATGGCCTAAAAATAAATAATCAGGAGAATTGAATGAAAGACGAAGAAGCTAATGTCGAAGAAAAGAAAGAGAACTCGCTAAAGGGCATGGAGGCGTATCTCAAATCTCTTGATGGAATTGAAGACGGCCAGCTCGTCACCGGAACAGTTGTGCAAGTTAACAACGAGTTCGTATTTGTGGATGTCGGTTATAAGTCAGAAGGAAAGATCCCTGTTGACGAGTTTGACGAAGTCCCCCAGGTTGGCGACACTGTCAAGGTTCTCATCATCAACAAGGAAGGCCGTGGCGGTCAGATAATCGTGTCCAAGAAGAGTGCCGATGCCAAGGCCAAGAGCGAAGAGCTCAAGGCTGCTTTCGAGAACAAGGAGCCTGTTGAGGGCAAGTTTGTGAAGGTCATCAAGGGCGGCTATGAAGTCAACCTTGGCGGCGGATTCCTTGCATTCTGCCCACTTTCAAAGGCTGATGTTGTTCGTGTCGAAGAGCCCGAGAGCCTTCTTGGAGTGAGGGACTACTTCCTCATTGACAAGTTTGAGAATTCAAATAGAGTGAAGAGCGTTGTTTCCCGCAAGGGCTTCCTGGATATCAGGATCAAGGAGAACCGCGAGAAGTTCTTCGAGACAGTGCAGGTTGGAGATGTCGTTGAGGGTACAGTGAAGTCCTTCACGAACTTCGGAGCCTTCATTGACCTGGGTGGATTTGATGGACTGCTTCATAACAATGATCTCTCCTGGGGCCGCAACAACAAGGTCAAGGACTTCATCAAGCGCGGAGACAAGGTTCGCCTCAGAGTCATCAAGATCGACACTGAGACAAAGAAGATCAACCTTTCTCTCAAGCACATGGAGCAGGATCCATGGGATACCTTTGAGCAGAACTACAAGGTCGGCGATGTTATTCACGCCCCTGTGACAAAGCTTCTGAACTTTGGAGCCTTCATTGAGATCAAGCCGGGTCTCGAGGGTCTTGCGCACGTATCCGAGCTGTCCTGGAACTCCAATGTGAACCATCCGAAGGATGTCCTTTCCGTTGGCCAGATGGTTGATGCAGAGATCATGGGCTATGACCTTGATGCCAAGCGCGTAAGCCTGTCGCTCAAGAACCTCATGGAGAATCCTTGGAACAAGGAGATTCCTGAGAAGTATGCTGCCGGAACAAAGCTCAACTGCAAGGTTGTCAAGACAACATCCAGCGGAGCCTTCCTGAACATCGAGCCAGGCCTTGATGGATTCTTGCATGTCGATGACATCTCCTGGACAAAGAAGATCAAGAACATCTCATCCTTCTGCAAGGAAGGCGATATGCTTGATGTATGCGTAATCAGCGTTGACAACAAGGCCAAGAAGATTCGCCTTGGAATCAAGCAGCTTGAGTCCAATCCTTGGATGACACTCCGAAATGAGCATCCCAAGTTCTCAACCATCACCGGAACAGTGACAAGCGTCTCTGAGGCTGGCGTAGTGGTGAAGATCGACGAGAACATCGAAGGCTTCATACCCAAGCACCAGCTCCAGGGTCCAGATGAGGAGTACAGCGATTCAGCTGTCAAGTCCTTCAAGGCAGGAGACAGCGTAACTGCAATGGTCATGGATGTGAACACCTCTGCACAGAAGCTTTCTCTCTCCATCAAGGAGATGCTGAAGAAGGCTCAGCAGGAAGACATTGACAAGTACATGTCCTCAAATGCCGATGATGATGATCACATCACTATCGCTGATCTGATCAAGGTCAAGGAGGACAAGGACTGATGGCAAGGAAAGAAGAGGAAAAGAAGCTTTCTATAGAAGAGAAGGCACAAGCTAAGGTCACTTCTTTCTTTGTTAAGAACAGAGTAGCCATTCTTATTGCAATAGCTGCTGTGGTGGTAGTTGTAATCGGTCTTTTTGTGATTCTTGGAATCAACAGCTCTAAGGCAGAGAAGCTTCAGCTTCAGATACAGGATCTTCAGGGTCAGCTCTCAACAGTCTTGACCTCTGAGGACCAGGCTGTAAAGGACAAGTATGTTGCAGACCTCAAGGCCCTGGCAGGCCTTGGCGGCAAGAGCTACCCAGCAGTGAAGGCAAGCTACCTTCTTGGACTCTATTACAGCGCTCTGGATACACCAGACTATGCTTCAGCCATAACTTTCTACAAGGCTGCATACGATGCAGGCAAGACTACCTATCTTGGTGCTCTCGCCCTATACAATCTTGCAGTCGTGACAGAGGAGAACGGGGACTCAGCAGCAGCTCTTGAGCTTTACAACCAGTGCTACGATGAGTTCTCTGATGATGTTGAGTATGCGGTCTCTGAAAAGGCACTCTTCAGCTCAGCTCGTCTCTATGAGGCAAATGGCAACAAGGACCTTGCCAAGGCTAACTACCAGGTTCTCGCAGACAGCTTCTCATACAGCGAGTATGGAAAGCTCTCAGCTGCTAAGCTCCTGGTACTCTAGCTAAGGAGATATCCATGAAAAAATTCGGACGCATATTCCTCTTGATAGGCATTGCGTCCGCTTTTCTTTTGTCCTGCGGAATTCCTAGCTACTTCTACCTTGAAAGCAGCGACTATTCCTATCTGCTTACTTCATCCCCTGATGTTGATCACACTTCTTTCAGCTATGATTTCAAGGTAAGCGACGCTGAGATGCTGGACCGTCTTGAGGATGGGCTTGGCCTTGTGCTTTTCTATAGCATCAGTAC
>JAQVSP010000107.1 GCA_028700425.1 Sphaerochaetaceae bacterium | reverse complement strand
GTCGAAACCGATGGCAGCGGCGTAAACGACATCTCCATGAGGGTCATAGACCTCTTCTGTCCAATTGGAAAGGGCCAGAGAGCCTTGATCACCGCCCCTCCAAGAACTGGAAAGACAGTGCTTCTTCAGAAGATCGCCAACTCCATTACGGCCAACCATCCTGAGATAATCCTGATGGTGCTTCTGGTGGATGAAAGGCCGGAGGAGGTCACTGACATGAGACGCTCCGTGAAGGGCGAGGTCATAGCCTCAACCTTCGACGAGCAGGCATCCCGCCACGTCCAGGTCGCTGAGATGGTCATAGAGAAGGCCAAGCGCCTTGTCGAGAACAAGAAGGATGTTGTAATTCTCCTAGATTCCATAACTCGCCTTGCAAGAGCCTACAACCAGACTGTTCCTGCTTCAGGCAAGATTCTTTCCGGAGGAGTGGACTCCAACGCCCTTCATAAGCCAAAGAGGTTCTTCGGCGCAGCCAGGAACATTGAGAATGGTGGTTCTTTGACTATCATTGCAAGTGCGCTCATTGAGACCGGCAGCCGAATGGATGAGGTCATCTTCGAGGAATTCAAGGGTACAGGCAACTCTGAGATAGTTCTTGACAGACGCATGAGCGACAGAAGGCTCTATCCTGCCATCAACCTCAAGAAGTCTGGAACCAGAAGAGAGGACCTGATCATGAACTCAGACACCCTTGCCAGGGTCCAGCTGCTTCGCGATGTCATCAATGACTTCGAAGATGTTGAGATGACAGAGTTTGTAGTTGACAAAATGCGAAAAACAAAGAACAATGAGGCGTTCCTTCGTTCCATGAACACCGGAGCCGTTCCGGTGCGCTAAAACGGGGACGGCAGAAAAAGAAAAATCTATATAAGGAGAAGCGACTATGAAAAACGGTATTCACCCAAAGTATGAACTTGCTGAGATTACCTGTTCTTGCGGAAATGTCATCAAGACAAAGACCACAGCCAAGAACATGCACGTCGAAATCTGTTCTGCTTGCCACCCGTTCTTTACTGGAACCCAGAAGCTTGTCGATACCACTGGAAGAGTGGAGAGATTCAACAAGCGCTATGCAGCACAGACCGAGAAGAAAGGCAACTGACAATAAGGCCATTCAGAAAGGAGCCATCCGAGAGGATGGCTCTAATTCTATATACAGAGCAGTCCTAAACGCCCATGGCCTCGCTTAGCGTCTGGACGATGCACTTCCTGCTTGCATAATATTCAAGCATCTCGGCGATCTTGCCCAGGCTGTAGCTTGTGATGCAATCGGATAGGACATGCACCTTAAAACCTTCCTTGGCCATATTGTAGCTGGTTGACTTGACGCATACAGTGGCGTCAGCTCCGCATACATAGAACTCGCTGATTTTCTTGGCGCTGATGAAGTCGGTGAAGGCCTGGGAGGAAAGGGCGTTTGGCTTGGTCTTTGTGAAGATGTTCTCTGTAATGACATGAAGATCAGGAGCCAGGTCAGTTCCAGGAGTTCCTGGAATGAAGAGCCTTGCACTGGCGGAGAGCTCGTTGTGCTTGATGTAGACAATCTCCATGCCCTTTTCCTCTGCCCAGCCGATGGCCTTGTTTATATTGGCTATGATGTGTCTGTAATGTCTGGTGATGTCGTTCTGTATGTCGATGACGACCAATGCCTGCTTGCTCATGGATTGCTTCCTCCTAGCGATTGAACGAAAGGCCGAAAGCGAGGTAATTGCACTTCTGGCCAAAGGCCATGGTAAACGGGAAGTGTCCAGTGTGAAGTCCTGCAACAAGGCCGATGTTGGCGTTTGTCACCTTCTCAAAGGTCTGCTTGACGATGATGCTGTGGCTTATGTCCCAAGGGTTGGAGGCATCATAATAGCCCACTTGATAGCCTGTCTGGCCATCCTGATAGAGATGAAGGTCGTAGGCGGCGATGAGCCTGCCAAGCTTGTTGGGCCAGGTCCATTCCGCCCCTGTCGAAAGCACAAAGGCCTTGTATGCATCGCTGTAGGCCGGCCTGGTCATTCCGTTGGAGGAGCTTTCAGCTACGCTGGCATTGCTGTCGTTCTGAGCGTATTCGGGGATGATCGGCCATGGATCCATCCCCATCATTTTTCTTGGCGCCCAGTTGAGCTCTGCATAGAGCCTTAGGGAATCGAGAGGCTTGATCTCAAGGCCGACCTGGAAGTCATTCATCCTCAGGTATCTCTCAAGGCCGTAGATGTGCTCTGGATCGCTTTCATCGCTGTTGCACCTTGCATTGTATACAGGGTCGGACGTAAGGCGATAGAGCATCCAGTCGCCATAATGGGTGCTGGTGTGATACCAGCCTGCCCTCATGGCTACAAGGCTTCCAAGGCTGGCCTCTGCTCCATAGAAGTACTGGCCGTCTATGCCGATGATCCTCATTGGATCTTCGTAGTTGTAGTATATGGACAGGCCGCCTGTTATGTTGAGATCAAGCTGCAGAGGAGAGAGAAACGGGGTGTCGATGCTGACTCTGGCCAGGCTCATTCCGCCACCCATTCTTGCTCTTGCAAACACAGTTGCAGGCTCGTCAGTGAACTTGTAGTAATCATAGACCTTGTCGTAGTCCGACAGAGCCTCTGTCTGGTTGGGGTAGGCATGCCCGTCCTGCCGGTTGACCAGCACGAGGACCGAGTCCATTAAGCCCCTGTCGGAGAGCAGCAGCTGGAAATCAGTTGTTATCTGGGAGGGGTTGGCCTGGTGCTCCTTGTAGAGGTTCTGAAAGTCAAAGGCCTTGATCGATAAGCCTGCAAAAAGGACTGAGCATGCAATGCTCAGCGCCAAGATCATCGCTAGTTTTTTCTTCATGGACATATTCTATCAGAAGCATACTATTGTGCAAGCCTAGAATTGAGCTAGTTTGTGGGCTATAATCCAGTTATGTATCATTTCATAAACTATATGGCTCCCTTTGGACCCATGACCCTTGGCGCAGACGATTCTCATGTTCTGGTTGTCACCTTTGAAGAGTGCAAGATCTGCACAGGGGCAAATGAGGTGCTTTACCAGCTTGCCTCTCAGCTGGACCTCTATTTTGAGGGCAAGCTGAAGGATTTCACCGTACCGGCTAAGATTCACTATCAGAGCGATTTCTCCCGTGACGTGCTGGAGGCCTTGAAAGAGGTCAGGTATGGAACGACAATGACCTATGCAGACCTTGCCAGGAAAAGCGGGCATCCAGGTGCGTTCAGGGCAGTGGGATCAGTTTTGCACAAGAACATCCTTTGCCTGATCTATCCTTGCCATCGGATTGTGGCCAAGGATTCGGTTGGAGGATTCGGAGGCGGACTTGAGCTGAAAAAGTGGCTTCTGGAACACGAAAAGTCATTTTTCTGACATTTAACCATTCAGTAGTTAATGTTTGCTATTGAACTTTAATCCCACTCTTGCACAAGAGTTGCCACTGTGGTATTGTTTGCTGGTGAATATGACACTTTTTAAAAAGGTGTTATTTAGGGAGCTGAGCAATAATGCCAGACAATAAAGAGAAGATAAAATACGATTCAAACGGAAAGCCTAGGAAAAGGCTTGGTGATCGAAACGATGGCTACAGGCTCCACAATGTGGATTCCATGCATGTCATCATGCCTCATATATACCCTAAGAGGACCGACAACGAGGCCATGGCTCACGTGGAGGTGACGATTGACAGGCTCGAGGAGTACCTAGCCAAGAAGAGCGAGACTTCACAGTACAAGTACACCTTCTTCCATGCTGTTGTCGCAGCCCTGGGCAAGGTGCTCGTCCTTAGGCCTAAGATGAACAGGTTCTATGAAGGAAGGCGCTATTACCAGAGGTACAAGAACCTGATCAGCTTCACCGCCAAGAACAAGATGACCGATGATTCACACGAGTCCCTGATGAACGTCAATGTCCCTTACACCATGGAAAGCGGAGAGAGCATTCTCGAGCTGGCTCATGACATAATCTGCAAGAAGGTCTATGCCATGAGAGAGGAGAATGCCGTCGATCATGCAACAGACACAATGGATACCCTGTGCAAGCTGCCTTGGTGGCTGTTGAGATTCATCATCGGCACATTGCGCTGGATGAACTTCCATGGCCATTATCCCAAGGCCCTTCAGAAGGATGAGCCCTCATGCTCCTCCATCTATGTCAGCAACCTAGGCTCCATCAAGCTCAGCGCTGAGTACCACCACCTTGCCAACTGGGGAACCAACTCTGTGTTTGTGGTCATCAGCGAGAAGAAAAGGGTGCCTGTCTATAATGCAGATGGCACCTTTGAGATGCACGACATTCTGCCTCTTGGATTCACTCTTGATGAGAGAATCGCAGATGGCTTCTATTTTGGCAAGTCCTTGAGACTGTTCAAGTATCTATTGGAGAACCCCGAAGAGCTGGATAAGCCAGTTCAGGAGGAGGTAGATTTTAAATGAGCGACAAGAAGTTCAATGAGCCAGCAAGCCCATGGCTGAAGAATTATGGCGAAGTGAAGTTTCACCTTGATTACCCAGACATCTCAATTTCAAGGGCTGTCTTCAACACCGCTGAAAAGCACCCCGATGCTGCAGCTCTCACCTATATGGGCCGCAAGATCAGCTACAGCGTACTGAAGGAGAAGATCCAGCAGGCTGCAAAGGCCTTCTATGCCATGGGCATACGCAAGGGCGATCGGGTGACAGTCATGCTGCCCAACGTGCCTCAGACAGTGGCATGCCTCTATGGCCTCAACGCCATCGGGGCCATAGCCAGCATGATCCATCCTCTTTCTGCAGTCGGCGAGATAGTCTTCTACATCAACGAGGTCAAGAGCTCGGTCCTGGTGACCATCGACCAGTTCTACTCCAAGATAACTGAAGTCCAGAAGCAGGTTAAGATCAGCAAGCTCCTGATCACAAGCGCAGGCGATGAGCTTGCTGTGGTCAAGAAGCTTGGGTTCAAGCTGACCCAGGGACGCAAGAACAAGGTCAACCGCTCAGATGCCAACCTGGTCATGTGGAGTGACTTCATCAAGGCAGGCAAGAAGGTAGAATGGAAGGATTGCGCCTTTGACCAGAAGGGCAAGGATGGAGCAGTCATACTCTTCTCAGGCGGCACCACTGGAGTGACCAAGGGCATATTTCTGTCCAACCTTAACTTCAATGCCTTGGCAATGCAGACAGCTGCCATGTGCAACAAGGAGATAGTCTTCAAGAGCATGCTTGCAGCAATGCCCATGTTCCATGGATTCGGCCTAGGCGTCTGCATCCATGCCATGCTCTTCAACGGCGGCTATTCCATTCTCGTTCCAAGGTTCAATGCCCAGAGCTATGCCAAGCTTCTTGCCAAGGAGCAGCCAAACTACATCGCAGGTGTTCCGACCCTGTATGAAGCGATCACCCGCAATGCCTATATGGACAAGGTAAGCCTGGCTTGCCTTATGGGAGTGTTCTCCGGTGGAGACAGCCTTTCCATAGAGCTTAAGAAGAAGCTGGACAAGTTCCTTGATGACCATGGCTCAAAAGTGCATGTCAGAGAGGGCTATGGCACAACAGAGTGTGTCACCGCCAGCTGCCTCACACCATACCATATGGAGCGCGAAGGTTCTATTGGCTTCCCTTATCCGGACACCTACTACACCATCTGCAAGATCGGCACTACAGAGTCAGTGCCCTTTGGAACAGAAGGAGAGATATGCTTGATGGGACCTTCCGTGATGATCGGATACCTGAACCACGAGAAGGAGAATGCGGATACCTTGCGCGTTCATGCTGATGGCAACACCTGGCTTCACACCGGCGACCTGGGGACCATGGACAGCGATGGCTTCATCTACTTCAAGCAGCGCTACAAGAGGATGATCATAACAAGCGGCTACAACGTGTATCCTTCACAGATTGAGAACATCATAGACTCCCATGAAGCTGTCCAGATGTCCTGCGTGATCGGCGTGAAGGACCCATACAAGATGCAGAAGGTCAAGGCGTTCGTGATGCTTCGCCCAGGCTACAAGCCAGACGATAAGCTCAAGGGCGAGATAATGGAGCTATGCAAGAAGAACATCGCCAAGTACGCAATGCCCTATGACATTGAGTTCCGCTCCGAGCTTCCAAAGACCCTGGTAGGCAAGATCGCCTACACTGTGCTTGAGAAGGAAGAGAACGCAAAGGTTATCTAGCCACGCCACAAAGACTTACGAACCCCAGCCCAACAGCTGGGGTTTATTTGGTGTTTATAGAGAATGTACAACTCTATATGATGCAAGACGATAGG
>JAQVSP010000106.1 GCA_028700425.1 Sphaerochaetaceae bacterium | reverse complement strand
TGCTCCTCAAGGCCCCTGATGCCTTCATCCCAAGGCTTTCAAGAGTGATGGGAGACAGGTCATCGTAAACCCTGACCGTCTGGCCATTGATCTGGACCTGCCTTCCCCTGGAGCCATCCTCAAGCCAGAGGGTGTCGACAGCCAAAAGAAGAGCAAAGGCTACAAGAGAGAAGAAGATCAGCCTGGTCGAGGAATCCAGGAACCTGGAGCCCTTTCTTGTGAAGGCCAGGATGCAATGGGCCAAGGAGATGCAAGCCAGGACCAGGAAGGCAAGGGAGAAGAGGATGTAGACATTGCTGCTTACAATGCGGACAAGGTCGCTTGCCAGCAGCAGGATGAAAGCCGCTATATAAGACAGGCAGAGCATAGCATTGGAGATCTTCTTCCTCAGTCCCCTCTTTCTTGCCCTATTCTCCTCATAGGCTTCTGCCACCGGCATAGGAGATCCGGGAATCTCCTCATAGAGAAATGCATGGCGCCGTGAATCCGCTATATCCTCAACCGGCCCTATGCAGAGCATGTCCCAGCCCTGCCTTCTCAGGCTTACCAGCTCGTGGCGCAGCTGGCTCTCTGTAGAGCTCTCAGGGCCATGGGAAGAGAAGCTGTAGGCGCACACCTTCCTGCCATCATAGGGCCTGTAGGTGAAGAGGAACTTGTTGCCCTTGCATTCAGTCAGCCGCCAGCCCTTCTCAGCTTCTGCCTGCAAGAACAAGGAAAGCTCCTGATCCGTATGCCGGCTCAGGAGCATGAATGCTGTCTTTGTACCTGCAGTCTTCATCACTATTTCAGCAGGCCCATCTCTTTTTGCTTGAGAGGGCAGGCCACAAAGTGGCTTGGGCTGACTTCCATCAGAACCGGCACAGAGGCCTTGCAGATCTCTGGATTGCACATCAGGCAGCGCTTTGCGAACCTGCATTCCTCAGGCGGCTCGATTGGGCTCGTGATCTCGCCCCGGAGCGCCACTCGCTGGCGCTGGTGGCCAAGCTCTGGAATCGGGATTGCTGAGAGCAGAGCCTGGGTGTATGGGTGGATCGGGTTGTCAAAGAGCTCCTCTGCAGGGGCTTTCTCCACAATCTGGCCAAGGTACATGACGGCTATGTCATCCGAGAAGTGGTTGACGACCGACAGGTCATGGGTGATGAAGATGTAGGTCAGTCCAAGCTTCTCCTGCAGGTCCTTGAGAAGATTCAGTATCTGGGCCTGGATTGATACGTCAAGAGCGCTGACAGGCTCGTCGCAGACAATGAGCTTAGGCTCCATGGCCAAGGCTCTTGCAATGCCGATTCTCTGTCGCCTTCCACCATCAAGCTCATGAGGATAGGTGTTTATGTAGCGCTCTGCCAGGCCTACGGTCTCCATCAGCTCAAGCACCCTCTCCTCTCTTAACAGCTTGTCGGTGATGATCTTGTTCTCCTTGATGGGCTCCGCGATGATCTGGCTTACGGTCTTCTTTGGATCCAGGGATGAGAAAGGATCCTGGAAGATGATCTGCATGTCCTTTCTCATGTGCCTCATCTGGGTCTTGGAAAGCTTGTTAAGGTCCTTGCCCTCGAAGATGATCTCCCCGCTTGTAGGCTCAAGAAGACGAAGGATGGCTCTTCCAGTGGTGGACTTTCCGCAGCCGGACTCTCCTACAAGACCAAGGGTCTTCTTTCTCTCAAGGGTGAAGTTTATGTCATCCACAGCATGAAGCATGCCGCGGGATGTCTTGAAGTACTTCTTCAGGTGCCTTACCTCAAGGATGTTGTCAGCCATTATCTCTTTCTCCTATCAATCATGAAATTCTTGTCCCTCTCATAGGCAGAGCAAGCCACCATGTGGGTGCCAGAAGCCCTGTGAAGCTCTGGAACGGCCTTCCTGCAATCCTCTGTGGCATAATTGCATCGTGGGGCAAAGGGGCAGCCTTCAGGAAGCTTGGTCGGGTCTGGCATGAGACCATGTATGGGCTTCAGCTTGGCTGTGCGGTTCTTGATGTTCGGCAGCGAGTTGAAGAGCCCTTCGGTATATGGATGCATTGTCTTGCCGAACACCTCTTCCAGGGATCCCTGCTCGACTATGCGGCCTGCATACATGACAGCCACCTCATCGCATACCTCAGCGACGATGCCCAGGTCATGGGTTATCATGATCATGGAGGTGTCGTATTTCTCCTTAAGCTCATTCATAAGCTCAAGCACCTGCGCCTGTATGGTCACATCCAGGGCTGTTGTAGGCTCGTCGGCGATCAGCAGCTTGGGGTTGCAGGCCAAGGCAATGGCTATGACAACACGCTGCTTCATTCCGCCTGAGAACTGATGAGGATACTCATTGGCCCTTGCTCGGGGAATGCCTACCATCTCAAGCATATCGCCGGCCTTCTCCAAGGCCTCAGCCTTGCCAAGATGCTCATGTATCTCGATGGATTCCGCTATCTGCTGGCCTACTGTGAAGACAGGGTTAAGAGCTGTCATAGGATCCTGGAATATCATGGAGATATCCTTCCCCCTTACCTGCTCAAGCTTGGTGATGGACATTCCTCTCACGTCCTGTCCGTCAATCTCAAGGCGCTTGCACTCCACGACCCCAGGAGGATCGGGGACAAGGCGCAGCATGGCCAGGGCTGTGGTGGTCTTTCCAGCTCCGGTCTCGCCTACCAGGCCCAGCGTCTTGTGATATCCAAGGCGGAGATTCACCCCATTGACGGCATAGACAGTGCCGTCCTCTGTCTCGAAACGGACCTTCAGGTCCTCAATGTTCAGAATATCATGTTCCTCTGCCATACGTTCCTCCTATCTCTTGAGCTTAGGATCCAGAGCGTCCCTGAGACCATCGCCAAGGAGGTTGAGGGAAAGGACTGTGATCATGATTGCAATTCCGGGGAACAGCGTCATATAGCTGTAGTCCCTTATGTAGAGGCGTCCAGAGGCAAGCATGCTTCCCCACTCCGGAGCTGGGGCAGGAACGCCTAGGCCCAGGAAGGACAGCTGAGCTGCGGATATTATGGCCGAGCCGACTCTCAAGGTAGCCTGCACGATTATCTGGGATATGCAGTTTGGCAGAATATGGACAAGTATGATCTTCCAGTCAGGCTGTCCGATGGCCCTTGCAGCCTCAACATACTCCTCGCCCCTGACAACCAGCACTGCTGCCCTGGCTACACGCACAAAGGGGGCTGTGCTGGCTATTCCGACAGCCAGCATAAGGTTCAGCGTGCTCTTTCCCAGAGCAGAAACCACTGCGATAGCCATGAGAACCGAGGGAATCGAAGAGAATATGTCGCATATTCTCATGACGACGTTCTCGAATAAGCCGCCGATATAGCCGGCTGCTGCTCCAAGAGCGATTCCTACCACCAGTGCAATGGCTACAGCCACGACGCCGACGGCCAGGGAATAGCGGGCTCCATAGACGATCCTGGTGAATATGTCTCGACCAAGCTCATCGGTGCCGCAGATGTGCTCCAGTGAAGGCCACTTCATCCTCTGGCGGACGTTCATTCCTATGACATCCGTGCTGTAATCGAACAGCAGTGGCGCTATCAGGGCAGCCCCTATTATTATCACCAGAAGAACAAGGCCTATGATGGCGCCCTTGTTCCGCCTGAGCTGACGCCAGGCCATCTCCATGGTGCTTCTTTTCTTGTATAGTCTGGAGGCTCTTGTTTCCAGCTTCTCTTGCTTCATCTCGTCCTCCTTACTTGGTGTACTGCGCCTTGATCCTAGGATCGACGTAGGCGTATACGATATCAACGATGAGATTGACCACTGTCACCAGCATGGTTGTCATGATCAAGGCTCCGGTGACCGTCGGGATGTCTCTCTGGTCGATGGCATCCACAACCAGCCTTCCCACTCCTGGCCAGGCAAAGACTGTCTCAGCCAGCACAGAGCCGCCCAGCACGTTGGAGAACTGGACTCCGAAAATGGTTATTATGGGTATCAGGGCGTTGCGAAGGGCATGATAGTAGATGACCTTGCGTTCAGTGACTCCCTTTGCCCTTGCCGTGCGCAGGTAGTCCTGGCGCAGCACATCAAGCATTGAGCTTCTTGTGGTCCTGGTCAGCAGCGCAGCAAGCCCCACTCCTACAGTGACAGCTGGCAGCACGACGCTTATGAAGCCCTCAGAGCCTCCGCTTGGGAACCAGCCCAGCTTCAGTGCAAAGAGAAGCATGAGAAGCAGTCCCAGCCAGAAGTTCGGCATGGAAAGGCCAATAAGAGCCAGGATCATGGCTAAGGTGTCCTTCCAGGAGTTCTGGTTTACAGCTGCAATGATTCCAAGCGGAACGGAAATGAGAACAGCCACCAGCATAGCAAGGGATGCAAGCTTAAGCGTATTTGGCAGACGCTGGAAGTAAAGCTTCATGACATCCATCTTGCTGATGTATGAAGTGCCCAGGTCTCCTTTCAGGAGATTGCCTATATAGCGGAAATAACGCTGGATCAGGGATCCGTTGAGACCCATCTCCTCTCTAAGAGCCTCTAGCTGCTCTTCTGTGGCGTCAGGTCCGGCCACCTGGTAAACCGGATCGCCCTCTGCCACATTCATGATTGCAAAGATCACGAAGGCGACTCCCAGAAGCACTGGGATCAGCATAAGCAACCGCTTGATGATATATTTATACATATTTGCTCCGTCAAACAGCAAATGCAGGGCACAGGAGCCTGCACCCTGCATTTTCAATGTTTATAATACTTATTCTGGAATGGCTATGAAGCGATAGTCGTGCTTGGCATCTGGCATCCAGACAGCGCCGACAAGGCCCTTCTTGGCTCCGATGTTGATATAGGATGTGCAGATAGGAACTATTGGGCAGACTTCGTCAAGATAGTTCTCCAGCTCGTAGTAGCCGGCAAGGCGCTTTGCAGTGTCAGTCTCTACCAGTGCAGCATCAAGCATTGCGTTGAAGGCTGGGTCCTTCATGTTGCAGCGGTTTGATCCGTTCTTCTTGAGAGTTCCATCTGCCTGGACAGTTGAGCCATGCTGATTGCGCAAGGTGTAGTCGGTTCCAAGATCGTCGGTGAACTGGTAGAGAGCAAGCTCATAGTTCAGGGAAGCATCATTGAGCTTTCCCTTCAGGGCTGCGGTCTCCATCTCCTCGATGACTATGTCGATGCCGATCTGCTTGCAGGAATTCTGGAAGATCAAGGCTGCGGTTCTCTTGAACTCCTTGTCCACCATGATGTGGAAGGTCAGGTCTCCTGGCTTGTATCCTGAAAGGGCCAGTTCAGCCTTTGCCTTGTCAAGGCTGTACTCGTACACATGTATGTCTGGATTTAGACCGAACTGTCCACGGTTGATGTAGTTGTTCTGCACAGTAGCTTCTCCGTCATAGGCGGCGAAGATGATGGACTCCTTGTCCATGGCATAGGCCAGTGCCTTTCTTACGTGCACGTTGTCCAGTCCCTTCTTCTCCATCTGCATAGGCATATAGAGCATGACCACGTTCGGGGTCTTCACCAGGTCGAGCTTGGCATCCTCTGCGATGCGGGCAAGGTCGGAGGTGGAAGGATCGATGCAGACATCAATCTCGCCGGTCTGAAGGGCGATGAGCCTAGTGGAAGCTTCCTTGAAGAGCTTGAACACGATTCTGCGGGTAGGAGCTGATCCATTGCGATAGCCATCGTAGCGAACAAATGAGCAGTAGTCTCCTGGAACCCAGCTCTCAAGAGCGAACATTCCAGTGCCCATGTAAGGTCCCTTCACCGGATCCTTCTCGCAGGCAGCCTGGCTCATGATCGACATTCCGCCGTGGGCCATGAGAAGCAGGAACTCCTGGTTTCCTTTCTTGAGGGTGATGCGAAGGTGAGTGTCGTCAATAGCCTCGATTGCCTGGATGTCGGCTACCTTCTGTGATGCGAATGAAGATTTCTTGGCCTTCTCATAGGTGAATTTCACATCGGAGGCGGTGAACTTGGATCCATCAGTGAATGTCACGTTCGATGGGAATGTGAATTCATACACGCAGCCATCAGCTGACATTGTCCAGCTCTCTGCCAATGCTGGTATGATCTCTCCAGTGTCAGGATCCTTGTTGACCAGTCTCTCGTGGGTGAGATAGAAGGCCATCATGTTTGCATCAGTGTTCGAGCCCTGAGGATCCAATGTGGTTATGTCGTTTGAGACTCCAATTGTGACAGTATCCTTGTACTTCACATCCTCCTGGACTGCAGCTGACTTGACAGCTCCGGTATTTGTTGTCTCCCCAGAAGGCTGGAGAGTTGCTGTTGGAACAGCTGTGTCCTCTTTCTGGCCGTTTGCGAAGGCCAGGCAGGAGAACACCATGAGAATCAGAAGAGCAATAGCTAGTTTTTTCATATTCCCTAC
>JAQVSP010000105.1 GCA_028700425.1 Sphaerochaetaceae bacterium | reverse complement strand
CTTCCCTTTTCTTCTCAATCTCATATCTTGTCCGCATAGCCTTGGATTCATATATCCCAGGCACCATCAGGGCCGCTGCAGCTATGGCTATGGCAGCAAGGCAGATTCCTGCCTTCAGGTAGCTTGCAGGGTTTCCATATTCATAGAACAGGGGAGGAACGATGGAGCCAGCGGCAATTCCGAAGACTCCAATGCTGGTTCCGATCTGGCTGGTCTTGACCCTGACTCTCTCCTTGCGGAACTTGTCAGGGAATATTCCCTGGTAATTAACCTCCCAGCATGAGTAGGCTGTATCATAAAGGCAGACGGCTGCAACCATCCAGCAGAAGACAGCGACCTTGTTGGCTTGTCCTGTCCAGGCCTTTGGCACAGCGAATATCAGGCCGAAGGCCATGACGCAAAGCAGAAGGCCAAGGGCTATCCAGGCAAAGCGCTTTCCAAGCTTTCCTGAGAAGGGAGCACGCTTGCTTGTGAGGTATCCCACCAGAGGATCGTTGATTGCGTTCCAGGCTGAGTAGATGATTGTTGCTGCAGCAACAAACCCTGAGCTTAGGCCAAGCTCCTTCTCAAAGAAGAAGAACACCATGATGCCATAAGCGCCAGTCAGGAACTCTGCAATGAACTTTCCAAAGCCATAGCTGATCATGGGGACCAGGCTTCTTTCATCATCCCCTGTGCAGCTTTTCTCAAGAAATCCCATTATCTTCTCCCTGTATACCTGACCACCATGTGAACAACAGCAGGCATTGAGCTGTTGTTTGTGATTACGTGGTCTATGTCACAATGGTAGATGAGAAAATCGCCAGCCTTAAGCACTGCATTATTCTCTCCGGCCTGGACTTTCACAGAGCCCTTTATGACGGTAAGGAACTCCTGGGTCCCTGGGTAGTGAGGATCGCTTGGCAAGGATGCCCCTGCTGGAAAATGAAGCAGGTATATCTCCAGGTCCTCGACCATATTCAGCGGCGATAGGACCTGTATGAGAACTCCATTCTCAACAGTCTCAAGCCTTGCGGCTGTCTCAGTGGTATTGGGATTGACATCGAAGACACGATGGATTCCTGCTTCTGGGTTGAGAAGCTCCTGTATCCTCACGCCAAGGCCCTTTGCTATCTTCCAGACAGTGGCCACAGTAGGATTGACCTTGTCGCTCTCTATCTGGCTCAGCATGGCCTTGGATACTCCCGACCTCTCGCTTAGCACATTTTGTGTCAGGTTGCAGGCCATTCTTGCCTTCTGAATGTTCTTGCCGATCATCGGCGGGTTTTCGCTCATGCTTGTCCTCCGTTTTGTTTTTTGAAGTATATGAAGCCCACTAACAGGTGTCAATGAAAAGGGTAAGCCATTAAAGAAGCTTTCCTATTCTTGCATCCCTTATTCCTTCCATAATCGTATATTCAAGCTTGCCATCAGAGAAGTCATTGAGCATTCTTGCGATGGCGATCTCATCATCGTTCATGTTCAGCCCATAGTAGGGGTTTGTGAACACAACCCTATCGCCAAGACTTACATGTGACAGGGACAAGGATGCATTTGAAGCATCGATATCCCTGTGAAAGACAAGCTCATTCCTGATTGGCCTGCTGTCCTTGTCCAGGTAGGTTACGCCCTTCTCGGTCAAGGTTCCTCTCTCTCCTCTTATCTCAATGTGGGAGTCGTAGAGGAAGTTGTGATATTGATTGGTCGTAAAGTCGTTGATGAAAATGCCCTTCTTGCCAAAATCCAGGATGCGTATCTTCCTTGTGCACTCCTCCAGCTGCCCAGATTCATCCCTGCCCTTTCTTGAGGCTGTTCTTGCACAGGTATAGACATGGTCTGCCTTGACAAGGCTTGGAACCTCATCCTTGATGTTCAGGACTCTTCTTGCAATGGAGGCTGCATGATGGTTGTGAAGATAGGAGATCATGACCTGGTCGCAAGGCCCGATCAGATCAAGGCTGCTGAGGATGCTCTGAAATCTTGGTGTGAATTGCCACTGCTCAAGCACATAGCCCTTGACGCTCTCAAGGTCCTTGAGCATCTCATCCTCAAGCCCTAGAAAGCTTGTCTCGGCAAGAATCGTCTCGCCTCTTCTGTCCAACTCCATGAGCATCTCATAAAAGCCTTCCTCGCCGCTTGAGACGATGACAGCATCATGCTCAACGCTCAAGGCCATATCCAGGCTTGTGAAGGCGTTCAGACCCAGCTCATCCATGTGCGACTTCTGAAAAGGGCTTCTTGTATATACGCTCTGTATTGAGAATGATGAAGGCAGGAAAGCTGCCACACGAACATAGAACATGGCTCGCCAGCCAGTTCCAATCAGAACGAATCTAGTCATAGTTTCCCTCTGGCCAATGATATCACCTTGAAACCTGATTTTCAAAGGATTTAATCATTTTCTTCTTTATATTCCGTTTTTGGAATGTTTATACTATCTATTTATTATCCAAGATTATTCATGGCTCTTATGCTTGTCTGGATACGAGCTTCTGTCATTTTCTTGGAGTCTTGGATATCTTGCTTGTCCAAGCTCAGATTGCCTGGACTAAGCGCATTGAATTGATTTTCAAGCTAGATGATGCTGGGCCTGTCAGATCAGAAGGTCGTAGACAGGAGGATAGCTTGCCTTTACAGAGCGTGACACCATAACCCCGAGCACGGCTCCTACCAGGCTTTGCAGCAGGTTCAGCGGAGCTTCCATAAGCGCCACAGCATAGCCTGTGAGAAGGCCCCCAAGAGCCAGGTATCCAAGAGGCACGATTGCAACTCCGACTGCCAGGGCAAGAGGCTTAGAGAAGCGTGCCAGCAAGCCGGCAAGAAGCCCTTCCAGGCCATGGACTGCGAAGCTGACCAAGGCCCATTGAGGATAGCCTCCAATCACATCGGCAAGCGCAGTGCCCAAGCCTGCACAGGAAGCTGCAATCAAGGGGTTGAAGGTGAAGGCTGCAAAGAAGATCACTACATCGCAAAGGTTCAGATAGCCCTTGCCTGTAGGTATCTTGACCAAGAGCGTGAAGACAGCAGCAAGGGCTGTCAAGCTGGAAATGAGAGAGGCGCGTATCGCCTTTGAGGATCTAGTCATATCAGTCGCACTCCTATATAGCTCACTGCAAAGCCTGCAGCGAGGGCCAGCGTCTGCAATACAGCTCGCAAAGGGCTCTGGAGCTTTACAAGGCCAGTGAGCTTTCCTGTCAGCATGCACCCTCGCGACTCAAGGGCCATTGCTCTTGGAGCTGTTGAGCGCAGGGTCATGACCAAGGCAGACACCAAGGATGCAAAAAGCCACCTTGAAAAATGGCCGTCTTCGCCAAGCCGAAGCTTCTGGGACTCGTTGATCCTCTTGAAGCTTTCGCCTATGAATGGAATGAAGCTCAGTGTCAGCGATATCACCAGGCAGGATCTTCTTCCCAGCCCAAGAGCGTAAAGGCTCATCAGGATCTCATTCTGAGTAGAGGAGCCAAGCAGGCTTGAGAAAGCCATGGAGATGGACACAAAGCGGAATGCTGTTGCCAAGGCCAGGACAAGGCCGTCCCTATACAGAAGATGAAAGGCTCCAAGGTTGATAAGAACCTGTCCGCTTCGCTCCATCAAGGGGGACATAAGGATAATAAGGACAAGAAACAAACCCAGCGACCTTAGAGACCTAAGTGTGCCGGAAAGCCCTTGAAGCAACAAGGAGAAGATTATTGATATGGCTGTATATATAGCTATCCCATATACAGATAAAGGCAAGAACACTATGATTGTAAGGCATACTGCCAAAGCCATCTTGACTCTTGGGTCAAGCTTCATGTACAACCTCCTTAACAATGCCATCCTCAATCTGGTAGACCCTGCTGCAAAGGCTCTGAAGAGCCTTGTCATGGGTGATGAGCAGTATGCCGGCTCCTGTGGATTCCAGCAGTCTCAGCATCCGCATCGCACTTTGAAAATCCAATGAGGCCTCAAGCTCATCAAGTATGCATATTGGCCTGTCAAGCACGTAGTATACTGCAGCCTGCAAAGCTTTCCTGGAGCTTGGAGGAAGCATGGTTGCAATTGCATCAGGGGCAAGCCCGAAAGCCTTGAGCGCTTCCTCAACCCGTGCCTTTCTGGCCTGCGACAGCCTGGCAGGCTTGCTTGGATAGCAAAGCTCATCCATTACAGTCGGGAGGAAGATCTGGTAGTCGGGATTCTGGAAGAGATATCCTATCCTCGACTCACATATGACCTTTCCGCTTCGCACCTTGTCAAGGCCGCAAAGAACGCGTGCAAGACTGGTCTTTCCAGATCCATTCTCGCCAAAAAGGCCTACTGTCTCACCGGTTCTGACGCGAAGGGAGGGAACCTTGAGATCGAATCCTCCTCGATAGCTGATTTCCAGGTCAGAGGCCTGAAGCATGACCGGCTCTCTCTGCCTTCTCTGAAGGCCTGGCTGAATTGACAGGTCTACGCGGGCCTCCAGGCTCTGAAAGTCAGGAACCCTTGTAAGCTTGCCGTCTTTCAGCAGCGCAAAGGATGAGAACAGCCTTGCACTTTGGTCGATGCGTGATGACATGCATATGCATGTTGCATCAGACTCAATGATCGACCTTGTTGCAATGGCCTTCCATTTTTCATCAAGACCATCATAAAAGCTGTCATAAAGCCTAAGCGGACAGCCAAGCATGGCATCAATGGCAAGCAGCACCCGTCTCTTCTGGCCTCCAGAAAGGCTCAGCAGATCCTGGTTCCTCTGCTTTTCAAGGTCGTAGGCTGCAAGGCCCCAGTCCACAAGCTCTCCAAGCTTCTGGACAGGCATGCCTTGGTTGCCAAAGGCGCATGCAAGCTCGTCAGATACTGTGGTGCAGAGGAACTGCTCCTCCGGGTTCTGTCCAACAAGACTGAGAGTGCCCAGGCTTGACTGGGTATCTGCGTTGAGAAGCTCCTTGCCTTCGAAGACCGCACTGCCTTCAATGTCTCCCTTCACGAAAGCTGGAAGGAAACCTGCAAGACAGCGCAGAAACGTCGTCTTTCCAGATCCTGGAAGCCCTAGCACAAACAGCTTTTCACCCCTCTCCAGCTTCAGGCTCAAGCCATCGAGCGTCCTCTGGCAGCCCTTGTAGTTGAAGCTAAGGTTGTTTACAGCAAGACTTTTCATTTCCCAGCTACGCTTAGTCCCCTTACCAGCAGATCAGGGCTTCCAACTCTTGTGAAGACTGAAGGAATGCCGAACTCGAGCCTGTCATCGACAGCCTCGACTTTCATGAGCATCTCATAGAAGTTGCCTGACACAGTGAAGCTCTTCAGAGATGAGCCCAGCTTGCCATCCTTGACTTCAAAGCCAAGGCTCTCAATGGAGAAGTCCCCAGTGGAGGCATCAGCGCCAGCATGGAAGCCCTTCATGTAGGATACATAGATTCCATTTCCAAGCTTGGCAAGAAGATCATCCTTGCTGATCGATGAGGGCTTGATGAAGAAGCTGTAATGGGTTGTGCCGACAGGGCCCATATGGCCGCTTGCATTTCCTGTTGACTGGGTCTTGGCCTTTCGCGCTGTCTGGCTGTTGTAAAGCAAGGTCTTCAGCACTCCGTCCTCAATGACAGCCTTAGTCCTTGTTGGGCATCCTTCTGCATCAAAGCTGATCTTGATTGTCGAAGTGGCCTCAAAGGGGTCGTCCATCAAGGTTACAGCCTGGCTTGAGACAGCCTGGCCTTCCTTTCCTGCCATCAGTGACAGTCCAAGCTGAGCGTTCTTTGCATAGAAGACAGAAGCAAAGGTGGAAAGGAAATCCCTCATGCAGGAGGTGTCAAATACAATATCATAGACGCCAGAGGCTGGGACGACTGCTCCAAAGCATGAAACCGCCTTCTCAACTGCATCAAAATCCCTGAGCTCTGACAGCTGGCCTGACCTGAAGCAGTAGGCTGTCTGAACATCATCGCCATCCTTGGCCACAGCCGAGAGGAAGGCGCCTTCCAGGCAGGTGTTGCCCTGCAGGCTTACGCCCTTGCTGTTGGACATGAATATATCATAGCGAACCGACAAGGCCTCAGTCTCAGTGCCATCGATCACCCTAGGGTCTGCATCATAAGCTGATTTCTGGATCTCGAGAGCCTTGGCGCGAAGCTGCTCTGAGGCAAGAGCGGGATAGACAGGGTTGCTGCAAGCCTGATAAACGCCTGCTTCCAGGACCGTGTCCTCTGCTTCTGTCTCCAGGCTCTTGGCATTGTCAACAGCCTTTCTTGCAAGCTCCTCGAGCCCTCCTATGGAGAAATCCTGGGTGTTTGCGGTGCCAAATCGTCCGTCGACCAGCACCTTAAGGCATAGATCCAGGCTTGTAGATGATGAGAATGACTTCACATCAGACTGGAAGATATCGCACTCCTGAGAAT
>JAQVSP010000104.1 GCA_028700425.1 Sphaerochaetaceae bacterium | reverse complement strand
GTTCAACAGTGCATCTCTTCATAACCATATAAGCAATACCTATGTCTTCGACTCCTTCTCCAATGGCTTTGTCGAGATCCTTGCTGCCGAGCAGACCTACCACAGCGACACCTGGTACCAGGGAACAGCAGACGCAGTAAGAAAGAATCTCAAGCACTTCCATGACCAGGAGGTCGACTACTATCTCATACTCAGCGGAGACCAGCTCTATCGCATGGATTTTCAGAAGATGCTTGCACGCCATATTGAGTCCGGAGCCGAGCTTACAATCGCAGGAAAGCCCATAAGCCGAAAGGAGGCGACTGGGCTTGGCATCATCGGAACCGACAAGGAAGGCCTTATCACAAGCTTCTATGAGAAGCCTGCCAACGATGTGGACATCTCCAGCTACAGGGTTGACCCTCATTTCCTGAAGGAAAGCCTGAATGAGAACATGAACGAGAAGAATGAATACCTAGCCTCGATGGGAATCTACATCTTTAACTCCAAGACCATGGAAGAGGTGCTTGACAACGACATGACCGATTTTGGCAAGGAGATCATCCCAGAGACCATAAAGAGCCGCAAGGTAGCCACCTTCCTCTTCGATGGATTCTGGGAGGACATCGGAACCATCAAGGCCTTCTATGACATAAACCTTGACCTAGCCTCCCTGAAGCCCCAGTTCAACTTCTATGATGAGAACATGCCGATCTACACTCACCGCCGCCAGCTTCCAGCAACGAAGATCAACTTTTGCAACATCTCAAGCTCCCTGGCCTCTGAAGGCTCGATCATAACAAATGCCTACATAGTCAACTCGATAATTGGAGTCCGCACCCTCATAGAGAGCGGAGCCTCCCTTGATGGAGTCTATTGCATGGGAGCCAATCATTATGAGACTGAAGAGGACAAGAAAGCCAACAGCCTAAACGGCATCCCGAACATCGGAATCGGAAGGGCCACTATGATAAGGCGCGCCATAATCGACCAGAATGCGAGAATCGGCGATTCCTGCAGAATAGGAGTGGACGATATACCTCGCCCAGAAGGCGACTTCAAGAACTACAGCGTCCACGATGGAATAATTGTCATCCACAAGAATGCAATAATCCCCAACGGAACAGTGATGTAGCTGATCTTAAGCTCAATTTCAGGCGCTTGCCAAAAGGCAGGCGCCTTTTTTCATGATAAAGCCTGATGCTTCCTGGATTCAGGAAGCGCAGCTAGATCAAGACTATCGATGGAAAGAGAAAGTGAAGGCAGCCCAAAACTATGAGAAACACCCCATACCACCAATAGGCAAGCGAAGCCATCGCAGAGACCTTCTGGACTGCTCTTGAGCTCTTGTGCTGCAGAAAGAAGTAAAGGTTCAGCACTGACAGTATAATGCTGTTTATTGCCACCAGTCCATCTCCTATGTACACAGGGCCTGGATCCATGGGGAAGGCCAAAGATCCTACGCTTACGACAAAGCCGAATATCACAAGGCCCATCTCAAGCTTTCGTTCAGCATAAAGCCTGTCACGAAGGCTCTTGATGAAGTCGCCATGTCCCTTGTAGCGATACAGGAGAAGGAACATCCCGTTGAGTATCAGATAGAACACTGAAAGAAAAAAGACCTGGCTCTTCATAGCAGCGACCTTGACAGCGTCATGGCATCAAAGCCGGCAAGGCTATGGGCGAGGACCGCCTTGGTGCAGGCTTCAAAGCCGCTGCAGCCTCGTCCCAGATAGCTTGCAGCCAGGCCGCTGAGCACATCTCCGCTCCCCCCTACTCCAAGCCTTGAGTTCGGGCTGTCAAGGCAGGCAGGCTTCATAGTCGGCCCATAGATCCAGGTTGTACAGGCCTTGAGAACCAAGAAGCAATTGCTTTTGTCTACATAGGCCTGGATTGCCAGGGCAAGCGCCCTGAAGGTTCTAAGCGGGGCGGTGTCGATAAGGCATGCAAGCTCTCCTGGGTGCGGGGTGAGCACAGTCGGCTTGCTGAACCTTACCTGTCTTCTGCCAAGGGCTCTCAAGGCCCCTGCATCCAGCACCATGGGCAAGTCTGCAGCAATGTAGGGATCAAGATTCTCTCCCCCTAGCCAGCCGTTTCCAATGCATAGGCAGTCGAGGCCTGAGAAGTCATGCTCATTGCGATAGATGAACTGAGGCCAGGAGGGAGCGTAGAAGTCCCTCTGGCCCTCGGAGCACATTATGGAGACCAGGCCTGAGCCTGCATGAAAGGCCGAGGAGGCGGCAAGCATCAAGGCTCCAGGATAATCCTTGGAGCCGCCTGCAAAGCCCACATGGCCCTTTTTCGTCTTGAAGGCATAAGGATCATCCTGATCCTTGAAATCCTGTCCTTGCAGAAGAATAGCATCCTTCTCCCCTGTCAGCTGGCTAGGAAAGCCCGGGTTGAAGTTCACAATGGCACCTGCTTCAGGCCTGTTGTGGTAGTCCAGAAGGCAGGCTTTCTCAAGGCCCATGCATATGGTCTTGTCGGCCCTTACGCAAAGGCTCTGATACTCAGAGTCATCGCAGAGGCCGCTGGGCAAATCTATGCTGATGCAGAAGGTCCCAAGAGGCCTCTTGTTGATCATGGTGACTATCTGGAAGAAAGGCCCTTCAAGACCTCCCTTCATTCCGGTTCCGCACAGCCCATCAATGACTGCGCTGGATTGCTGGAGGAAGGCCCTTGCCTTGTCGATCTCGGCTGTTATGCTGACACCCATGGCTTGCAGGGCCTTGAGCTGAATTGCATTGGCGCCCTTGGCTGTTATCAGGACCAGGATGTCAAGATAGCCTTCAACAAAGGCAGACCTTGCTGCAACCAGTGCATCGGAACCGTTGTTTCCAGGACCTGCTATGAAAAGCACCTTGGCAGCCTTGCTCAAGGGCCGGGCCTGGTTCCATACCTCCATCCCAGCCCTTTCCAGAAGGCTGTTCTCCGGCATGAAGGCTGAGGCTGTTCTATCGATGGACAACATGGTTGCGCAATGGACTAGATTCTGCATAAGCCCATCTTAGTTCAACAGCTGTGCAGGGTCAATAAAAACGTTCCAGGAAACAGGGCAGAAAGCACTCTTGCTGCAGGATCTCAACAGGGCTCTGCCACGTGCTTCAGATGCGGTTTTATCAAGAGCGCATCGTTTTCATCCTTGCCGCACTTGAATTGATAAAACCATATAAGGTATAGTCTTCTTGTTTGTCTTGATCTACAGGAGGCAGCCAATATGACTAAGGAAAGGATAGCTTCAATCAAATCATCTTCCATTGGGCTTTTGCTCACAATCATCCTATCATTCTTGCTGGGAATTTATCTTCCTGATGATGTTTCCCAGTTCGGGCTGTTCTCCCTGGTTCCTGCCTTCTACCTCATAACCTACATATTCATCACCAAGAGGATTCTTGAAGCCTTGACCTTTGCCTCCCTGATGTGCTTTGCAATGGCAGACAAGGGCTCCTTCTTTTCAGCTTTCAACGATGGCCTTGTCAGTGTCATGCTGGACGAGGACATGGCCTGGCTGATCATCGTATGCGGCCTCATGGGATCCATCATAGCTCTCATTGAGAAGGCAGGCGGCTCATTTGCATTCGGCAGCTTTGTCAGCAAGCATGCCAAGACACGAAAAGGCACCTTGGTCTGGACCTGGCTTCTTGGGGTGGTGGTGTTCATAGACGATTATCTTAGCAGCCTGACCGTCGGGTCCTGCATGACCAAGGGGACAGACCGCAACAAGGTATCCCGTGAGCTTCTGTCATTCATAGTGGATTCAACAGCAGCTCCGATATGCGTCCTGGTTCCTTTATCCACATGGTCTGTGTTCGTCAGCAGGCTCATCTACATCAATGGCCTAAGCAGCGAAGAGGACAGCCTGGCATATTTCATCAGCACAATCCCCTTCAACTTCTATTCCTGGGCTGCTGCCTTGCTGGTGCTTTTTGTGGTGCTTGGCTGGTTTCCTCTCATAGGCAAGATGAAGAAAGCCGAAGGGAGGGCTCTCTCCGGCGGCCCTCTGGCTCCAGCTGGATCAGAGAAGATAGATATTCACAGCTCCGGTGAAGCCTCTGTCCCAGAAGACTCCAGCATGCTGAACTTTGCCCTTCCCATGATCTGTCTTGTGGTCTCCACCATTCTAAGCGATATGGACATGCAGAAGGGAGTCCTGATAACCCTTGGCTTCATGTTCCTTCTCTATGTCTTTCAGGGCCTGATGAGCGCCGAGGAGTTTGCAGATACCTGCGTTGAGGGGATGAAGAGCATGCTGCTGCCTCTCTTGCTTATGGTGCTTGCTTTCCTGTTCAGCTATGCTGCAGACAGGATCAACTTCACAATGTGCGTCATCAACACTGTAGTGCCGCTCATGAAGAACACCCCGCAGCTTATGCCGCTGCTTGTCTTCCTGGTGCTTGGGATGACAGAGTTCATAACAGGAACAAACTGGGGCATGTACATCATAGCCTTGCCCATAGTCATACCCTTGTCCCAGGCTGTTGGCGGCAACACCCTTCTTGCAGTCTCTGCAGTTCTGTCTGCAGGAGTGCTGGGAAGCCACATCTGCTTCTACTCAGATGCCACGATCCTTTCTAGCTCGGCATGCGGATGCAACAACTTCGAGCATGCAGCCAGCCAGATGCCCTATGGCCTCATAGAGGCCGGAATCGCTTCAGTAGGCTTCCTGGTCGCTGGATTTGTCGTAGGCTAGAAGGTCCACCAGCCTCACCGAGAGGCTTCTCCACCCTTCCTCTATCCTGTGTCCGCTATAGGCAAGTATGCGCCTTTGATTATACTCAAAGCTCACCAGATACCTGTCGCCCTGGTATTCAAAGCCAAGAACCTTTGCATTCTCCATCTCTATGGTGGAGAAGAACGAGGATCTTTCCTGCCCGTTTTCATAGATCGTCACCGCTTCTGGACGGAAGAAGAGGATGCCTGAGCCTGGCAGGCTGATGTCATCGTAATCGCCTTTTCGCACCAAGGCCCTTGAGGTCTCTGCATCCAGTATGGAGCCATCCCCTGTGAAGGAAGCGGCAAAAAGGCTGTTTGGCTTTCTGTACAGGTCCTCTGCAGTCCCGCTGGCCTGTATGCTGCCATCTCGCATCAGGAAGATCCTGTCGCTAAGAGCAAAGGCTTCCTGGCGATCATGAGTGACATAGACAGTTGTCAGCTCAAAGCGCTTGCAGATGCTTCGCACCTCGCCTCTCAAGGCCGTCCTGAGCTTGGCATCCAGGGCGCTTAAAGGCTCGTCAAGAAGAAGCACATCGGGCTCGCTGGCAATGGCTCGTGCAAGAGCCACCCGCTGCTTCTGTCCACCAGAGAGCTCATTGACAGAGCTTCTGGCCTTCTCAGATAGATGGCAGACCTCAAGAAGGTCTGAAACCTTCTTCTCTATCTCAGCCTTTGGGACCTTGTGAAGCCTTGGACTGTAGCTGATGTTCCGTCCAACATTCATGTTGGAGAACAGGGCATAGTCCTGGAAGACAAAGCCCATTCTTCTCTCATAAGGCCTAAGGGAGCTCACGTTCTTGCCGTTGCAAAGCACCTCTCCGCTCTCGGCTTCCAGAAGGCCGCTTATAAGGCTGAGCGTTGTGGACTTGCCGCAGCCAGACGGTCCGATAAGGCTGACAAAGTCACCCTTCTCTACCGCCATGTCTATATTAAGCCTGAAGCCAGGATAAGAAGCCTTCAGGGCCTTGCATTCAAGTCCGTAATCAGGCATGACGCCTCCTCTTGAGAAGCTCTCCAAGGCCAAAGGCCATGAGAGAGACGATTATAAGGATTGATCCCAGTGCGCAGGCGCTCTGGTAGTCGTAGGATCCTATGAGCCTGTACAGAAGCACAGGAACTGTGACAAGCCTGCCATCTCCAAGCATCAAGGTCGCATTGAGCTCTCCCAGGGATATGGCAAAGCCAAAGAGAAGGCTTGCAAGCACGCTAGGCCAAAGCAAGGGGAAATGCACCTGCCAGAAGGCTTTCCTGCTGTCCGCTCCCAAGGTCAGGGCAGCATTGCGCAGATTTGCAGGCAGGCTTCTATAGGCAGGAAGCAAGGTCCTCAGGGCAAAGGGAAGGCTCAGTATCGTATGGGAAAGGGCTATGAGGACTCTCTTGTCCAGAAAGCCCATATAGCGCGAGAGCATCCAGTAGCCAAGCCCAAGCATGACCGAGCTCACTGCCATGGGAAGCATGGACACAAGCTCCAGGGCAGCTGTGCGAGCCTTGGTTATGAAGGCGCAAAGCTCAAGAGCCAGCAAGGTGGACATGATTGCTGAAGCCAAGGCAATCAGGGAGCTGTTGGCGATTGCAAGCAGGCTCGCCGATCCTGCAGAGAATATCTTCTCATAGGCCTTGAGGCTCAGGATTCTGGAAGCCGACCTGCTTGA
>JAQVSP010000103.1 GCA_028700425.1 Sphaerochaetaceae bacterium | reverse complement strand
CGGCAATGGCCTTGTCAGCTACAACATATCCGGCGGGTACTTCATGTACAGGACCTATTTCAGCAGCTAGATGATTCACTGAGCTCATGCTTCATCTGGCCTAGCCTCATTTTCCCTTTCTGGGATAGGGACGATGTGCCTGAAGCAGGACTCAGATTCTGTTGGCATACAGGCTGTTTTGGTTTATCATGATTCCATGGATAGGAAGAAGCTTGCTCTTATAGTTGCACTGTTGGCAGCATCTGTCGCTCTGGTTCTGATGGTGGCTAACCTGCTGGTGAAGTGGACAGTCAGGATTGAGAGCAGGACCGATGAGAATCGCTTTCTGCAAGAGACCTCCGCTTATATAGAGGCTTATGGCCAGGAAGCGTTTCTCAAGAGGGTGGGCATAGTCTTGCCAGAGCCCCAGAAGGCGGATGTCGTTGACCTTGGTGCAATCTATGAGAAGGCATCCAAGGCCGTGGTGAACATATCCTCCACTTCAGGCATGGTCAGCGAGTATCTGGATTATGTTTCATCAGCCTCGGTTGGCAGCGGCTTCTTCTTCGATCCGGATCATCCATACATACTCACCTGCGCTCACGTTGTCGGGGACAGCTCTCGCTTCTTGATCACGCTGCCTGATTCCTCAATTGTCCAGGCTACACTTGTAGCCAAGGATGACGACGAGGATGTTGCCATACTCACGCTTCTTGAGGACAAGGAGCATGACAGCCTTGTCTTTTCAGACTCGTCAAGCCTCAAGGTAGGCCAGCAGATACTTGCCATCGGCAACCCTCTTGGATTCAGCGCAACCCTTTCAGAGGGCATCATCGGCGGACTGGGGCGAGTTGTAAGGGATCCTCAGGGCAGGCTGGCTCTCGGACGCATACAGACAAGCGCCCCCATAAGCCCTGGAAGCTCCGGGGGGCCTCTTCTGGCCGTTGATGGGACAGTGGGTGGAATGTTCAGCTCCATCTATACAACCAACGGCTCATACCAAGGCATGAGCTTCGCCATACAGTCGAATGTGGTAAGGGATATTGCCCTCGAGCTTCTTGCCAATGGGGAGATCCAGCACGGCTGGCTTGGGATCAAGGCCATAAGCCTGACAGCCCAGCTTGTGCAGAGCCTTGAGCTTGGAGAGGACAAGGGCCTTCTGGTCAGCGAGATCACAGACAAGGCTCTTGCTCGCAAGGGCCTTAAGGCTGGAACCCAGGAAGCCCTTCTTGGAGCTCATGAGGTCTTCTTCGGCGGCGATATCATCATCGACATAGAAGGCGAGATGGTGGATAGCTATGCAAGCCTGCTTGATGCTCTGTCTGCCTACCGGGCAAATGATGTGGTAAAAGTGACCGTCAACCGTGACGGCGAGCTTCAGACACTGGAGCTGGGCCTTGTCAAGAGGCCTTCAAATGCAAAGGAGATGATATTCTGATGAGCGTGGACTATACCTGGGGTGGAGAGACCATCAAGAACATTCATGGCGATGTGCCACGGATTGGAGGCAAGCCCTTTGTGCTTCATGCCCCATATCAGGCATCCGAGGACCAGCTTCGCGTAACCGAGGAGATAGTCGGCGGACTGCAGGCAAAGGATGCTTGCCAGACTCTCAAGGGCGTCACCGGAAGCGGAAAGACCTTCACTATGGCCAAGATCATAGAGTCGGTCCAGCGTCCGGTACTGGTGCTGTCCCACAACAAGACATTGGCAGCCCAGCTTTACAGGGAGTTCAAGACATTCTTTCCAGAGAATGCAGTTGAGTACTTCGTCTCAACCTACGATTACTATCAGCCTGAAGCCTATGTGCCAGGCAAGGACCTTTACATCGAGAAGGATGCAGATGTCAATGCCGAGATAGACAAGCTCAGGATGAGCGCCTCCTTCTCCCTTATGGAAAGGCGCGACATCATCGTTGTAGCTACAGTGTCCTGCATCTTCGGCCTGGCCAACCCAGTGAGCCTGAGGGACATGACCCATACTTTTCGAAAGGGAGCTGTATTTTCACACAAGGAGGAGCTTGCCCAGCTTGTGCGCATGCAGTATGAGCGCAATGACCTGGCTCCCGGCAGCGGCATGTTCCGTGTGTCTGGGGACGTCATCGAGGTCTATCCCCCATACCTTTCCACAGCTCTTCGCATCAGCGTAGAGTGGGATGAGATTGAGAGCCTGAAGTGGTTCGATCCTCTAACAAGGGAGGTCAGCGGCGAGGAGGATGAGGTGACCCTTTATCCAGCCAAGCAGTTTGTCATCCCTAAAAGCGAGGTTGACAAGGGCATAGTGAGAATCCGCAGCGAGATGGAGGAGCAGTACGAGCACTTCATCAACACAGGCAAGCCCTTGGAAGCCGAGAGGATCAAGACACGGGTTGAGTATGATCTGGAGATGCTGGAGGAGCTTGGCTATTGCTCTGGCATCGAGAACTACTCCAGGCCGCTTGCAGGAAGGCTTGAAGGAGAAAGGCCTGCAGTGCTTCTGGACTACTTCCCCCCAGACTTCATCACGTTCATCGACGAGTCCCATGTGACCATTCCCCAGATAGGAGCCATGTATGAGGGCGATCACAATAGAAAGATGAACCTGGTCGAGTATGGCTTCCGCCTTCCGTCGGCCCTGGACAACAGGCCGCTGAAGTACCAGGAGTTTGAGGATATTGTAGGCCAGAGGGTCTTTGTCTCGGCAACCCCGGGTCCAGCTGAGAAGAGGCTGTCCACGCGGGTCGTGGAACAGGTCATCAGGCCAACAGGCCTCCTTGATCCTGAGATAACCGTAAGGCCAACAGAGGGCCAGATGGAGGATCTCTTCTCCGAGATTCAGAAGACCATAAAGGCCAATTGCAGGGTTTTGGTGACCACACTGACTAAGCGAATGGCCGAGGACCTTGCAGACTTCTTTGCAAATCGCGGCCTGAAGGTACGCTATCTGCACTCTGAGGTGGATACCTTCGACCGTGTGGAGATTCTCAAGTCCCTGAGGCTTGGAACCATAGATGTGCTGGTTGGAATCAACCTGCTTCGAGAGGGCCTTGACCTGCCTGAGGTATCGCTTGTGGCTATACTGGATGCTGACAAGATCGGCTTTCTCAGGTCCACCACCTCTCTTATACAGACAGTTGGAAGAGCCGCTCGAAACGCCGAGGGCAGAGTCATCATGTACGCTGACAAGATGAGCCCGGCCATGGAGGAGGCAATAAATGAGACCAAGAGAAGACGCCAGATACAGAGCGACTACAACAAGGCTCATGGAATCACCCCCAAGACCATAATCAAGGCAGTGGAGGATATGATCGAGCGTGAGCAGAAGGACAAGGCCGAAGGTGCCAAGACAGACATCTCCATCATGAAGAGCGGCTACAACATGCTCAGCGAGAAGGATAGGAAGGCCTACATGAAGAACCTTGAGACCCAGATGCTTAAGGCAGCCAAGGATCTGGATTTCGAGACGGCGATGGTGCTTCGAGACGAGATAGAGGCCATGAAGAAGGCAGGCGGCTATGGGCTTAAGAAATAGGATCATTGCCCTTGTCCTGCTGGCTCTGTGCCCGATGCTCCTCTTTGCCGAGGAGCCTAGGATCTTCTATGCCCCATCTGCATCCCTCTACGCAGGCTACTATGGCACTGGCGGCCTTACCCAGGCCATGAAGGATGCCTTGATCCTGCCTCTGAGAACAAGCGCCCAGGTTCGGCTGGACACCTCCCTGGTAGGCTTTCAGATAGGGGATGTGGAGCTTACAGCAGGTCCCTCGCTTGCCTGGGTTTCCAAGAGCCTTGTCTATGGCAGGACCAACCCTCAAGCCTTCTGCACCATGGGCCTTGAGCTGTCATTTCTATATCATCTTGATGACCAGCTCAACTTGGGAGCCAGCTATACAATAAGCATACTCAACTTCATAGGAACTCCTTTCCAGTTTAAAGGCGCCTGCCACGATATTCAGCTTACAATTGACTATGCCTTCAAGCTTTACCCTCGACTTGAATGGTCTGTCATAGCCCCACTTACCCTAAGCTTGAGAGGGAATGTCTTCGGCCTGCAGGCCTCAGTGGGGCTGAGGCTCTCATACTACAGGATAATGAAGGCTCCGAAGTGGCTTCTGGAGCAGCAGAAGCTGATGCAGAAATAAGGGTGGAAGCCAGGCAGCAAGGTGCGTTGACACTAGCCTGGCTTCTCTTGATAATGAGGCCAGGAGTTAGTCATGAAAAGAATAATCATCTTTGCAATCTGCCTGCTTGCCCTAGTTGGCAGCGCGATTGCCACACCTGTCACTGAAGAGCAGGCCAGCAGCGTTACGGTCTATGCCTATGACTCTTTCCTTGGAGAATGGGGAGCAGGAGAGTCCATTGCAAAGGCCTTCGAGGAGAAGACTGGAATCAAGGTGAATCTGGTTGGATGCAATGGGGCTTCCGAGCTGGTCCAGAGAATAGCCTATGAGGGCAAGGACTGCCCAGCGGATATAGCCTTGGGAATAAGCGACAGCATGCTTGTGGACACCAGCCTTTTTGCCAGTGACCTTGACGCCTTCTCAGGCTATGACATTGACCAGGGCTGCCTGATTCCCTTCGACTGGGGCGTGTTTGCCTTCGAAGCCGATACCCAGAAGATCCAGAGCATGCCGAAAAGCCTTGAGGACCTGGCCAAGCCAGAGTACAAGGGCAAGTTCATACTCATCGATCCGCGCACCTCTTCTGTGGGGCTGGGCCTTCTGCTTTGGACCATCGATGCCTTCGGTCCCGATGGATACCTTTCCTGGTGGAGAAGCGTCAAGGACAATGCCCTGACAATCGCCGATTCCTGGTCATCAGCCTACGGGCTTTTCACCGAGGGCGAGGCTCCGCTTGTGATAACCTATACCACAAGCCCTGTCTACCATGTGATGTGGGAGGACACTACACGCTATCAGGCCCTGGAGTTCACCAATGGCCACATAAAGACCACAGAGTACTGCGCCATCCTCAAGAGCTCACGCAACAGGGCCAATGCCGAGCTCTTTGTGCAGTTCCTGCTCAACGAGGGCCAGGAAAGCCTGGCTGTAGCCAACACGATGTTCCCTGTCAATGAGACGGTAGAGCTTCCGCCAGCCTTCGACTATGCTCTTAGGCCATCGAGAATCGTCAGCTTCGACAGGCAGAAGATTGTCGACAATCTAGACAAGTGGATAGCTGACTGGGAGAAGATCTGGTAGTGAAACGAGTCGAATCCCGATCCATAAGCCTTGCGTTCATATTCATGCTTGGGCTCTTCATAGTGCCCATGGCATTCACATTGTCCAATGCCTTCATCGTGGATTCCCGCTTTTCGCTGTCAGCCCTTGCAAAGGTTGCAGCCAATCCCTACAACCTTCGCATTCTTGGCTTCTCGCTGCTTCAGGCCTTCCTGAGCAGCCTTCTGAGCCTGTCTCTTGGAATAATCGGAAGCTATGTCCTAGCAGCCTACAGCTTTCGCTTAAAGAGCCTTGTCAGGGTTGTCTACTCAGTGCCCTTCGTCTTGCCCTCCATTCTTGTTGTGCTGGGCTTTGTCATATTCTGGGGCAACAGCGGCTTTCTGAACAGCCTGCTGGAACGTCTGCTTGGCACTGATGAGCCAGTCATCAAGGTTCTCTACAGCTTCCCGGCCATCCTCATGGCCCATGCGTTCTATAACTACCCAGTGGCTGTGAACATAATCTCCAGCACCTGGGAGGCTATGGACAACAGGGTGGAGATGGCAGCCTCCTCTCTGGGCGCAGGCAGGGTGAAGGCCTTTCTGACAGTTACGCTTCCCAGGCTCAAGGCCTCCATAATATCAGCAGGATCGCTGATATTCCTCTATTGCTTCACAAGCTTTGCAATAATCCTTGTTCTAGGGGGAGGTCCTAGGTTCACCACCATGGAGGTGGAGATCTATCGCAAGGCGAAGCTGTCGATGGACATTTCCAGCGCCAGCGTGCTGTGCCTCTTCAGCCTTGTCATTTGCCTTCTTGTGCTCTGGATTTACAACAGGGCCCAGCGAAAGGCAAAGATGATTGAGAGCTTTGAGATCTCAAGCCAGAAGCTTCCCAAGATCAAGAAAAGCCTTCACAAGAGAGGCCTTGAGGCCTTCCTTGTATATTCCTTCATAATCCTGTCTCTCATCTACATACTGGGACCTCTAGCCAGCATCTTCCTCAGGGCGTTTCTTTCTTCCTCAAGCAGGTCGGCTTCCAGGATCCTGAGCCTCAAGGCCTATGAGAAGATATTCTCTGCAGGATCGGCGAGCCTGCTTGCAATCGCCAACAGCTCCCTGATTGCCTTGGCTTCAGCAATCATGTCCACCTTGCTGGCCCTTGAGCTTTGCGGCTTCATAACCAAGGCTCGCACAACTGCCCTGGAGCTTGTGTCCATGCTTCCCATGGCAGTGAGCTCGGTCATGCTTGGGCTTGGCTACTGGATGCTCTC
>JAQVSP010000014.1 GCA_028700425.1 Sphaerochaetaceae bacterium | reverse complement strand
AGAAGGACACCCTCAAGAACCTGGTCACACCAGGAAAGAAAGCAGTCACAATGCAACAAATCAGGAGCAGGGAGCTGCCTGAAGTACTGCGGCAAGTCTCAGAAAGCTAAACTATACGAAAAGAGCCAAAAACTATTTATCAGGCCTTTACCTTTATGGCAAAGGGCCTAGAGAACTCTAAAAAAAACCTTTGCGCTTCTTCTGCACAAAGGCTTCATTTTCCTGCATTGATTCGGCCGTTGCAAATGGATCAGTCGTGTTCCTTCTTGCTCTTCGTCTTCATCTGGAAAACCAGGCCGACAACTGCAAAGGCAGCAACGATAGCCCAAGTCAGCCAGGTCTCCGTCTTGAGGGCAAGGCTGTTGACCACATCATCAACGGTGAAGGTACCCTGAGCCTGGCTCTGGAACACCAGGATGGCATTGGAAACAGAGCCTACAAGCAAAAATGAGCCAAACAGCGAGGTTGATATGGCAATTATGAACTTTCTCACTAAAAGCGCTATTCCGCCTCCGACCACCAGGCCTATGATAAGGTAGAGCGTCTCGTCAAAGCCAAGCATGACAACAGCGAGCAAGCCGCCAAAAGCTCCAATGAGGAATATGCCAATATACTGAAGCCAGTTTGCCAGCAGGCCAAGCACTAGGCCCAGTACACCGCTGAGTATGAGGTACCAGGTGTCCGGAAGACCTGCAAAGGCCTCGAGCCCGATGGATGCTCCAGCAAGAAAGCCGACAATGAACAGAAGGAGCTTGAACAGCCCGCCTCCGAAGAATATGAACAGCAGAGCAAGCAGCGCAAGTGCGCAATAGACAATGCCCAAGGCCGTGCCGCTTATGCTGGGAATCCTGCCAACAAGATTGGCGAATGCAGCCTCAAACCTCTGGCCTATCGACTTCAAAAAGCCAATCAGCTTCTCGCTGGCCAGGGCCTGGCCGACCTCCGTCTTTGAAAGCTTGCCCAGGCCTTCCTCAATGGAATTTGTCTCTGAACCAAAGGCACAGCACATGCAGATCGCCAAAAGGCATATAAGGATGATTTTCTTCATAGTTCACATTTCCTTGGCATAGACTACCCTAGATTATGACAGTTGGCAAGGCCAATGCCTTCCTGCAGGCCGCCAATGCATAAGAAAGGCCGCTGAACAGCGTCCAGCGGCCTTGAATGGTCTTTTGCGACAGCTCTACTTCTTGTAGATGTCCTTGGTTGGATGGTAGTCCATGGTGTTGACATACCAGCCGCCCCAGACGTTTGTATCAATCATGTTGCTGGAGGTGTAGTAGTACAGCGGCATGATAGCCTGATCAACGTTGATCATCTCGTTCTCAGCGTCGCTGAGCTTTGCGAAGCGGTCTGCGCCTGCTGCCATTGTTGCAGCTTCCCTGATCCAGCTGTCGTAATCTGCACAGCTGTACTTTCCGCCGTTCATGCCGGCTCCGGTGATGAACATGTCAAGGAAGGTGTTAGGATCCTGATAGTCTCCGACCCATCCAGCTCTTGCGACCTGGAAGTTTCCAGCGTTTCTGTTGGAGAGGTAGGTTCCCCACTCCTGGTTCTCAAGCTCGACGTTGATGCCGAGGTTGGTCTTCCACTGCTGCTGTATGAACTCTGCGATAGCCTTGTGGCCTTCGGAGGTGTTGTACAGAATGGAGATTGTCGGAAAGCCGACTCCATTTGGATATCCAGCTGCTGCCAGGTAGGCCTGTGCAGAAGCGACGTCGTAATCAGCTGGGAATGCAAGCTGGCTGTAGCCGGCCATCTCAGGAACGATGCCCCAGGCTGGGATCTCGCCTGATCTTGTGACCTGCTCAACAAGGGCGGTGCGGTCGATGGATCTGGCAAGAGCCTTTCTAACGTTGGCATCGCTGGTAGGAGCATTCTCATACTGGAACACGTAGTAGTATGTGGACAGCTGCGGAGCTACATGGTAGTCGTCGCGAAGCTGTGCGCTCTCAAGCTGATCAAGAGGAATATCGGTAGCCCAGTCGATCTCGCCATTGAGGTACATGTTGTACATGGTGTTGTTGTCATCTGAAGCATAGAAGTAGACTTCGTCAAGCTTCACGTTCTTGGCATCCCAGTAAGCCTCGTTTGGAACGCACTTGATATACTGCTGCTCGATTCTCTCTGCAAGCTTGTAAGGTCCGTTTCCTACAAAGTTCTCTTCCTTGATCCAGTCAGCGCCGTACTTCTCGATGGCGTGCTTGGGGACAATTCCGAATGAGTAGTGGGACAGGGCTCCAAGGACGTACGGAAGCGGTCCGATAAGGTCCATCTGGAAAGTTGACTCATCAAGAGCGCGGATTCCAACGACTGAAGAGTCTGCCTTTCCCTCGTTGAATTCCTGAGCTCCGGCGATGAACATCACTGGGAACCAGGCATAGGGTCCTGCTGTGACTGGATCGAGGATCCTGAGCCAGCTGTAGACTACATCGTCTGCTGTGATCTTGACGCCATCACTCCAATAGCACTCGCGGAGCTTGAAGGTATACTGCATTCCATCTTCGGAAACAGTCCAGCTCTCTGCAACGCCTGGAACAGCATCTGCTGTCTCTGGATCGACAGCTACAAGGCCTTCAAAAAGGGCCTCGAAGATCCTGTGCTCAGGAACTCCCTGAATCTGATGAGGGTCAAGTGACTCTGGCTCTGCGCCGTTGGCGATCTTGAAAACAACAGGTTCGGCTGGAGCTGCTGCTACTACTGGAGCAGCTGCTGGAGCGGCGACTGGAGCGCTGCTTTCAGCTGTTGCCTGTGCAAAAGCCATGCTGCAAACGATAGCAAATGCAAGCATGATAACAGTTAACTTTTTCATTTTTTCCTCCTAGTGTGGATTGAATTGTCTCGCAGTCTATCATAAGCTCTAGGAATTATCAACTATTTGAATGAATTATTATGTATTTTTATTCAACCATTATTCACATTTAAGGAAAAAGAAAGGGTTTTGCTAATTTGTGCCTAGCAAAGCCCTGACCTTCGTTGTACAATGCTTGGCATGGATATTACGCTTTTTCCTGCTACTGTGCTTGGTACAGTCTCGGTTCCATCTTCAAAGAGCCAGACCATCAGAGCATTGCTTCTCAGCTCCTTTTCCAGATCCCATTGCCTGATCAAGAATCCATTGCTGTCAAGGGACACTCAGAGCTGCATTGATGTCTGCAAGGCGCTGGGTGCAAGGCTCAAGGTCTCGGATTCTCTCATAGAGGTCGATTCAGCCGATCTTGGCAAAGGCCTGGAAGAAGTGACCCTTGATTGCGGAAACTCTGCCACTACCATGCTTCTTGCAACCCCACTGGTCGCCAGCCTGGGAATAAGGGCCACCTTCACAGGCGATGAATCCCTTCTTAGCAGGCCTGTGGGTCCATTGCTTCGTGCCCTGTCTGCCCTGGGGGCCAAGGTCGAGGCCAAGGATCCAGAGCTGCCTCCATATACCATCGAGGGGCCTCTGAAGGGTGGAAAGGCGACCATATTCTGCAAGACAAGCCAGTACCTTTCCGGCCTGCTGATGGGATGCCCTCTGGCCCAGGGTGCTTGCATACTGGATGTTCCGCTTCTTTATGAGAAGCCATACGTAAGGATAACCGAGGATTACCTTAAGGCCTTTGGAGCTGTCTACAGCCGCCAATCCGACCTGCAGCGCTTCGAGATTCCCGGGTCCCAGGCTTTCAAGGCCGCAGACATCCGGATAAATGGAGACTTCTCCTCCGCATCCTTCTTCTTCTGCGCTGCTGCCATCACAGGCTCTCGGGTGACGGTCAAGGGCCTTGATTCCCACGATCCGCAGGGAGACAAGGGAATACTGAGGATACTGACTGCTATGGGATGCAAGGTGAGCTGGAAAGCAGACCAGGTCACAGTCAGCGCAGGCCCGAGGCTGCTTGGAGGCACGTTCGACCTGAATGCCATGCCAGACACCCTGCCAGCCCTTGCAGTGACAGCATGCTATGCAAGCGAGCCTGTGAACCTTATCAATGTGCCGCAGGCAAGGCTCAAGGAGACAGACAGGATAGCTGTCATGCAGAAAGCTCTGAGCAGCATGGGGGCAAGCATCTCCGAGCTAAACGATGGGCTTGCCATCAGGCCCGCAGGTCCGCTCAGCGGCGGAAGGGTGAACTCGCTGAAGGATCACCGCATAGCCATGGCCTTTGCCATCGCCAGCCTAAGATGCAAGACAGATCTCACGATCGAGGATGCCCAGGTTGTTGATATAACCTACCCATCATTTTTCAAGACCCTGGAATCTATCAAGGAAGTTCATAATGCAGATAATTGATTTTAGAAGCGACACAATAACAAAGCCTACAGAGCCGATGAGGCAAGCCATGTATGAGGCGGAAGTCGGAGATGATGTATACCGAGAGGACCCGTCGGTCAATGAGCTTGAAGCCATGGGAGCAGAGATCAGCGGCAAGGAGAAAGCCCTCTTTGTAACCAGCGGCTCGATGGGAAACCTCATCAGCCTCTACATAAACTGCACCAGAGGCTGCGAGGTTCTTGCAAGCGACATGGCTCATATCATACATCATGAGATAGGAGCCCCTGCAGCCATCGCAGGCGTGCTGCCCAGAGGGCTTGCAGCCCCGAACGGGATTCTTTCAAGGCAGATCCTGGAAGGCCAGGAAAAGCCTGTCGTATATGACCTGCAGAGAACCAGCATGGTCGAGGTTGAGAACACCATCGGAGGCCTCCCTTATCCAGTTGAGAACCTCAAGGGCATAAGGGCCTATGCCAGCGAGCATGACATGAAGGTCCATATGGACGGAGCCCGCGTCTTCAACGCATCGGTTGCCACAGGCGTGAGCGTCAAGGAGTATGGCTCGTATGCCGATACCCTCACATTCTGCCTCTCAAAGGGGCTTGGTGCTCCAGTAGGCTCCCTGCTTTGCTCTGATGCCGACTTCATCGAGAAGGCCCTCAAGCTTCGCAAGATGCTTGGCGGCGGAATGAGGCAGTCAGGCATACTGGCAGCCGCTGGAATCTACGCGCTCAGGCACAACGTTGATCGCCTTGCCGAGGACCATGAGAATGCCCAGGCTCTTGCAAGGACGATCAGTCAGATGGAATGGGCGACAATCGACCTGTCTACGGTAGTCACGAACATCCTGTTCTTCAGCATCAGGGGCCTCACCCCGGACCAGGGAGTCAGGAAGCTCGCCCAGGCAGGCATACTTGCAAACACCGACTATGGCCGCATCAGGCTTGTCACAAACCTGAATGTAAGCAGGCAGATGACAAGGGAAGCCTGCGAAAGGATCAAGGGACTGAAAATATGAAAGACAAGGCATTAGCTTATTTCTCCGGAACAGGAAACACTGCCTGGGCAGCTGAGAGCCTGGCACAGATGCTTGATGGCTACGAGGTCATCTCCATCCCGGTTCTTCTGGAGCACCCCGAGGCCCTGGAGAATGTCAGGGACCTGGGAATACTTTTCCCTACCTATGCCTTCACTCCAGCCATTCCCACAGCCTATTTCATCCAGTCCTGCCTTCCTCATTGCTCTAAGCTTGAATACCTGTTCTCCATAGCAACCTGCTCAAAGACTCCAGGCTTTGGACTGAAGATTGTTGAGGACCTTTGCCAGAGACAGAACTGCCTGGTAAGCTACAGCGACTTTGTCAGGCTTCCCAATTCCAGCCCGGTTCTGGGAGACAGTGGCGATGTAGAGACCATATACGCAGAGGCCAAGCCCAAGCTCAAGGCCATTGCCGAGGCCATTAGCAAGAGCTCAATACAGATTCCAAGGCGCAAGTTCCTTACCAAGATCATCATAGGCATCTATCAGAAGGCCATGGAGTCTTCCAATGCAGCAAATCAGGACTTCATCATCAGCGAAGCCTGCGACATGTGCCTTGTCTGTGCACAGAGCTGCCCTGCTGGAGCGATAGTGGAGAAGGATGGAAGGCTTGTCTTCGCAAGCCCTTGCTATGGCTGCTACGGATGCATAAATCGCTGCCCCAAGCAGGCCATATCCTTCAAGAACAAGCAGACTACCCCTAGAACAGAGATATCCAGAGCATTTGACTACGCCCAAGAGGAAGCTGATTTTCTAAGGAAGCTGAATGATGCTGACAAAGGTTGACCGCAGAGGAACTGGCTGCATCAAGTGGGACAGGGCATATCTTCAAAGGCTATGCGCCAACCCTGATGCCGAAGCTTTCTGGATTGCAGACATGGATATTGCAAGCCCAGCGGAGGCAAGCCAGGCGGTCATGGAGATTGCCAGAGGCGGAGCCTACGGCTATCCAGCCTTCGAAACGCTCAAGGATGACATATTGGGCTTCATCAAGGCTCGCCACGGCTATGAAGCCGACCCCAGAGGCCTGGTCATAAGCCGAGGCGTGCTTATGAGCCTGGCCTTGCTCCTGGAAGGCACTGAGGGCTCCGTTGTCATTCCCTTTCCAGCATACAAGCCCTTTGTAAGCATATGCAGCCTGCAGAAACGCCAGATAATACAATGGCATCTTGGCTATGACAGCCAGCAGGGGCGCTTCTACCTCAACCTTGATGAGCTGGAAAGCCTGCTGAGAACCCACCATCCTGGCGTTCTTGTGTTCTGCTCACCCCATAACCCTTCTGGCTGCGTATGGGCAGAGGATGAGCTTAAGGCCCTCTGCATGCTCTGCAAGGCCTATGGAGTCCTGATCATCAGCGATGAGATCCATGCAGACCTGGTCTATGAAGGCTCTAGGCATACCTTGATGGACAAGGTTGCCCGCAGCCTTGAAATAGATGCTGTCACCCTGATGGCTCCATCCAAGACATTCAATATCGCAGGAGAGCATTTCTCCTACTGCCTGTTCTCCCGCCAGCAGCGCGCCGCCTGGCTGGAAGGCAGGCTGGCTGCGCTATTCTGCAATGAGCCCTCGCTTGTAGGAGGCACTCTTGCCCATGCATGCCTGACAAAGGGTGGAGCATGGCTCGACGAGGCTGTCCAGCTTTTCAGGGACAATGCAGCTTTCATTCAGTCCTATTTCCAGTCCAATGTACCCCAGCTCAGGCTAACAAGCCCGCAGGCTTCCTTCATATGCTTCATGGATTGCTCAGCCATACGAAAGCGCGTAAGCCTGGATGCCAAGGCATTCACGGACCTCTATGATCCAAGCCTCTCCCCGGAAGGAAGCGAGCTTACCCGCTTCTTTGGCATTCGCGCAAGCTGCGCCTTCAACGCAGGCTCCTGGTTTGGAGAAGGCTATGATGATTTTGTGCGCTTCAACTACGCCACCGACAGAAACACCCTGGAGAGGGCTCTTGAAAGGATCCGCAAGGCAGTATCTATGCTTCCCACCATATGATCCTGTCAGGATCGCGAAGGTAGCACACCGCTGCTCTTGAAGCCCTGAAGGCCTTCATGTATATTTCCAGCTGGCTCTTATGGACAAGCGGGTCATAGCGCCTGTCGGTCTTGAAGTCTATTATCACAGTCTCGCCAAGCCTTCGAGCCACCAGGTCAGCAACTCCTTCAAGCACCTTTCCATCTACGCCCATGAAGAAGCGCTGCTCGCTTTGCACTTCATAAGCCTCAAGGCTCTTGTACAGGGAGCTGGAGAGAAAGCCCTGGGCAAGCAGGCAGGCATCCTCATAGACCTGTCTCTGCATCTGCAGTCCTGCGGACTTGAAGTCATCCATCAAGTCCTCAGGATCCTCAAGATCCTTTATCCTAAGCTCGATTATCCTGTGGACAAGGGTTCCGAAGCTGTCCGACTTTTTTTCCTTGAGGATGTAGTCATCGCTTTCCAAGGCCTTGAGGGCCTCGCCGCTGCCAGGCTCTGGATGGCCTATGTATTCAGTGACAGCCACAGTGGGCTTTTCCTGCTCCATGATGACTGGCTCGCTATCCTGCAGCCACTTAAGGCCCTGCTCTAGATGCTCAGCCTTGCTTAGTGGAGAATAGGTGTCCGCCTGCAGAACAGATGGGATTATGTCGATTCTTGAAGCGTCAGTGAAGCCAGAGAGCATATAGTTCAGCATCACAGAAAAATCCAGGCTGGGATCAGTTCCCTTGCTGGCTTCCTGGTTGACCTTGGTCTGGGAGCCTGTGACCACCAGATGGCATTCAGCTCTTGTAAAGGCCACATAGATAAGCCTCTTTAGCTCAGCCACCTCATAGGCATCCTGCATTCTCTTGAAGCTTCTATAGGCAAGATTGCGAATTGTCGTCCTGCTGTCAACCTGATAGACGATATGGTTGGGAAGCGGACAGCCATTGCCGATGAGAGCATAGCTGTCGGGACGATTGCTGGAGGAGGTTCCAGCGCCGCATACGAAGACAATCGGAAACTCCAGGCCCTTGGACTTATGAATGGTCATCATCTGCACCCCGTCGATGCCTTCCTCGTACACGCTGACATCTCTGCTCTTGTTCATGGTGCCTAGAAGGCCTCTCATCCAGCTGACAAGCTGCACCAGGCCCATGCCCTTGCGCTCCATGTCAAGAGCATACCCAAGAAGAAAATCGTACTGGTTCAGGAAGAACTGTCCGCTGGACCTGGCGATGAGATGAGCCCTGTAGCCCATGGCTGACCAGATGTAGTTGATGATCTGAGACAGAGATGCTGTTCTTGCAAAGATTCTAAGAGCCTCCAGGCTCTTCAGGAAAGCCTTCAGCATAGGATTGTCGATCCTGTCCATCTTATCTGGGCTGCTTAGCGCTTCATATCGTACGCTTTCCTCCAGAGGGCATAAGGGCGATCCAAGAGCTGATGCAAGGGCAAGCCTGTCGTCAGGGTAGAGGCAAAGCTGGAGAAGACAGTAGAAATCGCTGGCCACTGCATCAGTGAACAAGGACCTGCTTTCCGCCAGGCTAGCTGGAATTCCTCTCTTCCTCAGAGCCTTCTCGAAATGAGACTGGCAGCCTAGGGTCCTGAACAGGATGGCTATGTCGGAGGGCCTGGGCCTTGAAAGCCGGCCATCCTTGCCCTCTATCAGGTAATCGTCGCTGCCTAGCATCCGCTCTATCAGGGAGGCTACATACTCAGCCTCGCTGGCCAGGCTTGATGCCTCATCATCCGCCTTGTCCTTGTCATAGGGCAGGTAGGCCAGCCTGAAGGACCAATTTAAGCTTGGCTTTCGCCCGCTTCCCAGGCCTTCGAAGCTTGCCTCGTAGCTGCTGGGCCTTGAGCCTGTCCTCATTATGAAGGGGAATAATTTGTTGAAGTCATTTATCAGGGCAGGATTGCTTCTATAGTTGGTCTCAAGCTCCAGGAAGGTCCCGCTGCACTTGCGCATCTCATCCGAGAGGCCCTTGAAGACGCTTACATCAGCTCCCCTGAAAAGGTAGATCGATTGCTTCTGGTCTCCGACAAAGAACAGCTTCCCCTTCTCCAGGTCGCAGCTTTCAGGCACACCCTCAGAGCATCTGTCCAGCTTCTCTGCAAGAAGGAACATAAGATCCTTCTGCTTCTTGTTGTTGTCCTGGAACTCATCGATCATTATGTAGTCGAAGCGACCCTTGTAATAGGCTCTTGCGGCCTTGCTGGTCTTGAGGATCTCCAAGGCAAGGTCGGAGACATCCTCGAACAGAAGCTTGCCTGCAGTGCGCTTGTCGGAGAGCACGCTGTCCCTAAGATCGAAGAGAAAATCATAGAAGCCGCGCAGGCAGGCTCCCTGCCCAAGACTCTGGACTGAGCACAGGACCTGGCTTCTCAGGTCCTTGTAGCTATCCTTGAAAGCCTTGAAGGCCTCGGCTATGTCCTTGGAGCCTCGCTTGGAAGAGAATCCAAAGGCTTCCAGTGCAGACATATTGCCCGTCAAGGCCATCGCTGCGGCATCGCTAGCCTTGATGAAATCCTCCAGGCTGCCTAGATCTGCTCTATAGTCACTACATAGCTGATCAAGATCGCCCAGAGCCTTGTCCCTTGCAAGCCTGAAGAAATCCATGGCCTCCTGGGTGGCAGATTGCGCGTCATAGGTCTTAACCAGCCTAAAGCATGATCTTGACATGTCATAGATGGCATCCTGGACGCTGTCTGGGCTGTAGTTGCGGATCAGAAAATCAACAGCCTTGGCATAGCGTGGATTCTCAAGAGCCTGCTGGACCTTGTCCATCAGGGCCTTCTTGTAATCCTCATCGTCCATGATGGTGAATTCTGGGCTTATGCCATAGGCCTGGCAGCCGGATCTGGCTACAGATGCGCAGAAGCTGTCGATTGTGGATACGCTTGCCTTCTCAAAGGTCTTGAGCACATTCACATCCGCACAGCTTAAGAGCCTCTGGTAGATCCTTTCCTTCATTTCGGATGCAGCCTTCTCGGTGAATGTAAGAGTCAGGATCCTGTCGCAGGGAACTCCATCGCAGACCAGGCGCAGGAAGCGATAGGACAGCACTGTCGTCTTCCCGCTTCCTGCTCCAGCGGATACGACGCAATTGTCATTGCACATCACAGCCTGCATCTGCCTTTCATCAAGGCTTCGCTTATCTTTTTGCAGTATCTCGCTGAAACTGATCATCTTGCGTTGAATCTCCTTCTGCATGCAGGCCTGTATATGCAAGCCTCGCACGCCTTGTCTGACGGAGTCGGCTCCAGCCTGCCCTTTGCCAGGGCATCCTTGAATCTCTCAAGGTCCTCCTTGAGGTAGGCATCGATTAGCTTATGAGCCTGCCTGCCTGAAAAGGCCTCCACAAAGGTCCCTTTCTGGAAGCTGTAGAAGGCCGCTCCATATACCCAGCGCCCCTCATCCTCCAGAAGCTTGGCATACATCATCATCTGGACCGATTCTGGATGCCTCCCTTCCTCGATGCGAGCTCCGCTTGCGCTGACGCTGCCCTTCTTGAAGTCCACCACATATAGCTCATCGGCTCTTTGCAGCACCAGGTCTGCCCGTCCTTCAAGCTTGACGCCCTCGACGATGCAGCTGCGGCTTATTTCCGTGCCATACAGGCTCAATGGGCCAAAATCAGGCTTTGCGCTATCTACAAGGGCAGAAAGGTCCTTGCCAAAGGTCTCTGCTATCCAGGCCTTTGTCAGCTCATCAGGCCTCTGCAAGCCGGAGAAGTACTTATCAAGCTCACGATCGCTGATGCGGATCATGGATTCCTGGCTTCCATTCAGGCCGCCTTGGTCCTGGGCCCATGATTCTGCTATGTCGTGAAGCACATTGCCAAGCTTCAGATGGTCGATCCTGACTGGCTGGTACTGCACATCCTGTATATCAAGGACCTTGTAGGCATACCAGCTGAAAGGGCAGTTCAAGAAACGGTTCAGGGATGTAGCTGAGACTTTAAGCCAGTCCTCGGCCTGCAGGAATGAGAAATCCTGGCCTTTTTTCTCAAGCCAGGCAGGAAGGCTCAACCTTGCAGCCTCAAAGGACCTGCGCTGATAGTCAGAGGGACGGATCCTGCTGCCTGCCCCGCTAGCAAAGACCTCAAGCTCCTGCCTGAATGAGTCAGCAAGCCTTTCGCTTGCCTTGACCTTCTCAAATCGCAGGACAGGAACGCTTATTCCGCTATAGGACTGGCTTGAGCAGGAAAAGCGGCCCCCAAGGCCTGCATAGGCATCAAGCAGGGGGTCAGTAAGGTCCTCCTCAGTTCTCAGAACCTGAGGATAGTCAGCTTCGCTCAGGAAGTCCAGGTCGTTGTAGCAAGCGCGGGTTGTCGCTGCTGTTGCATTGAGTATGAAGTGCAGCTTGGCAGGCAGAGCCACGGAGGCCCCATAATCGTAGACCCTTACTCCGACAGAGTCCTCCTGCTTAAGATAGGTCCTTTCGGCAAGGATCCTGAGGAATACAGAGAACAGTCCATCAAGTCTTTCCAGCCCAATGGCCTTCATGGTCTGATCCAGCTCTGCAAGGACCTTGTCTATGGTGGAGTAGACAAGAGCGGACTCCTCTCCCAGGACCCCCCAGCCGCTTTCTTCAAGATAGTCATCCGCAATCTTGGACAAGGTCTTTCTCAGCGCTTCGGTGCTTCTGGAGCTGACCAGAGATCGGCAAAGAAGCATCAGGGTCCTGATCCAGGCCCTGTTCTCCCCTGTTATCTTGAAAGACCAGCTTTCAAATCCCCCAAGAATCGAGTTGTCAGAGCCCTGGCGAAGAACCTTGCGCACACGATCTCGATCTCTGAACACAAAGCGCGGATCGTTGAGAAAGGCTTCTACATCAGCATAAGAGAAATCAGAAGCCACCATGGCCTGGATTGATGTAAAGAAGGCACCTGGGCCATAGGAGGCAAGGCTTCTTGCCTGGGCAAATACCAAGGGGATATCAAGCTTAAGGGCTTCAAGCTCCAGCATGCTTCTTAGATCATCAAGCTTGCACACGCTGAGCATAATATCGTTCTGTCCAGCCAGAAGAGCAGCTCTTATGCGCCTAAGAGCTGTTCGGATCTCACATAGGCTGTTGTCAAAGACCTCTTCGCTGGAGCTTGCTGGCTCGATCTCAATGCTTCTAAGCCCTCCCTGGGATCTAGAGAGCTTGTCAAAGCCTCTTATTACGTTGCTGAAGACCACTGTATAGGCTTCTAGGCTATCCCGTCTTTCAAGGTCCTGATAGGAGCCTTCGAAAAGGCCATGCCTTTCAAGAAAGTCCTCATAGAGATTCAGCAAGGCCTGGCAGTCGCGGCGTATCGAGAGCGGCATGTCCTCCTGCAGCAGGGCAAGCTTGAGCGAGCCCAGCGACCTGGCTGCAGCATAGGCGGCTTCAGAGGATGATTCGGGAAATTCTGCGCTGGAGAAAAGCGGAAGCCTGGCAATCTCGCTCTTGTGGGAAAGGGCAAACAGCGTCCTGACCAAAGCATTGGATGGCTTCTCCTTCGCCTTGGGAAGAAAGAGCGCTACAAACTTGTCCCAGCTTATAGCCTGGCTGTCAAGAACAGCGCAGCCACGGGCCCTTGCATAGGCAATAAGCCAAGCTCTCTTTGAGACCTGGGTCGGAAACACGCATATGCGTCCCTGGTCCAGCTCATCGAATATTCTTTGCTCAATGTTCATAGTGTCACCCTTTTCCCAGCAAGCTCTTCAAGAAGAGCTCCAAACCTATTATAATGCAGCCATGAATGAAAACCAAGGCAGGCCAAGATCGATGATGATGCTGTACATCATCTTCCTTCTTTCCTCATTCTACCTTTTTTCCTGGCTTCAGGGCCTTTTTTTCTCTCTTTTCACTCAACTTTCTCCATTATCACTGGTCATGATGACAGCTCCCTATGTGCTGGGCATGCTTTTCCTGGCTCTTGGCTCAAGGATAGCCTTCAAGACGACTCTCTTCACAAGGCCAAGGCCGCTGCTTTTTTTCCTGATATTCATCGCATTCTTCTGCATCCTGGCCATCCTCGCCCTGTTCAAGGACCTTAGGCCCAGTGAAATGAAGTCATCGCTGTCTTGGATAGCAGCCTCGCTTCTTTTCACATCAATCCAGGTTCTATTTGAGGAGAGCCTCTTTCGCATGGCTTTGTCCCGCATCGAAGGCAATGAGCTTCCCGAGCATGCAATAGCCTACAGCCTTCTATCGGGACTTGCCTTCACCGCTGCCCATCTCTCCAACCCTGAGGCAATCGACGTACAGGCTCTTGCCTTCTACTTCTCCATGGGATTTGTCCTTATGTATCTCAGCCTTAAGGCCAAGGGCTTTGAGCCTGCCCTGGCAATTCACCTGGCCAACAACCTGTTCGTGGACCTGGTGGTGGGCTACGAGGGCCCTATGCTCAAGAGGCCTCTGTATCTGCAGCCAGATCCTACGAAGAGCCTGCTTGCAGATACCCTCATCTCCCTGACCCTGATCACAATCCTGACCTTGCTTTTCCTAAGAAGGAGTCCTTATGCCAAAGAAGAGAAGAAAGCCTAGCAAGCAAGTCCAAAGCCTTGTCTCGCTTCTGGCAATTGCCCTGATCCTGATCGCCCTTTTCCTGCTCATATACGGGAAGATCACAGAACAGCCAAGGCCCAAGAGCCTTGATTCAGGGCTTCGCCTTGAGCTATGTGCACCTGTTGAGGATGAGATCATACTTGAGAAGGAAGGCTTTTTGATAAGCTACAATCCATGGCACAAGGTCGCCAACTACTGCGCCTACCAGCTTACCGGCGACGAGACCCAAGGTCCCGTCGAGAGAGTCGATTCCTTCAAGCCTGATGAAAGGGTTGTAAATGGCCCAGAGCTTAAGGACTACAAGGGATCAGGCTATGACAGAGGCCACCTTGTGCCTGCAGCCGACCAGAAGTGGAGCGAGCTTGCCATGAACGACAGCTTCTATCTTACCAACATGACACCCCAGGATGCATCCTTCAACAGAGGCATATGGGCAGACCTGGAAGCGGAAGTGAGAGACCAGGCCTACAAGGACGGCTCTCTGTATATCGCCACAGGCCCGATTCTAACCGACGGTCCCTACGAAACCATAGGCGAGGATGTAGCTGTGCCAAAGCGCTTCTTCAAGGCTCTTCTGGACTATACCGAGCCAACTCTCAAGGCCATAGCCTTTCTTCTGCCCAACGAAGGCTCCTCAGGACCTCTCTCAAGGTTCGCCATATCCATCGATGAGCTTGAAGACATAAGCGGGATGGACTTCTTCTATCAGCTTGACGATGAGATTGAGAGCAAGCTGGAAAGCTCCTGCGATATATCGCTTTGGTGGAAGATCATCTAGCTGCAGCTTAAGACGGGGCATGAGTCATTGAAAAAAAGGCTCTTCTGGAAGATAATGTGCTCATGACAACCTGCAAGTTCGGCGGAACATCCTTGGCTGATGCCTCCCGCATAAGAAAAGTCAAGGCCATTCTGGATGCAGACAGCTCCAGGAAGGTCCTTGTTGTATCGGCACCAGGCAAGAGAGACAAGGATGATATAAAGGTCACTGATCTTCTCTATAGAAGCCTTGAAGACCCCTCTGCGTTCTCTGTAATCAGGCAAAGATTCATGGAAATGGCTGCAGACCTTAGGGTTGAGGGCTTTGACAAGGTGCTCGACCAGGCCTTTGACGATATGATCAGAGAGCACAGGCCTGATTTCTCCGCCTCTCGCGGCGAGTACCTGAATGCAAGGCTCATCTCAAGCTTTCTCGGCTTTGAATATCTCGAGGCCGCTGACCTGGTCAACATAACCAGCTTCAGCTGCCCAAGGATCACTGTAGACAGGCCTTGCTGCATTGGAGGCTTCTATGGCAGGGACGATTCTGGCAAGATCACTACATTCTCCCGTGGAGGATCGGACATAACAGGCTCCATCATGGCCCGAGCGACAGGTTCCCAGCTGTACGAGAACTTCACCGATGTAAGCGGAGTCTATGAAGCAGACCCAAGAATCATCAGCGAGGCCAGGCCCATTGAGAGGCTGACCTACTCCCAGGTCAAGCGCCTTGCCCAGCTTGGAGCTGGCGTCTTTCACCCAGCAGCTATCCTGCCATTGGCAGGATCGAACATGCCAATAAGAGTATGCAATACGATGCGACCTGAGGATCCAGGCACCTTGATAGAGGAGCAAGGATTGCTATTCAATGGCTTCAAGGCCATTGGACTTGCCTCAACTCATGAAAAGCCTGAAGCATTCGGACATCGTGATCATGAGCTCTACGCTGGCTTGGTCTTCGAAGGCTCTATGCCCGCCAATCTTTCTCTCAAGGTGAAGGAGCTGGGATTGGAAGCCACGCTTACTAACGACAGCCTTCTTATCGGATTGTCCAGCAAGGCAGATCTTAAGAAGATCTACGACATATTCTTCTAGGAATCCTGCATGACTCAGCTTCTAGTATTTCAGTTCATCAGCCAGACCGCTGTTGCGGCTGTGGCCACCTATATGCAGCTTCTGCTTCTGAACAAGGGCTACACCAACAGCGAAAGCGGAATCATGCTGGCCATAGCCGACATAGCCGCAATCTTCATACCGATTCTTTTCTCATCCCTGTCTGACAAGCTTGGCAAGAGACGCCTCATGCTTGCTCTGGCCTTGGCCTCGACGCTGGCTTTCATGTGGCCGGCAGGAACAGTCCCAGGCTTTTTATTGACCATGGTATGCCTTGTGCTGGGCAACGGCTCATTTTGGGCATGCAACCCTCTTATAGACAGCATGACCAGCATTGCTCTCAAGGGAGACATGCGAAAGTACTCTATTGCACGAGCAGTCGGCACCTTCGGCTATGCCTGCACCGGCATTATCTTTGCCTTGATAGCCTGGCCTAAGAAGGACGACAATGTTTCCATTCTTATTGCCATGACAATCACATGCTCTCTTTACGCCTTCATGTCGCTGTCCATGAGCTCAACCTTTGACTCCAGGATCGACAAGCAGGCAAGCAAGAATTCCCTTCTCCATGCCTTCAGACTTTTCTCCAAGCCTTTCTACATTATGCTTATTGCAATTGGCCTTATGAAGACCACCAATTGCATTGTCGACAGGTTCCTTGCAGCGTATCTAGCAAATGAGCTTGGCTACAGCCAGTCCTTCACCTTGCTGATTGCCTTAGGCGCTTTCTCTGAGATAGTCATGATGCTTGTCTTTGGCAGGCTTCTAGAAAAAGGAAGGATAAGAAGCTTTGATGGGATACTCATTGCAGCAATAGCCATGATAATCAGAATGCTTCTCTATGCCTTCGCTCCCAGCCTGCTTGGAACCATCTTCGCCCAGCTTACCCATGGACTGACCTTCGGAGCCCTTCATGTAAGCGCCATCAACTACATAAACAAGACAATACCAAAACAGCATAACGCCTTGGCCATAAGCCTGTACTGGGGTCTTGCCTCCACCTTCCCCAATACCTTGGGTTGCCTGGCAGGCGGCTTCATAATCGATTCTCTTGGCTATAAGACGCTGTTCTTGTCCTATACAATCTTCAGCCTTGTCTCATGTGCAATCCTTGCAGCAAACAAGAAGAGCCTCATTGCTGTGCCTTCAGCTCTGTGATGCTGATTGCCTAGGCTGCATTCAGAGATGCTGCCCTAGAAACCTGAATGCCATAAGGTTGCAGCAAAAGAAAAGCCCTCTGTTTCCAGAGGGCTGATAAAGCAAGAATGCTAGGCTAGCGGATGGCCAGCTCGGTCTCCTTGTCGAAGAAGCGGGCCTTCTCCATGTTTGGCTCAAGGGAGCAAGTCTCGCCGACCTTGACCATTACAGATGGGTCGATCTTTCCAACGATGGAGTTGTGCTCTGTCTCGATGAATACATGGGTCTCTGATCCAAGAGGCTCGATGACGTTGATGTGTCCATTGATGGTCTTGTGCTCAATCGGAGTGTGGCTGAACTTGACATCCTCCGGCCTGATGCCGAATGTGACAATCTTGCCTACATAGCTCTGGAGCTTTGCAGCCAGCTTCTCGGTTGGCTTGAGAGTGAATGTGCCCTCGTCGACCACGATTTCAGATCCTATCTTCTTGACCTCAACATCCATGAAGTTCATTGGAGGCGATCCGATGAAGCCTGCGACAAACTTGTTGTCTGGGTTGTTGTACAGCTCAAGCGGTCCGCCGATCTGCTGGATTACACCAAGCTTCATGACGACAATCTTGTCTGCCATTGTCAATGCCTCGACCTGGTCATGGGTGACGTAGATCATTGTTGCATTGAGCCTGTGATGCAGTGCAGAGATCTCAGCTCTCATCTGGACACGAAGCTTTGCATCCAGGTTGGAAAGAGGCTCGTCGAAGAGGAATACCTTTGGCTTTCTCACGATTGCTCTTCCGACAGCGACTCTCTGTCTCTGTCCGCCGGACAATGCCTTTGGCTTTCGATCAAGGAGCTCCTCGATATCAAGGATCTTGGCTGCCTCGTGCACACGCTGATCGATCTCTTCCTTCGGGAACTTGCGGATCTTGAGTCCGAAAGCCATGTTGTCGTAGACGGTCATGTGCGGATAAAGAGCATAGTTCTGGAATACCATGGCTATGTCCCTGTCCTTTGGCGGCACGTCATTGACGACGTTGCCATCGATTGTCAGCTCTCCGCTGGTGATGTCTTCAAGTCCTGCGATCATTCTGAGCGTAGTGGACTTTCCGCATCCCGAGGGGCCGACCAAGACTACGAATTCCTGGTCACGGACTTCGATGTTTACATTATCGACGGCCTTGACTCCACCTTCGTAGACTTTGCAGATGTTGGTAAGTTTTACTTCTGCCATAAACCCTCCTAGGTTTTATACTATAACGAAGCCATTATACAGCGAAATTCACGTGTGTCAAATCCTTTACCGTGAAGTTTTCTGTAGGCTTAGGAAGAAAATAATGCTCTATACATATAGATATCTATTATTTTAATCCGTTTATGGATTATTATAATATATATTAAATAGTACAAAGCTCTCATTCCAAGCACGTCTTCAGACTCGGCCCTGTAAAGGGAAAACAAGCCATAAAGCAGATCAAGCCTCTAGGCCTTGGCGCAAAATGAAAAGATTGAATGCAGGAATGCATCAGGAAACAAGACTCTGGTTCCTTTAATAGCCCGACTTGATTTTGCCTAGGCGATTGTCGTCCTTGTACAGGTCCTTTTATTATTTATAGAAACCTGAGCTGCTGGCGGTTGATTTTTCCAGGAAATTGTGGATTGACAAGCATAATAACTTATTATAATGTTATAACCAGTGAGGCCACTATGCTAAATGATTCATTGCCAACAACGCTCCAGCATCAGCTGAAAAGCGAGCTCTTGAACAAGATCAAGTCAGGCTTATGGAAGCCCGGCCAGCTTATTCCAAGCGAAAGGGAGCTCTGTGCGGAGTTTGGCATCAGCCGAATTACAGTAAGGGAAGCTCTCAAGTCCATGACTGCAAATGGGTATCTGATCCGAAAGCAGGGAAAGGGAACCTTTGTTGCAGAGAAGAAGGTCGAGTATGTGATGACAAGCTCCTTCAGCCTTGGAATGGACCTTAAGAGCAAGGGAATAGACAGCCACTTTGTCATGCTGGGCTTTGAGGAAAGGAAGATCGACTCCTTTCTCGAGGAAGTATTCAGCCTGCCCTCAGGCGAAAGATGCCTTGAGATAACAAGACTGAGGCTTATTGATGGACGCAGGTATGCCTGGGAGAAGGCCATTGTCCCCAAAAGGTACCTTTTCAACATGACGCAGAAGGACATTGAAGGCTTTGGCCTCTATCCATCCATAAAGAGAGCCACAGGCATGTACCCAGAGGAAGCCAAGGAAAGCATTGAGGCGATAAACTGCCCTCATAACATTGCCAATGACCTGGGAATAGAGTCTGGAAGCGCAATCATCCATGTTGTGAGAAAGACATTTCTCAACGGCTCCTGCGTCGAGTACTGCGAAAGCTTCTTGAACGGCCAGCGCTACAACTGCAAGAGAACCTTGATGGAAAACGACCTGGCCTAGCGATGAAAATGGAAGAACTGACTGGATATCCCTATGCTGAGAGCTTTTTGGAGGGCTTTGCCCCAGAAGGCGCTGTATCAAATGGCCTTTCCTGCTGGAAGGCATCTCCTTATTATGTCTGGTGGATGTATGACCTGAAGCGGACATGCCTTGTCGACAGGCTGGTCATGACCTCTGGCACTGACAGCAAGTACAGGTATTTCATCCAGGTGAGCACTGACCGCATCAACTGGAAATGCTGCTATGAGAAGAGCGAAAGCACCTTGCTCAAGGATGAGGCCTGTCCAATCAACGACTTGGCAAGGTACATCCGCATCACCTTCACCTATTGCGATCGATCTGACGAAGTCCAGATAAGCTCGGTAAAGGTCTTCGGAGAAGAGGCGAAGGATCATTGCCCCTCAGGCATCTTCCGCTATGCTTCTCAGGCAAGCGAAAGGCGTCTTCTTGAGGAGCTTCAGCCCAGTCTTGACATAGAGGAAGGCTGGAGGCCTGCAGTGCTTGAGGCAAGGCAGGGCAAGGCCAGCCTTAAGCTCTCTGCCATGAGCTTTGGGGAAGGCTGCAACCAGATGAGAGGCCTTTTTGGCTTTCCAGTCAATGACAAGCCTTTTGCAAGAAGGCTCATAGCCAGACTGTCAATCAGGATAGACTCTGCAAACGGTCCCGTAATCGGGTGCATGGATGCTTTCAGGCAATGGAAGCAGTGGAATGAGCTTGCCTGCGACATTGTCCCAACCAGGGGTCTTCATGATGTGTACCTGACGGTCGAGAGCATGTCCGAAGGCATGGTCATCGATTTCTGCTGGCTTGGCTTTGTGAAAAAGACCCCTCTTCCAAGCCCAAGGAAGATGGTCGATTTGCCAAGCAATGCTGATATAGACGAGCTTTCAGTTTATATTGGCCTGCTGCATAGCCATACAGGATTCTCTGATGGAACAAGCGTGCCTAGCTGTGCCTACGACTATGCCAGAAATGTAGCGAAGCTGGATTTTCTGGCCATCACAGAGCATTCAAACCTCTTCGATGAGGCTTTTGATGCTGTCAGCAGCAGGAAGTTCAAGGCCATAGCCTCATGCGCCAAAGCCAAGACTGAGGATGGCAGCTTTGTGGCCCTTTATGGGTCGGAGACTACCTGGTACAACCAATTCGGCCATATGAACCTCTATGAGGAGGACTTCTTCCTGAACACCTATGAGACCAAGTACAACGATGTATCTGTATATTATCAGACGCTCAAGCAATACCCAGGCTCAATCAACCAATGGAATCACCCATGGTCCTGCGGCAACAGGCATCTGGACCTCTTCTATCCTTATGATGAGCAGCTTGACAGGATAATGTACCTCATAGAGATCAATCCATATGAAAACCCTGATGAAGGCGGACTGTCCTATTATCTGAAGGCTCTGGAGAATGGCTATCATGTAGCCCCTTGCGGCAGCCAGGACAATCACAAGGCAGACTGGGGAACCCAGAACAACCTGCGCACGGCCATAGCAGCCAAGACCTTGACCAAGGCCTCCCTGATCGAGGCCATACGCAGCAGGAGAGTCTGCTTCACATGCGCACCGGAGTTGAAGGTCATATTTGCCCTCAACGGCCATGTAATGGGAGCCACCATTGACAAAAGCGCTGTCTATGAAGCCAGGCTTCGCATCAGCACCCCGGCATCAGGCGCCCATCTAAGCAAGCTGGAGCTGCTCGGGGACAATGGAAGGCTTATACGTTCAGAAGCCCTGGAGGGCTGCGATATAGATATGAAGATAACAGGCTTGGAGCTTCAGGACAAGTACTGCCTTGCAAGAGTCACCTTGGCAAGCGGCGAGTTCTGCGTAACCAGCCCTGTTTGGATAAAGAAAGAGAAAAGGAGGACAATATGAAAAACACTATTGTATTTCTCATTATGCTGCTGACATGCTGTGCATTGTTTGCAGGCGCCGTACCTGAGGTCAGTCCAGCTGTCGAGCTTAGCGCAGTTGAGCTTGCTCTCAACGAAGCCTCTTCATTGAGCGATGAAGCTCTATATGAAAAGGCAAGGACCGAAACGGGAACGATGAAGGTCTATTCAACAACAAGCCTATGCGGGACTGCTGTGCAAAGCTTCATCGCCAAGTATCCAGGGCTGAAGGTCGAGTACTCTTCAGTTGGAGAGACAGACATGTTCACAAAGCTTGGAACCGAGATCGGATCCTCTGCAGACGGAGCGGACATGGCATTGCTTCAGAATGCCTACTTGATGCAGAGCCTGCTGATTGATGAGGGCCTTCTGGTCAACTACTTCCCGACAAAGTATGCTGGCGTGATTGACCCCCAATACCAGAATCCAACCGCCATGCTGCTGGTCAACAAGCTTTTCATGTGGAACAACACTGAAGGCGACATCGACCTGGACAACATCTGGGCCTTGACCGAGGAGAAGTACAGCGGAAAGATCTTCTTCAAGGATCCTTCCACAGAGCCAGTTGGCATGAACTTCCTGGTTATGCTGACCTCTGAGCAGTGGACTGAGAAGATCGAGAAGGCATATGAAGCCTATTATGGCAAGAAGTGGGCCTCTGGCTCGTACAAGAGCGCTTCCTATGAATGGATTGACCTGTTTCTGAAGAACTGCAGCTATGAATTCACAGCCGATGGCGGAATCTGCTCCGGCGTCACAAACGGCAAGGCAGGAAACATAGGCTTGTTTGTATTCTCCAAGCTTCGAGGAAACGAGGCTGCAAGGAAGAACCTGACTCCAGCCAGCGAGCTTGATTGCTTTGCAGGCTTCATGTACCCAACCTATGCCCAGGTATGCAAGGATACAGACATGCCTTACACCTGCGCGCTGTTCATCAACTACATCCTCAGCGAGGAAGGCTCCAATCCCTGGACAAATGAAGGGGTGATGGGCAACTACTCAGTCAACACCGAGATTCCGCTCAAGGATGCAACAGGACTGGACAATACAGTTGACTACTGGCTTAGCCGCTGCGTGGTCGAAGATGGCAAATATCTTGCCTCCGCATATGCCGAAGTGTTTGAGTTTGTCAGCGTAAGAATCAAATAGGAAAGAAAGAACTGCTGCAAAAGTGCTTCTGGGTAGGCATCCATATAGCCACTTTTGCAGCAGCTCTGATCAAAGACAATCATGATAGTAAAAAAAACAAGACAAAAGGCCTTGAATGACTGCTCAGCCTTTTTTTCTCAACCTGCGAACTGCATGCTGGTTTTTTTTGGCTTGCTGCTGGCATTATTAACCTTATATCCACTTCTTTCAATGCTCAGGGAGATGTTTGTGTCCCATGCAGGCATTGAAAAGACACTCACAGGCTTGAAGAAAGGCTCTTTCACCTTGTTCCACTTCAAGAAGCTGTTCTCTGCCGGCGAATGGAGCTCTGTGAACTTCTGGACTCCCTTTGCTAATTCGCTTCTTCTAGGGCTTGGAAGCGCGGTGCTCGGCATCATCATCGGCGGAGCTGTCGCCTGGCTGATGGCAAGAACCAACCTTAAGAGAAAGAAGATCATTGGAACCTTGTTCCTTTTCCCATATCTTATGCCAGCCTGGACAATGGCATTGTACTGGCTGAACATTTTCCAGAACAGCAAGGTCGGAGGCGGCGTAACAGGCCTTCTTGAAGGCCTGCTTGGAATATGCATGCCTGAATGGTTTGTCTACGGACTGTTTCCATGCATTATCGTCAATGCGCTTCACTTCGCACCCTTTGCCTACATCCTGATAGGAGGCATTCTTCAGAACATGGATGCTACCTTGGAGGAAAGTGCGCAGATACTCAAGACAAGAAGATCCCGCATACTGTTCAAGATCACGCTGCCCATAGTGATGCCAGCCCTGCTGTCAACCTTCCTGCTCATCTTCTCAAGCGGCTTTGCATCCTATACAGTGCCGATCTTCCTGGGCGGAGCTGTCAGGTTCTTCACGCTTTCGTCGAAGATGAAGGCCCTGTTCAATGCAGGCTACACTGGGCAGGCCTATATAATTGGGGCCACTGTAATACTAGTGGGTTCCCTCATTCTTTACATCAACCAGAGATTCACCGGCAAGAGAAGGTCCTTCACTACAGTGACAGGGAAAAGCGGCCAGGTATCCCTCATAAACCTAAGGAAATCCAACAACCCAATATCCATTGCGCTTCTTGTAGCTGTGATCTTCTTCTCAATCGTTCCGCTTCTGGTCTTCGCCTTGCAGACGGTCATGGGAAGCTCTGGAGTGTATGAGCTGAACAACCTGACCCTTGAGTTCTGGATCGGCAGAGGAGAAAGCTCCTATAGAAACGGAATGGTAGGAGGAATCCTGTTCAACAAGACTGTATGGGCTTCACTTGGAAGGCTGTTCCTGCTTTCAGTGCTGGCTGCCCTGTTTGCAGGCACATCAGGCCTGTTCATCGGCTATTCTGTTGTAAGGAAGAGAGGCACCAGGCTTGCACGTTTTGTAGAGAGCATGGCTTTCTTTCCGTACCTGATTCCCGCCATCTCCTTTGCTACGATATACCTGTCGATATCCTCCTCAGAGTCCTTCAGCTTCCTTTACAACTCATTTATGATCCTTGTCATAGTAGCTGGAGTGAAGTATCTGCCCTTTGCATCGAGAGGAGGAATCAACTCGATGCTGCAGATATCGCCTGAGATAGAGGAGGCTGCAACCATCATGGGCATTCCATGGTACAAGAGGCTGTTCTACATTCTGCTTCCAATCCAGAAGACCAGCATCATGTCAGGCTATCTTCTGCCTGTGATAACATGCATGAGAGAGGTCGACCTGTTCACTCTCCTGGTTCCAAATGCTCATTTCCTGCTGACTACAATGCTGCTGGAGTTCAACCAGACTGGATATGACCAATATGCAAATGCAATCACTCTCTTGATCATCATAATAGTCCTTGCCTTGAACATCCTTTCAGAGAAGCTCACCGGCGCCTCTGTTGCCAAGGGTGTTGATGGCGGGGCGCCAATAGGAGGAAAATAGCCATGCCAAGAATAGTTCTTGAGAACATAACGAAGAGGTGGGGCGGCTTCACTGCCGTCGAGAACCTCAACCTTGTCATTGAAGACGGGGATTTCATAATATTGCTTGGACCTTCTGGGTGTGGAAAGACAACCACGTTGAGGATGATTGCAGGCCTTGAGACGCCGACTGAAGGACGCATCACCATTGACTCAGTGCCTGTCTTCGATTCTGAGAAAGGAATCAACGTTCCAGCTTCCAGGCGCGATGTAGGCTTTCTATTCCAGAACTATGCCCTGTGGCCTCATATGACCGTAAGGCAGAACATAGCTTTCGGGCTTGAGAACATGAAATGGAAGAAGGAGGCTATTGAGGCAAGAGTCCAGGAGATGCTGAAAAAGCTCAAGATTGAGGAATTCATTGACAGATATCCCTCAGAGCTGTCCGGCGGACAGCAGCAGAGAGTCGCCATTGCAAGAACCCTAGCCCCTAAGCCTAGGATTCTCTTCATGGATGAGCCACTTTCCAACCTGGATGCCAAGCTGCGAAGCGAGATGAGAATCGAGCTCAAGAGGCTTCACAAGGACCTTAAGTCCACCTTCGTGTATGTCACCCATGACCAGCTTGAGGCCATGACACTGGCCAGCAAGGTCTGCCTGATGAAGGACGGCTTGCTGCAGCAGTTCGACCCGCCGCTGAAGACCTATACATCGCCCTGCAATCTCTTCGTGGCTGACTTTGTAGGCAATCCAACTATGAACTTTGTAAAGGCCTCCTTTTTCCGCAGGGATGGCAGCAGGATCTTCATATCCCTTCTTGGCCATGAATGCGAGTTCGTGGCCAATGAGCCGATGGCTGAGGTTCCACCCAGCCTGATAGTAGGAATAAGGCCTGAATACATCGAGATCTCAGACAATGGAAAGCTGGAGGGCATAGCATACTCCACGCTTCCCTCTGGAATGGAGACCACGATCAAGGTGAAGATTGGGGATGCAATAGTCTCATCAGTGGTCTTCGGAGCCATAGACTTTCCTCCCGATCAGCCAGTGAGGTGCAACATAATCGGAATGTGGCCATCGCGGTGCGGGATATGGAGAAGGCGGTGGCCTATTATAAGAGACTGGAA
>JAQVSP010000013.1 GCA_028700425.1 Sphaerochaetaceae bacterium | reverse complement strand
GATGTGCTCACCCTTGTCATCTTCCTCATTGTCGCTGTGCTTGAGCTCTGGCTGGCTGTGAGCCCGTTAATCATCGTCCCATCCACAATAGCTCTTGGCATTGCCTATCATTTCATACTATCTGGCAAGAAGGAGGCGGCAATATGACCTATCTGCTTCTTTTCTGGGAGTTCTTCCGCACAGGCATTCTGGCAGTTGGAGGAGGGCTGGCAACCCTGCCGTTCCTCTTTGACATGGGCCAGAGGCATCCGGACTGGTTTACACTTTCTGAGTTTACGAACATGATAGCCGTCAGCGAGTCCACTCCAGGCCCTATTGGCATAAACATGGCTACCTATGTGGGCTGCAATACCGCAGGGATCTTGGGAGGTCTCTTGGCCACCCTTGGCCTGATTGCGCCTTCTATAATCATAATACTTTTAATAAGCCGCATAATGGAGGCCTTCAAGCAAAGCAAGCTGGTCAAGGATATCTTCCACATCCTAAGAGCCGCTGTCATGGGCCTTCTGCTTTATTCGCTTTGGAAGGTCGCAAGCCTTACCGTTGTCAGTGATGGCCAGGTCCTCTGGATTCCGCTTGGGCTGTGCCTGGTCTTCACTGGCCTGATAATCATCTTCAAGAAGGTCCACCCCATAGTCTTCATAGCCCTAGGGGCCTTGGCAGGAATACTGCTTCTCTAGACTGGGAAAGAAGAAAGCCGCTCATGCGGCTTTCTCCTTATCATACAGCCAGGGCTTCTCCATCCTTGGCCTTGCGAAGCTTTCGGTAGACTGTGAAGTACATGGTCGAGAATGTAGCTGTGGCTCCAATGAGCTGGCTCAGGGCCTCGGCCCAGAAGACTCCGTCTATTCCCAGGCCGGCTCTTGGAAGAATGATGGTCAGGGGAATGACAAGCATGGCCTTTCTTAGAAGCGAGAAGAAAACTGCTCTCTTGGGGCAGTTGTGGGCTATGAAGGCTGTCTGGCCTACAGACTGGAAGCTCATCATGAAGAACACTGCAAAGAATATCCTCATGCACCTTGCAGTCAGCTCTATAAGGGCCTCGTCGCTGGTGAATATGCTGATCAGCGGCCTAGGCCAAATCTGCACAACGGCGTAGACAGCCAAGGTGCAGGCAAGATTGGCTGCTGTAGCGATTCTTATTGTGGCCCTGTCCTTGGAATAGCATCTGGCCCCATAGTTATAGCTGGCTATTGTCTGGGCGCTGGAGGTCACCGAGCTTGTGGCTAGGCTGGAGATCTCCCTTATGGAGTTGATGATGGACATGGCCCCGATATAAAGGGTGTCCATGCCGTTTGAATAAAGCTGCAAGGTCACATTGGCAACAGCCTGGGTGAGGCTGTTTGTCACCTTGAACATGAAGCCGGTCACTCCCAGCTGAAGAATCGGCTTGGTGATGCCCTTATGGATCTTCAGGCGCCTTATGCGAAGGCTTGAGGATCTTGAGCATAGGGCAATGGTGGCCCAGGCGGCGCTGGCTGCCTGGCTGATGACAGTTGCGATGGCCGCACCCTTGACTCCCAAGCCCAAGGTGAAGATGAACAGGGGGTCCAGCACTGTGTTGAGGATGGCTCCAATGAGGACGGTTCCCATGGCTACAGTGCTTCTTCCCTGGGTGATGATGAAGGGATTGGCCCCAAGGCTTATCATCACAAACACCGTCCCAATAAGGTAGATGCGAAAGTAACCAGAGGCATAGCCGATTGTCTGCTCGTTGGCTCCCATCAGAAGAAGCAGAGGCCTGGAAAAGACAAGCAGGCTTGCCGTCAGGACAAGCCCGACGGCAATAAGCAAGGCAAACGCTGTTTCCATTATGGCCTGGGCACGCTGGTCGTTTTTCTTTCCTCTCTCGATTGCACAGAGCGGCCCGCCTCCAGTTCCCAGAAGGGATGCGAAGGCGGTGATGAAGCTGATCAGCGGAAAGACCACGCCTATAGCTGACAGCGCCAATGTTCCTGTTTCGCTTATATGGCCTATGTACATCCTGTCTACAAGGCTGTACAGGACATTGACAAGCTCCGCTAGAAAGGCAGGCGCTGCAAGCCTGAAAATATGACCTGTTATGCTGGACTGAGAGAAATCGCCCTTGTCAGTCACTTCCTAAGGGCCCTGACCATGCTGGCCATGACCTCATCTGGGGTGGTGGAGGCATCAATATCCCTGAGAAGGCCCTTGGCCCTGTAGAATCCGATCAATGGCTCTGTGGACTTCTCATAGACCTTGAGACGATTTGTGATGGCTTCGGGCATGTCGTCCGGCCTCTGGATCAGGGGCTCGCCTGTCTCGTCATCAATTCCCTCCACCTTTGGAGGAAGGGTCTCTATGTGATAGATGCGTCCTGTGGACTTGCACATGCGTCTTCCGGAAAGCCTTCTGACGACAATGTCCTCGTCGAGAACGAAGTTCACCACAGCATCCAGCTTGCTCATCTTCTCAAGAGCCTCTGCCTGGGCCACAGTGCGTGGAAAGCCGTCAAGGATGAAGCCCTTCTTGGCATCGTCCTTTGCAAGGCGCTCCTTCACCATGGCTATAGTGATGCTGTCTGGCACAAGGTCGCCTGCGGCGAGAATCGCCTTGACCTGCTTGCCAAGCTCTGTCTCGTTTGCGATGGCGCTTCTGAACAAGTCTCCAGTGCTGATATGGGGAATGCTGTAGTATTCCTTGGCCTTAGCTGCGATCGTACCCTTTCCGGCTCCCGGAGGGCCTAAAAAAACAAGCTTCATAATTGAACTCCTTGGGCAGAAGAATACCACCATAGGCGTCTTTCAATCAAGCTTGCGTCTTTTCACCCTCAAGGGTTTTGATTATACTGGCCCCAGGAGTTTTCAATGAATACAGTGACTATAAAGGCATCGGATCTGGATGGGTATCTCACAAGCGAGGACAAGGCAGCCCTTGATGAGGTGGATCGCCTGTACGATGAGAGCATCAAGTGCTGCATGGCAATAGACAAGTCAGCCAAGGCCAGCGCACAGAGACGCAAGGCAGAGGAAGATCTGGTTGCATCTGCCAACAAGATAGGCGATTTTTTGAAACAGGCATCCAACGCCTCTGGAAGAATCCATGTATATTCCTTTGAGACGCCCCAGCAGCAGCATGGTCAGGCAAGCAGGCTGGTAGCCAAGCTTCGCGACCCAGCCACCTGCCATGAGGAGTTCCTCTATTATATCCAGAGGGCCTACGAGCTGCTTTTCGGCCACGTGTTTGCAGATGCAGCCCTTCCCCAGAAAAGAAGCATAATAGTCAAGACCCCGGTCAACATCCCTGTGCAGAACTATGCAGTGCACCGAATCCCTGATGTGGACAGCCTGACAAGAGACTGCGTAATGTGCGTAATGCTTCGCGGAGCCCTTTTGCCGAGCATGATCATCAGCAAGGAGATCCAGGACTACTCCTGCGACAACTATGTCACCCCATTTGCCCTCTTCAAGATCAAGAGGGATGAGAGCAAGAACGAGGACAACATGAACTACATCCTCAACCTTGACCGCTCCTACTTCGACTTTGAGGCCCTTGACAACAAGGACTGGATCTTTGCAGACCCAATGAACGCCACAGGCGGATCCCTGGTGACCATAGTCAACTACCTCAAGAGCAAGGGAATAAGGCCAAGGTCAGTGAAGTTCATCAACGTCATCAGCGCGCTTAAGGGCTCGCTGAGAATCATCAGGGCCATTGACAACTGCGATGTGTACACCCTTTGGATGGATCCAGTGCTCAACAGCAAGGCCTACATCCTCCCAGGCCTTGGTGATGCAGGAGACAGGCTCAACGGAATAGACCTGCCGGACAATCCGAGAAACATGATCCAGCTGATAGCCGATTACGGCAGCCAGATCAACAACCTCTACCGCACTCAGGTCAAGAAGATCGAGGAGACTGTGCTTGGCTAAGGCTCTTCTGGCTCTTGTCATGATTGCTCTTCTTTCAGGCTGCTCCACAGCCTCGATTGCTCCAAGCGCCTATGCCCTGGCCCAGGTGTATGAAAGCAAGGGCCTTTATGACAAGGCCATCGAGACCTATGACAAGGCCCTTGAGAAGACCTACAGCAGCGACCTGGCCTATAACAGGCTTGTGGTCATGGCCAAGTCCTCAAGGGCTTTTGAGGCGGCCGCAGCTGCCATGGATGGCTACAGGAAGACAGGGGAGCAAAGGCTTTTCGACCTTTGCTGCCTTGTCTATCGCAATGAAGGCGACGAACAGAGCCTGATTGCGGCTCTGGAGTCAGTCAAGGAGCCTACGGACTCCATTCTTCTTGAATTAAGCCAGCTGTATATAAGAACAGGCCAGGACTCCAGGGCACTGGAGATCCTGCACGGCCTTTTTCAGAACAAGGTCATGAGTGTCCAGATGCTGGATATGCTGAAGGCCCTGGAGCCAGGAAGCTGGGATGCCCTTTATGAGTATCTCTATTCAGATACGACAATTGCAGAGCAGCCTGCAGGAACCTCCCTGTAGGTCTTGCCAAGGACGAAGGAAACATCCTCGCTGCCTTGGTTGACAAGAAGCGCTATCGACTTGGAGCGTATTGACCTGGAAAGGATCATTGTGCTTTCAGTCGGGCAGCTTATATCCACAGTTCCATAGCTTAGGATATCCTTGAAGTCGTGCCTGAGTTTGCCCAGCATGCAGTAGTGCTCATAGAAGTCCATATTCCATTTCGACCTATCCCATTGCATGCAATAGCGTGAAGCCTCTACCGATCCAAGCCTGCCATCAAGGCCAATCTCATCTCCGTAATAGGTGCTGGGCATGCCTGGCATAAGGTACATGATGCTTACAGCTGTCTTGTAGCGCTCAAGGCTGAAAATCTCAGAATGATTGTGAAGCCTCGGGGTGTCGTGGCTGTCGATGAGGTTGAAGGCATTGTACATGGCCTGGGGCGGCATAGCCTCAAGTCCATTAGCCAAGGCTCTTGCCAGCTGCCTGCAGCTAAATGGGGGAACCTGGCTTGGTGCATGACCCCAGCCCTGGGCCTGGAAGCGGTCCTGTTCACCCATAAAGCGCCTCAGCGGCCTGGAGATTCCGTAGTAGTTCATGGTGCTTGACCACATATCGCCCTGCAGGAAGGGCTCAGCCGACTCCCAGTTCTCGCCAAGAAGATAGACATCGTTGCCAAGGCTCTTTCGCACCTCTCTCCATACCTCAAAGCAAAGATCCTGGTCGTCATGCTTGCCTAGCTCGCTGGCTACATCAAGCCTCCATGCATCCTGGCAATAGGGCTTTTTGAGATAGCGCCTGAGAACTGAGTCCTTGTCCTTGTAGATGATCTTCCTAAGAAGTGCGCTGTTGTAGTTGAGCTGGGGCAGGGTGCTTACCGAGGCCCAGCAGTCAAAGCTTCCATCGGGCCTGGGAAAGTAGAAGGACCTGCAGGTGGCCTCGTCAAGGTCGGTTTCAGCGTTCTTGTCCCCGTTGGCCTTCCTGAACCATGGATTGTCTATTCCTGTGTGGTTTATGGAGATGTCGGTTATGACGTGCATCGAGCTTCTGTGAAGCGCCTTTACCAGGCTTATGTAGGCCTCATCTCCTCCAAGCTTCTCATCAATTGAGAAGAAGTCAGTGCAGTCATAGCGATGGGTGGTTCTGGAAGACCCGATTGGGTTTAGGTAGAGAGCAGTGGCCCCCAAGGCCTTGAAGTGCTCTATTGAGTCCTCTATCCCCTTTAGGTCCCCCTGAAAGAAGTCCAGGCAATGGCCTTTCTCATAATCCAGAGGGATGTCGCCCCAGTTCATGGAGATGGCCTGGTGTCCATCGAAGCTGAAGGAAGGCAAGGGCTTATCAAGACCCTTCTTGAACCTGTCAGGGAATATCTGGTAGCAGGTGCCCTCGCTGACCCAGGGACAATGGGGATAGTCAGCCTTGATGATGAAGGACCTCTTAAGATTGGGCACTGTGTCCTGAAGGCCATCTGAGCCCAGATAATACACACACTCGCCTTTGCTAAGCTCGAAGAACCAGGAGGCCATCTCATCATTGAGGATGAAAGAGCAGCCCCAATAGCCATCCTTCTCACTTACAAGATCATAGGTGCTTGACAGGCCTCCCTGGCTTACTCTGGCTCTCATGGCCTTCCATGGCCTTGCAGCCTTCAGGCTTATGCGAACTGCTTGTCCTCTTGAGGGATACAGCGGCTGTACAAACTCGCAGCTCACTGCGCTATAGGCTTGCCTAGGGCGAATCTTCACAGTTATGGCTTTGTGCATTGACCTTCCTCCTTGCGTCGCGTAAGCTGATTATCGGCTAATGGAGGCAATGATGCAAGACAGGAGTAGACAAGCTGCGCTTTTAATGCACATAACAAGCATGAGCGGCAAGTACCCGATAGGGACCATCAAGGATGCCTATGATTTCTTGCCCAAGATCCAGGAAGCAGGCTTCAAGCTTCTCCAGGTCCTGCCAATAGGCCCTACAGGCTATGGCAACTCCCCTTACGCACCCAGATCCTCCTTTGCAGGCAGCGAAGCCTTGATAAGCCTGGACTGGCTGGTTGAGGACTGTCTTCTCGATGCCAAGGACATCAGGATACCAGCTTTCAATCCCTCAAGGGTCGACTACCACCAAAGCCAGCTTTTCAGCGAGCCCCTGCTAGCCAAGGCGGCCAGGAGGCTTCTGAAGTCGCCAAGCAAGGCCTATGAGGACTTCTGTCTTGAGAACAAGGCCTGGCTTGACGACTATGCTCTTTTCATGGTCATAAGCCGCCAGTGCAATGACCAGCGCTGGTTCAGCGTCTGGGACAAGGCTCTTGGACTAAGGGAGGAGGCAGCCTTGTCCTCTTTCAGGGCAAGATGGCATGAGGACATTGAGCTATGGAAGGTTTTCCAGTATTTCTTCCAGGTTCAGTGGAAGCGGCTTCTCTCCCGCTCTCATGAGCTGGGGCTCGAGCTGATAGGGGACATGCCTATCTATGCAGCCCCCGACTCCTCTGATACCTGGGCCGATCCCGCCCTTTTCTCCATACAGGAGGGGGGAGCCTTGACGGAGGTGTCCGGAGTGCCGCCTGACTCCTTCAGCGTCACAGGCCAGCTTTGGGGCAATCCTGTCTATGACTGGAAGCTCATGGCCAAGGACGGCTATGACTGGTGGATGAGGCGCATCTCAAGATCGGCAGAGCTCTTTGACATAATAAGGATCGATCACTTCAGGGGCTTTGAGTCCTACTGGGCAGTGCCCTATGGATCAGCGACTGCAGAGAATGGACAATGGAGAAAAGGCCCTGGAAAGGCCTTCTTCAAGGCCTTGAAGTCTCGCTTTCCCGCCCTTAGGATAATAGCTGAGGACCTGGGCTTCATCACGCCCCCGGTTCGCGAACTGCTTGACTATGCAGGATACCCGGGCATGAGGATTGCCTCTGAGTGCCTTGCTGACGGCAGGATCGACCCTGAGGCCCTGTTCATGCCGCACAACTATCCCTCCAACTGCGTAGCCTATACAGGGACTCATGACAATCACCCCTACATGGGCTTTCTTAAGTCCCAGGGACAGAGGACAATAGCATCCATGGCCAGGTATCTAGGCTGCTCAGAGGATCTGGATGACATAAGAAGATCGCTGATCAGGGCCTTGTGTTTCTCAAAGGCAGGAATTGTCGCCTTTCCAATGCAGGACCTCTTGGGGCTGGGGGATGAGGCAAGGATGAACTTCCCCTCAACCTGCAACCAGGACAACTGGTCCTGGAGAATGAAGCCAGGCCAGTTCGACGAGGCCACCTCAGCCTGGATAAAGGATCTGCTGGAGATCTACGGCCGGTAGAAGACCATCTCCACCCCTGCAGCCTTCGACCTTCTCAGGGTCTTTCTAAACAGCCTTATGGGGTTGAGATACCATCTGTCCAGATGCTCGGGGCTTGTTATGACCACAATCCTGGAGGGCTCTAGCTCGAGAGCAATCGGAATGGAGTAGAGGGCGTTCTCCTTGGTCTTTAGTGATTCCTGCTCAAGAATGCACCTGTCCTGCATATCCTTCTCAAGGACGTTGAACATAGCTCTTGCCTCGCTTCTGCCTGCAAGAAGGTTGGGAATGCCTCCAGAGAGGATTATCCTGTCGAATCTATATGCCCTGTCGGCATCCTTGAGCATCTGCAGCCTATCAAGGCCGATCTTGCTCAGCGATCCGTCGTCGTTGAGCCTGTTTCCTAGTACAATCGCAACATTCATGCAATAATGATAGCTCAAATAACAATAAAGAGCCAGCCTATTTATTATGACAGAAAACACATCACTGTCAATAAAAATAATTGACTAGCTGATCTATTATATGTTAACTTGTTTTTGACAGAAAGTGAATTTTTGTTAAAAAAGGAGATTCCATGCGAACACTCGATAAGCTTACAATGGGCAGCCTGGTCAATGCAGGCGCCGAAAGATACAGCAGCCTTCCAGCCCTTGAGACCTATGGCAAGGACGATATCATGACCTTCCTGGATGTCTCCAATGCCGTCAGGGCCATTGGAGCCAGCCTTCAGGACCTAAGGATAGAGAAGGGTGACAGGGTGGCCATATTTGCCCAGAGCTGCCGCAACTGGGGCCTTGCATATCTGGCTATCACCAGCATCGGAGCCACAGCTGCGGTCATACTTCCTGACTTCGAAAGCTCCCAGGCTTTGGACATCATCGCCCATTCCCAGGCAAGGGCTGTCTTTGTCAGCGCCGCCAACTACCCGAAGATCAAGGGTGCAGGCTGCCTGTTCTTCTGCCTGGATGACCTAAGCTATGCTCCGGCCTTTCTTCTTGGAGACGATATAGCTTCCTGCAAGGGCCCATCCTTGATAGGCACAAGGACCCTTGACCCCAGGAGCCTGGACAGCAATGCCGAAGAGACGGACCTTGCCTCGATCATCTACACCAGCGGAACCACAGGCAATCCAAAGGGCGTGGAGCTTACCCACAGGAACCTCCTTTGGAATGCTGTGAACAGCACGCCGTCTATCTTCAAGATGCAGACCGGCATGGTCTTCCTGTCGATACTTCCAATGGCTCATGCCTACGAATTCACTCTCGGCTTCCTGGTCCCGCTGCTGTGGGGCTGCCATGTTGTGTATCTAGGCAGAAAGCTCACCACCCCTGTCATGATGGCAGCTATGAAGGCCTGTCGGCCGCATATCATGCTCACCGTTCCGCTTCTCATAGAGAAGGTCGTGCGCAAGGCGGTATTCCCCAAGCTTGAGGGCAAGCTTGGAAAGGCTCTCAAGCTGCCCTTGATAAAGGGCCTTGTCTACAAGGCGATAGGGCGCCAGCTAATCGACCAGTTCGGCGGAAGGCTGAAGTTCTTCGGAATAGGAGGAGCTGCCCTGGATCCGGAGATTGAGAGCTTCCTGGAAAAGATAGGATTTCCTTATGCAATCGGCTACGGCTTGACAGAGACCTCGCCGCTAGTTGCCGGATGCGGGCCTTCCCAGCATCGCAAGGGCACAATAGGGCCTATCATTCCAGGCCTGGATACCAAGATCACCGAGGAAGGAGAGCTTGTTGTAAAGGGACCAAGCGTCATGAGAGGCTACTACAAGGCCTCGGATCTTACAAAGGCAGCCTTCACTGCCGATGGCTACTTCAGGACAGGGGATATCTGCGCCTTTGAAGAGGGCAGGCTTGTCATCAAGGGCAGGATTAAGGACATGATTCTCACCGCAAGCGGAGAGAACGTGTATCCAGAGGCTATTGAGAGCCTGATCAACGCCTGCGAGAATGTAGAGGAGAGCATTGTCATTCCTGAAGGAAACAGCCTAACAGCCTTGATAAGGATCGACTTGGAAGCCAGGGCCAAGAATCTTGCCCTGGACATAAGCGAGGCCAAGGACGAAGCGCTGAAGTACATAGCTGCTATCAAGAGCAAGGTCAACCAGGCTCTTCCTGCCTTCTCCAAGATCAATTCTGTCGAGCTTGTCCAGCAGCCTTTTGAGCGCACTCCTACACTGAAGATCAAGCGCTACAAGATAGCCAGCGAGCACAAGAAGGCCAATTGAGCAATTTCAGCCTTTTCTGCCTAATATAGGCATGCTGATTGAATACAGGGTAAGCAACTTCAAGGCTATAAGGCAGGAGACTGGATTCTCCTTTTTGGCAAGCGCAGAGCGAAGAGAGGATGATGACCTGATTGACTTCGAGGGCCGAAGGTATCTTCGGTCCTCTGTCATTATTGGAGCCAATGCCTCGGGCAAGTCCTCCTTTCTTGGCTCGATTCTTCTGCTGAGGTCCCTGGTGCTTGAGTCTGCAATGAAGATGCCAGGCGATGAGCTGGAGGCCTGTCCTCACTGGGACTGTGCAGACAGCCCAACAGCGATGATGGCCCACTTCACTCGCCTAGGCCAGCGCTATCTTTACAGCCTAAGCCTATATAACGGCAGGGTTCTCAATGAAAGCCTGCATCATTATCCTCGCATGCGAAAGGAGAAGGTCTTCGTCAGGGCTCTTCAGCGAATAAGCTTCGCGCCTTGCTACAGGGCCCAGGCAGCCCTGATTGAGCCTATGATAAAGCCCAATAGGCTTGCGCTGAGCATCGCAGCAGGCTATTCGTCCATCGAGCCGGCAATCCAGGCCTATCTCTTCTTCCGCGACCAGGTCATGGATGGGAATGCTGAAAGGGGCTTCCAGGACCACGGGGATCTTATGAGCTTCCTGGCTGGCTGCGGCTATAGGCCACGCCAGTTCTCCAGAGGCCTGGACAAGCTTGCAGATCTATACACAAGCCTTCAATGGGCCAGGGTGCACAATGGCCTGATGATCCTTGATGATGCCCAGTCCTGCATACACACCCTGGCCTTTGAAAGCCTCGTGCATCAGTTCAACTGCCCGCCAAGGCCAACTGAGGCACAGGTCCTTTTTGCCACCTCTATAGCCGATGTGCTGGAGATGAAGATGCGCCATGACCAGATATGGTTCTCGTCGATGAGCCCTCAAAGCTCAAGTGTCAGCCTCTTCTGCCTTTTGGAGGCAGCTGAGGGCAAGCCTGGAAACCTCAGGAAAAGCTATCTTGAAGGCTGTTATGGCGCAATTCCATTGATAAGCGGAAAATAAGGCTTGCAGTAAGCCTGGAAGTGGCATTATCCTGCTTGCATGAAAAAGACAGTTTTGATGATAATGGCCTTCTGCGCTTGCCTTTCGCTTTTCTCCAATCAGCTCACACTCAACAGCTCAAGCCAGGCCTGGAGACTGCTTACAGCCCTTTATAGGCTGGATGGCCGGACCTATCATAACGTGGTCACTCCCATAGCTCAGTCCTCAGCCTTATGGCTAGCCGATCAGACATCATTTTCAGGTGAGTTCAGGGAGTATCTAGAAGAGCAGGAGCCCCTCTTCACAGCCCAGGATGTCAGCATCGACTGCGTGCCCTTCGTCTCCTATGCAGGCTTGCTTGTCACAAGCCCGCTTCGCGATGTCCATGAGCTTAGCTACCCAGTGCGGGACATCCCAGCCCTGATGGGAGTGGATGCCAGCTTCTGCCTAGGTGAAAGGCTTGCAGCAGAGATGAGGCTGGACCTGGTTAGAACTCCCGACGCCTATGTCATGGGAGGCTATGGGGACAACTTCTCATTGGCCCTGTCCGACAGCGACTTTGACTTCTTCAGGCCCCACAAGGCCTATGTGAGCTATGGCACAGAAAGCCTAGGCATCCTCATAGCCCGGGATAGGCTCAGCGCCTCAAATGGCTTTACGGGCAACCTGGTCATTGGGGACAACTTCATGTACCAGGACTTCATCAAGCTAAGCGCCTTGTTCCCCTTCATAAGCTATGATATGACCTTATCCTCGTTCTGCAGAGACAAGGGCACCGAGCAAAGCCCACAGCCAGGCCTTGAGAATCCAAGCTGGGATGAGTTCCATCCAACCGTTCTCAACCACAGGATGAGCTTCAATCTTGGAAAGCTTGCAGTCACTTTGCTTGAGGGTGTAATGAATTACACAGACAATCCCCTCGGCGACCCTAGGATCCTCAATCCCTTCAACATCCTGCACAACCAGTTCACCTTTCGCAACCTGAGGATCAACAACTACTTCTCAGTGGAGCTTGACTGGGCCATCAAGGAAGGCCTTTCCATGAGCTTTCAGGGCTTCTTCGACCAGATCCAGCTGCCTTTTGAGTCAGTGGACAGGACTCCAAACAGCTTTGCCTTCCTCATCAATGGCTCCTATACCTTCCGACACAGAAGCTCTGCAATAGTGACCTGCTATGCTGAGGCGGTCTACACCTCTCCATCCTGCTATCTGAAGGACACAAAGACCCTTGGTGCAAGCCTGATCGACCATAGCGTCACAGACCTAATACTGGGCAACAAGGCAACAGGCTTTGACGACATTGGCTTCATGGGCTACCGAGAAGGCTGCGATGTCATAGTGGCTGCCCTGGGCTTTTCGGCCATCAAGCCGGGCAAGCTGGATCTTGAAGCTCGGCTGATGTATACGGTTCATGGAGAGAAAAGGATGGATTATGCCTCTTATGGCTATCCCGATGCCCCTGTCATGAGCCCCGATGAGCCAAAGTTCATCTGGACCCCATCTGGAGCAGTGAAAGAGCATTCCATACAGCTAAGAGGTTCAGCTGACTGGAAAGTCAGCAGCATTCTCAGCCTTCAGATCCAGGGTGCATTGATACAGACCTGGAACCGCAGGAACCAGGCCGGAAGCGATATTCTGGAAGCGCAGCTTGGCTTTGCTGTAACTCTTGAAGGCCTCAAGGGCCTGAAGCTCTAGTAAACCCTCAGGCCTATGCTCAGGCACTGTGTCCTTTGATAGAAGAAGTTCAGAAGAGGGAAGCGGCCGTCATGGTAGGATGCCCACAATCCCAGGCTTCTTGCTCCAAGGGCGGACTTGAGCATGATGGCTATGGTTGCTGTCAGCTCAGTCTCCCATTGGCGGCTTGGATCGTAGGAGCCTATCTGATGGGCTGTCTGGCCGTCCTGGTGAGCCTGCAGGTCCAAGCCTGCAAGCAGAGTCATATCCTTCAACAAGACAGACCATTCAAGACCTCCATTGAGCCTCCAGCCTCGGTAGGAGGATCCTGTCTTCAGGGCGTTCTCATCGGCTTTCTGGTCAGCGCTGATTGCTTCAGAGCCTCCGATGCGATCTATGAGGTCGGTATGGGTGCTTGGGTTGGTGTAGCCTGAAGGCACATGGACAAAAGGCCTGATCCAGCTCTCTCTTCGAGGAAGCTCGGCCTGGGCATAGGCCCTGAGCCCAAGAGGCCCATCGCAGCTAAGGCTCATCAGATATGAGTTGTCTCTCACATACTGAACAGGTCCTGACAGGTTCATGGTCTTTCCATTTACATCAATGGTTGACATGGATGGCTCAAAGACAGCGCTGTTGGTGCTGTAGTAGGTTTCAAGGATCTCATCGCCATAATGGCCGGAGAAGTGATGAAGGCCGAAGCGGAGCGTCAGGCAGTCCAGGCCCTGGATGGCAAAGCCCAGGAAGCAGGAGCCGTCAAGCCCAAGGCAGTCTGTGCCTCCAAAGCCTTCGAAGACTGTGTTGATATAGCCAGCGAGGCTGAGCTCTGCCTTGACAAAGCCCAGGTCAGTCCTAAGCAGGCCAAGGCTCGTGCCTGCCTTCATGTTCAAGTATTCAGGGTCACTGACTGCATTGGAGCGGATGGGAAGGCTGACATAGCTGCTTTTCCCCGTTTCAGGGTCGCTGACGCATGCCATGATCTCCATAGGGCTGGAAAGCGCATCGGCAGGCCTTATAATGCCAAGCTGGGAAGTGAAGCTGTATGGATCAGAGCTTGGCTCTCTGAACAGCGGATTGTCGGCAAGGCCTGTGAAGCCGATCCCTGAAGCCAAAAGCAGCGGGGCGCTTCCAATCAACGCCAGAGCCAAGATGAGCAATGCCTTCTTCATGATCTAGAAAACCTGGAAGCCTATGCTTGCGTACCTGCTTCTCTGGTAGAAATAGTTGAGCAGAGGGAAGCGGCCGTCATGGTACTCAGCTGTAATCTTGAGGCTAGAGGCGCCGATGCAGTCTGGGAAGACGGCAGACAGCGATGCTGTGACCTCAAGCTCCCATGGATTTGTCTTGCTGTAGCCTCCGATGGTGTGAAGAGTCTGTCCATCCTGGTGCATCTGCACATCGCAGCTGGCAAGGATTCCTATCTTAGTCCAGATCTTGCTCCATTCAAGGCCGGCATGAATCCTCCAGGCCTTGTAGGAGCCCTCGGAGGTTCTCTTGAGAGCCTGCTCTGCGTCAAGCTGGTCCTGGCTGACCTGCTCGCCATCTGCGGTGTTGCCGCCTATGCGGTCTATCAGCGTTGGATGCCCGGTATCGGTTGCGACTGGGTTTTCGTAATCAGCTGGAACATGGATGAAGGGCCTGAGCCAGCTCGGATTCTTTGGAAGCTCGGCTTCTGTGTAGATCCTGAAGCCAAAGGGAAGGTTCACGGAGGCGCCAAGGAGGTAGGAATTGTCTCTTACGTATTCCACGAGCCCGGAAAGGGTATACTCTGTGCCATTGTATTCGATAGTGTTGCCAGAGCTTGAAAAGCTTGCATTGTTTCTTGCATAGAACTTCTCGAGCATCTCGTCCCCATAATGGCCAGAGAAGTGGTGAAGCCCAAAGCGCAGGGCGATGATGTCTGCAACCTTAAGGCTTGCTCCAATGAAGTAGGATCCGTCATAGCCCAGGGCATCGTTCTTTTCAAAGCCGCAGAACACCGTGTTAAGATAGCCGGCTACGTTGGCCTCCAGGCTCAGCTTCGGAAACCATGTGTCTGTGTCCAGGCTAAGGCGTGCCAGGCCCATGGAAAAGCCGCCCTTCATGTTCAGGTAGGCAAGAGCATTGGAGGTCATGCTGCGGTACTCAAGGTACTGGTAGCTTGACTGTCCTGTGACCTTGTCCTTGATTATGGCCTTGATTCCCATAGGAGCTGAGCTCTGGCCGATGGAGAACTGCATAGCCAGCTTGCTGGAGAAGGAATAAGGGTCAGAGGCACTCTCCTGATAGGCAGGATCGGCGCAAAACGGCGAGAAGCTCAGTCCAGAAGCTGCAAGCATGCTGATTGACAAGGCTGCCAAGGCAGCGGCAAGCATTAGTCTTTTCATCTGTATTCCCCTTTAGCAAGGCAAGAGCCTTGCTCAATAGCTTTTGCTCATTCTCTTTTATGGAATGCTGAAAGTCAAGAGCGCTTTTCGGCTGTTTATTCTCGATAATGGGAAATTGTTATGCAATTAGCTTGCAGATAATGAATTATCCTTCTAGGATGGCTCATGGGGATAATGAATGTGAAAAGATGCAAGGCAAATCATCATGTTCGAAAAGCATAAGACTCATTATGCAAATGCTGCAATCAGCCAGCATGAAGGTTTTTCCCATCTAGATTCCAGGCTGTTCAAAATCGCTCAATGTGGTATTCTAAGTCGATGAAGAACAGCATAACACTTCGAGACATAGCAAGAGAGCTTGGAATAAGCGCCGTCACAGTCAGCAAGGCCCTTTCTGACAAGGAGGGTGTCGGCAAGGACCTTAAGCAGCGCATTCGAACCAGGGCCGAGGAGATGGGCTACAGGAAGAACCTGCTTGCCTCCGACTTGCGAGGGCAGTCTGGCCACAACATAGGCCTGCTTGTCCGCCAGGGAGGCCAGAACGCCCAGAGCCTTGAGCATGAGATCTCTCGAAGGCTTCTCGAGGAGGGCTACTATTCTGTCATTGAGGTCATCAAGCCCGACCAGGCAGGGAGCCTTCTTCTAGAGAGCAGCAAGGTAGACGGCGTGCTTGTGATTGGAGCCCAGAAGCCTGCCTTCATAAACACCATACTGCAAAGCGGCGAGCCATGCGTCCTTGTGGACTTCTTCTACGATGCGGAGCACCTTGATTCTGTGATTGGCGACAACCTTTACGGAGGCTATGCCTTGACAAAGCACCTTATCAGCCTTGGCCACCAGGACGTTGGATTTGTTGGAAACCCTCACCTGGATGACCAGACCATGGATCGCTATCTGGGATATTGCAAGGCTATAAACGAGTTTGGATTCTGCTCCGACCTCCAATGGGTCTACCAGGATACCGATGACTATGGCCAGGACAAGGAGCCTCAGATTCTCGAGGATGGACCCTCAGCCTATGTATGCAGCCACAGCAAGAGCGCTTACAAGTATATAGGCGCCCTGAAGAAGGCAGGCTTCGAGATTCCTTCAGACCGCTCTATTGCAAGCTTCGAGGATGATGTGTTCTCCACGCTTTGTGTTCCGCCTCTCACTGTCTTCTCCCTTGATTACCAGGAGATGGCTCTCACTGCCGCCCAGGCTATCATCCGGAAGATAGGCGATCCCAGCTATCACTTTGGTCGAAAGACCATAGGAGGGCGCCTTGTTGCCCGCGAGTCCACTACGAAGCTCAAGAAGAGCCTAGTCAAGGAGATAAACCGCTTCGGATAATTTATCCAAGTGAACCATGATTGCTCTAGCCGTAAGGCTGGAGCGCCTCTGCATGCCTGCAGGATCCTAAGGACAACGTTTCTTGAACGAAAGAATTTGTACAATTCGTGTACAAATAGGGCTTGACAGGTGCAGTTATCTGTTGTAATCCTGTTTGTAAGCTAAACGTTAACTTTACAAACGTAAAAAGGAGATTTGATTATGAAAGTAAAGAAGCTGCTTGTGATGGCATTGGTGATGATGTCATGCGTGACAATGCTTTTTGCCAGCCCTGCAAAGGAAGAGGCAACAAAGACAGATGAACCGATAAACATCGTGTTCCTTACCCATAAGGAGAATGAGGAAGCCACCTTCGCTCGCTATATCGCTGAGTTCCAGAAGTCCTACCCAAATGTAAGCATCACCTATGAGCCGATTCATGACTACAAGTCCAACATCGAGATCCGCTGGACAAGCGGAGACTGGGGCGACATGTGCATGATCCCTCACCAGTTCCTTCCTGAGAGCGAGCTGCCGAACCTTTTCGCTTCACTGGGAACAGTGGATGAATTCGACGCCAAGTACGAGTTCGCCTCTGCCTTCAGCTTCGAAGGCCAGGTCTATGGCATTTCCTCAACCGGCACTGCCTACGGCGTGCTCTACAACAAGGCGGTCCTGGAGAAGGCTGGAGTCACATCCATACCTAAGTCTCCCGAGGAGTTCTATGCAGCCCTTGAGAAGGTCAAGGCCAACACAGATGCAATTCCTCTCTACGTGAACTACGGAGCAGGCTCAAGGCTTGCTGACTGGGAATGGAACGCAAGAGGCTCACTGACAGCTGATGCCAACTACAAGAACAAGCTCATCTACATGGTCAACCCCTTTGAGAAGGGCAAGCCTTACTACACTGTAATGGAGATGCTCTACAACGTAGTCAAGATGGGCCTTGTAGAGGATGATCCAGCAACAAGCAACTGGGACACCTGCAAGAACCTTCTTGCACAGGGAAAGGTTGCATGCACAGTCATCGGATCCTGGGCGACAATCGGAACCCAGCAGGCCTGCGAGACACCAGAGGACATAGTCTTCGCCGCATTCCCATGGAACATCGACGGCAAGCAGTACGCAACAATCGCTGCCGACTATGCCTATGCAATCAACAAGAACGTCACTGGCGAGAAGCTTGAAGTATGCAAGGCCTATATCAAGTATCTCTCAGAGGATTCCAACTTCTCCTATGACTACGGCGGGATCCCAATCATGAAAGGCCAGGACTATCCTGCAACCCTCACAGGCCTGCAAGAGGCAAATGTAACACTGGTTCTGGACAATCCTCCTCTCCAGCAGGATGCAGGCCTCTTTGATGAAGTCAACAGCGAAAGCGAGCTGTACCTAGGCAAGTATCCACAGAAGGCACGAATCGTTGAAGCTGCAATGGGTCAATCCGATGAGACCTTTGACCAGATCATGGATGACTGGAACAAGCGCTGGACAAGCGCCCAGATAGCCGTCCTTGGCCCTGACTACGCTTCTGCAAGCAAGTACTAGCCAATCGGAACAGGCATGCGGCTTGTCCGCATGCCTTCTATTTTTCTTTCATGGAGATAAAATGACGACAAAGAATGGCCTTCAGCACTTTTTCTCGGAGAGAAGACACCAGCAGGCGCTGGTCATCATGGTCTTCTCCCTTGTGCCAGTAACTCTATTGGTGCTCTTCACCTATCTGCCATTTGCAAAGATGGTTGAGTTCAGCTTCTTCAAGATGAAGTACATAGGCCCAAGGACCTTTGTAGGACTGGATAATTATGCACAGGTCTTCTCGCGCACTGACACAGTCAAGGCTCTTCTCAACTGCTTCTACTACATGGGAGCTGGAGTCATACAGCTTTCCCTGTCCCTTTTCTTTGCATGCCTGCTGAGCTTCAAGCTCAAGGGCTCGTCATTCTTCAAGGCCACCCTGTTCATCCCATACCTTGTATGCTCCCTGGCAGTTGGCTTCATATTCAAGTTCTTCTACTCAAGAGGCCTTGTGCTTGACACCGTGCTCCAAGGACTAGGTATAAACCTTGAAAGCCTGCCATACTGGCTCAAGGACAGGGCGGTGAACAACTACAGCATAGCTGCCACCTCCATATGGCGCTACATGGGCCAGTCCATGGTCCTTTACATTGGAGCCATCCAGTCGATAAGCCCTGAGTTCTTCGAGGCCTCTTCCATCGATGGGGCCACACAGTGGCAGCAGTTTCGCTACATCATGCTGCCTCATCTCAAGCCTATAGTGGCCCTGACTATACTGCTTATGATAAAGGGCTCCTTCAGCGCCTTTGAAGGCCCTTATGTAATCACATACGGCATGAACGGAACAGCGACGCCGGTTGTGCTTATGCATCAGCTTGCCCATGAGGCCAACAAGGTAGGCCTGGCAAGCGCCATGGCTGTGGTGCTTCTGGCTCTGATTCTCCTTGTGAGCTGGATCCAGAAGATCATTGAAAAAAGGATGGGGGACTGACATGGCTCATTACAGGGAAAACCGAATCAGCAGGATCAAGGGAGCTCTAAGGCTTGTCCTTAGGTACCTGAGCCTGGCCATAGGGACCTTCATATCCCTGGTCCCTCTTGTGACAGTGCTCTTTGCCTCCTTCAAGCCGACTAAGGAGTACAACAGCACAGGTGTGCTCCAGGTGCCTGCCAACTGGCTGAATTTCGAGAACTACCTCACTGCCTGGACAAAGGGCCACATGGGCCTTGCGTTCACAAACACCCTTCTCATACTGGTCTTCACCCTGATAGGCGCTGTTCTGACAGGCAGCATGGTTGCCTATGTGATATCGCGCTTTGACTTTAGGGGACGAAAGCTGCTCAAGGGAGCTTTTCTTGTGGCCAACCTGATACCTGGGGTGACAATGCAGGTTTCAATCTACAAGATCATGACAAGCCTCAGCCTGGTCAACTCCATACCTGGCGTCGTGATCCTCTATACTGGAACAGACATCATATCCATCTATATCTTCCTGCAGTTCTTCGAGTCGCTTCCCAAGAGCCTTGACGAGGCAGCTTTTTTGGATGGAGCCAACTACTTCACCATCTTCTTCCGCATACTCTTTCCCCTGGTAAAGCCTGCTGTTGTCACAGTGGCAATACTCAAGGGTGTCTCTACCTACAAGGAATACTACATTGCCAACTTATACTTGCAATCCAAGACTCGTTTTGTTACCATTTCCACGAGCCTGTATGCGTTTACAGGTGAATACGGCAACCAGTACAACTATATATGCGCTGGAGTGATCATCACGATCATACCAATCCTGGTGGTCTTCCTCCTGCTGCAGAAGTACATCTACAATGGCATAGCCAGCGGGGCGGTGAAGGAATGATGAACAAGGAAGAATTCTCCCAGCAGCTGCTTTTCACCATAGCTCCCTTCTACGCAAAGCTTCGCGACAGCGACTGCGGCGGCTATTACGGACGGGTGGATCATGCCCTTTGCCTCTATCGCAAGACAACAAAGAACATGGTGGCCAACTCAAGGATCCTCTGGTTCTTTTCCCGCCTTGCAATGCTCTATCCAGGCAATGGCTACAAGAGCTATGCAGATCATGCCCTGGAGTTTCTCAAAAGCCATGGCATCAGCAAAAAGGATGGCAGCATATGCTGGTCGGTATCCTACGCAGGCGAGATAGAGGATGATTCAGTGAAGACCTTCTGCCAGGCCTATGGAGTGCTGGCTCTGGCGACATACTTCATGGCATTCAAGGATCCCCAGGCGCTGAAGAGCGCAAGGACCCTGCAGTCCTTCATCGAATCCAATCTTCGCGACAGCTGGGGCTACAGGGAAAGCCTGGATGAGGATGTAAAGACCCTTACCAGCCTGATCCACCTTCTTGAAGCCTATACCGCACTATACCTGGCAGACAGCGCAGAAGACACAAGAAGCTTGCTGGAATCAGCGCTTTCTGTGGTAGAGGATAAGGTTCTCAAGAGCGATGAGCTTCACCTGGCCTATGGATGCAGGATGGAGCCGGTTCCCAATGCCTATCGGTCCTTCGGCCATGAAGTCGAGGCTTCCTTCATTATTGACGAGGCCTGCAGGGCTCTAGGAAGGCCATGCCTGCCAAGGACAATCGATCTGGCTGCAAGTGCCTTGAAGGACGGCTTTGACGGCACTCATCTTGCCTATACCAGCCTAGACTCCAGAGCTGTGCACTGGGGCCAATGCGAAGCCATGCTTGGCTTTATGAACGCCTATTCAAAGACAGGCGACAAAGCCTTCCTGAGCGCAAGCCAGAGCATATGGGACTATGTGAAAGGCCATCTGATCGACACACGCCTTGGAGGCGAGTGGCTTTATGACGACAGCGACCAGGGCCACGACATAGTCAGTCCTTTCAAGGGCCCCTACAACAACGGCATGCTTTGCATGTACCTGAGGGTGTAGATGCCTTATCTCTATGACACTCATCTACATACCAGGTGTGCCTCTGCATGCTCATCTGCCGACCCGAAGGCCTACGTTGCAAGCTACCAGGAGGCAGGCTTCACCGGCATAATAATCACTGACCATTTCTTCAACGGCAACTGCAGAATCCCGCAAGGACCCTGGAAAGATATGGTTGACGCCTATTGCAGGGGCTATGAGGAGGCCTTAGAAGAGGGCTATAGGAGAGGCTTCTCTGTCTTCTTTGGCTGGGAGAGCACCTATGATGGAGATGACTACCTTGTCTATGGCCTTGATAAGGCCTGGCTTTTGGAGCATCCCCAGATACTAGGGGCAAGCCGAGCCGAGCAGCTGCGCCTGGTTCATGAGGGCGGTGGAGCCGTTATCCAGGCCCATCCCTTCAGAAACAGAAGCTACATCAAGGCCATCCACCTGGCCCCAGGCCTTGTGGATGGGGTGGAGGTGGCCAATGAGGGCAACCTTATAAGCTTTGACCAAAGCGCCTATGCCTATGCAAGGCGCCATAAGCTCTACATGACAGCAGGCTCAGACATCCATTGCAACGATGCAGTGGGTCCAATGACCTATGGCGTCTGCTCTCCTACCAAGTGGAACTCGATTGCTGACTATGTGAACCAGATTCTCAGGCGCATTCCCCTTGGCCTGCATTGTCCTGAGGAATGCTTCAATGAGAACAGCAGGGAGCCAGAGCTCCCTGTCATATACTGCTAGATCTCCTGGGCTATGGAGATGGCATCCTTGATGGTCTTCTCCAGGGCAAGCCTTCCATACCTGTCCACCTCGCTCTTGTCCTTCTCCTCATGAGTCAGGCAGCCAGCTCCGCCTATGCATCCGCCCATGCATGCCATGCCCTCAATGAAGTTGGACTTCAGCAGGCCCTTCGAGGCCAGAAGAAGGGCTTTCTTGCAGTCCTCGATTCCATTGCAGACAGTCGGTGAAATGACAAGGTCGCTTCCTCTTTCTTTTGCAGCCTGCACAGCTGCCTCGCTGAGGCCTCCGCTTCGAGCGAAGATGCGTCCAAAATAGCTTGCGTTATCAAGCACATCCTCCTTAAGGCTTCCCAGCTCAATATCCTTGCTGTCGAATATTGCCTGAAGCTCCTCGAAGGTGAGAACCCCATCCACATAAGGCCTTGAATCAGGCCTCTGGAACTCCATCTTCTTGGCTGTGCAAGGCCCGATGAAGATGACCTTGGCTGTCGGATCGGTCTGCTTTATCAGCATCCCAAGCCTTACCATTGGGGAAGGATTTGAGGAGATCCTGTCAGCCATCGCTGGAAAGGCCTTGCTGATGTAGCTCACGAAGGCTGGGCAGCAGGAGGATGTGATCAACCCTCTCTCCTCGATCTCCTTGCTTTCCTCCCATGCCACCAGGTCAGCTCCAAGAGCTGTCTCGATGACATGGTAGAAGCCAAGGGCCTTGAGGCCACTGACAACCTGTCCGAGGCTTGCATAGGTGAACTGGCTTGATATGGCTGGAGCCACTATGGCATATGTCTTGTACCTTGTATTTTTCTGGCTTTTCTTGATGAGCTCGATGACATCGACAATGAAGGAGGCATCCATGATGGCTCCGAAGGGACACATATAGACGCAGGAGCCGCAGGAGATGCACTTGTCGTTGTTCACCACAGCGATGTTCTGGTCGTTCATGTCAATGGCCTTTACCTTGCAGGCTGACTGGCAGGGCCTTTGATAGTTGTGTATGGCAGAGTAGGGGCATACTGCACTGCAGCGTCCGCATTCCACGCACTTGGTCTTGTCAATCTTAGCCTTCTGGTGCTCATCAAAGCTTATGGCGCCTCTCTTGCAGGCCTGCTCGCAGCGATGGCTGAGGCAGCCTCTGCAGGCTGAGGTGACTTCATAGCCTCCAACTGGGCATTCATCGCAGGCAGTCTCTATGACCTGGATGATGTTGTGGTTGGACCGGTCTCCCCCCATGGCCATCTTGATCCTGTCGCCAACTATGGCTCTTTCCTTGTAGACGCAGCACCTTGTTGTGGGCTTCTTGCCTGGAATTATCTCCTTGGGGATATCCATGAGGCTTTCAAGAAGGTCTCCATTGTAGGCATGGCGAGCCACTTCCCGGAGCACCTTGTACTTCAGCTCCTGCACCTTTGTATCAAACCGCTTTGAATCATTCATATTGCTTACCCTAGAAATAGCTGACCTTTATGCCCTTGCCCATTTCCTTCAGGCTCTTTGCCAGCTCATCGACCAGATGCATCTTTATGCTGAAGCTGATAGGCAGGCTTGGATTCTGATGGGCTGGGTTTATGGCTCGCCCGACATAGAAATTAATATCTGTACTCTCCTCAAAGAGAATTCGCGCTATCATGGAGGCTCCATCCCGCCCGATGCCCCACTTGGAGTAAAGCTTGTTCTCCCCAAGAAAATCATGGGCATACTCAAGAACCTTGTTGATGGTTATCACTCCCTCTGTGACCAGGTCTACCCCTTCAATCGTCGAGATGGGAGGCACCTCAGGATCATAGAAGTCAAGGGAAGGAACAACGCTCTTGTGCAGATAGGCTGCAGCTATGGAGCTGGTTGTGCCTCCACAGACTATATGCTTGCCCAGCTTGCCAAAGAACAGGCTCATCATGCGCATCCCATCATCAGGGTTGGCAGGAGGCCCGATCACCAGGTTCACTGGCTCACGGCGCCGTATGCGGATGGTGCATACCGTGGTGTCGTCGCCAGGCTTGCCATCATAGAGCCGCGAGCACTCCTCCAGCAAGGTGGTGGTCAGGGTCTTGGCTGTCTGGCCTATAAGGGCTAGAGGCTCCACAAATGCTGCAATGTCCTCAATCTGCCACCCAAAGTTGTACTTCATGCCAACTCCAGCATGGACTGCTCCGTCGCTGAGCAGCATGAAGCAGTCGTTTTCCTGAAGCTTGACATGGCTTGACAGGATTGTCTTGTCCATTATGACAAGGCTCTGGTGGGGGAAGGGGACGCTCTTGCCAACCCGGATCATTATGACCGGCGGGTTGTCATACTGGATGATGTCTGCCTCCTGGTTGCTGGGGGCAATGCGCATGATGGTGAAGGTGGAGTAGGCAAGCTCGCGCTCGCTGCAAATGGGAAGAGTGCTGACAATGGTCTGCACACAGTCGTCTATACCCAGGCCCTCGGCCATCATGGTGCTGATGATCTTGGCCGTCAGTGTAGAAAGAATCGAGGCCTTCACTCCAGATCCAAGCCCATCAGCCAGGACCACCAGGGTAGAGCCATCGCAGCAGGTGACGCAGTCAACATGGTCTCCACACAACTGCTCGCCGAACTTGTTGAGGCTATGAAATCCTATGTCTGTGCAAAGTTCGCTAGTCGTCATCTAGGCTCTCCTTGAGCTTGGTGAGCGCTATCTTGGTCTCGGCAGCAGTCTCTCCCAGAAGGCTTGCTATCTCCTGGACAATCCTCATCTGCTTCTCCACAACCTTGTCTGCAGTCTGGGCGGTGTTCTTGGTCAGCTGGCTTCGCTTGGCTCTCTCTGTCTCCTCCTCGGTGACATCGCGCATGAAGCAAAGCACGCTGTGATAGGACCTGTCATAGACTATGGTCTGCTCAACATACTTCATGTACTCAGCCAGATAGGTCCTCTTGTCCCTGATGGCTCGGCCTGTGGACAGGACTGCCTCAAAGTCTGTCGGATCCAAGATCCTTATGACGTTCTCCCCAAGTATGTCACCCGCATCGCGGATGTTCATCATCTTCCGCGCTGCCTGGTTGATCTGCTGAACCTCAAGCTGCTCGTTGAGGATGAGAATGCCGTTTGGAGTGTTGAAGAGTATATTGCCGGTCAGGGACTCTGACTTCTCCTTTATGAAGGGCAGGCACATCGTCAGCTCCGCCTTGCCCTGGAAGACCGCTATGGCCTTCTCGCGGCAGGTGTTGTAGCCGCAGCAGGAGCAATTGAGCTCATCTTCAGGCCTTGTCTTGCCGATCTTGGCAAGGATTTCCTTGATCTCATCCTCAGTGGGAAGCCTCTTCTCTGGAGCCATGTAGGAAAAGTCCTGGCGGATTGCATCTGTCTTGCCGGCTATGTCAAAGGCCTTGGAGCCAAAGGCATAGCGGTCAACTGAGCAGTAGGCTGAGACCGGGGACTGGAGCTTCCTGGAAAGCTCAGGACCCTGGGAGCAGGAGCCAACGCAGGAGGACATCTCTATGAAGGCCCTGGCGATCTTGCCGCAGGCTATGTCCTCCAGCGCGCTTGCACAGTTGAGCACCCCATCTATGCTGAGATAGGAGTAGGTGCTGTTGGGCTTTTTCATCGACTTCAGGATCCCCCCTGTTGTGGGAAAGAGCCTTGAGATTCCGCCTCTCTCATCATCGCTCACTTTCTCAAGCCTTATGCTCTTCTCCCCAAGCCAGGTGTCGAACTCGTCGAAGGTCAGGACGCAGTCGGTGTCGCCATAGGCATCTGCCTCCTGCTTCTTGGAGACGCAGGGGCCTACGAAGATCACAGAGGACCCAGGGTAGCGGCTCTTGATGTTCCTGGCATGGGCCCTCATGGGGCTCATTACATGGGCAAGGCTGCCCAGAAGCTGTGGGTAGTGCCTCTGCACCAGAAGGTTGATAGTTGGACAGCAGGTGCTGATGATGACCTCGCCTGAAGCATTCTCAACAAGCCTGTCATACTCGCCTGCAACTATCTGGGCTCCGATGGCAGTCTCCTCCGCATCCT
>JAQVSP010000102.1 GCA_028700425.1 Sphaerochaetaceae bacterium | reverse complement strand
GGCCTCAGCATCCCGGCCAACGAGCATGCATGGAGCGTCAACAGCAGCAGGAGGCTGAATGAGATGCTGGCCTCGAACGAGCGGATCCAGGCAGCTTATGTGTTCAGGGAGATGCTCCAGTCCGCCCTGGCCTGCATGAATGCGGCCATCATGAGGGCTGCGCTGACAAGGTACATCGCTGCCATCAGGAAATCCAGGATCAAGGAGCTTGAGGGGATCGCCAGCATGCTTGAGAAACGCATCGACGGAATTGTCTCCCATGCAATCTACCATATCTCCAATGGCATCGTCGAAGGCACCAACAACATGATCAAGACCCTCAGAAGACAAGCTTATGGGTTCAGGGATGACGAGTGCTTCTTCCTGAAGATCTGGGATGAGTCACGAAAGGGACTTGAGGACAGGAGGTACAATCGTCTCCATCGAAAACGGTGACATGAACACGCTTGATGGCTTGAAAGCAGGAACCGTTTCCAGTTCCTGCTTTGCTTTTGGCTATTCATTGCACTCATCATGGTGCTCATGTTCATGGCAAATGCTGCCGGTACTCGCAAGCGAGCCTGCCAGATAAGCCTTTACAGCTTCTTCACTGTTTCCCTGAGCTCCTAAGATGACTTCAATAAGGTGTTCATTGAAGATATCCACAGCACCTCCTCCCATTCCTCCGCTGATGATGGTGTTCACTCCCATCTCATGAAGGAAATTGGGAAGGAATCCTGGCTTGTGCCCAGGATTTGGCACGCTTGTGTGGTTGATGATCTGCCCTGCTTCGGTGTCAAAAACCTCAAATGTCTCGCAATGACCAAAGTGTGCACACACCATCTTCTTCTCACTTGCAACTGCTACTTTCAACATGTCTTACTTCCTCTCTTCTAGTATTTTGCAGAGTTCGTCTAAATCCGAGCTCTGATAAGATTCAATTTTCCCGGCATCACAGGCTTGGCTTAATTCCGGGCTTATGGCCAGCTTCGCCAATACTTTCAGCTCATGGTCCTGAGCTATGCGTTCAATGTGGCTCTTGCCGAAAACCTCATATCGCTTGTGGTTGTCTGGACACTCAAAGTAGGAGAAGTTCTCCACCAAGCCTAAGATGGGAATATTCATTTCTGCAGCCATGTTGACTGCCTTTTCTACTACCATACTCACTAGGTCCTGAGGGCTGGTCACCATGATCAGGCCATCAACTGGCAAGCTCTGAAAGACTGTCAGCGGAACATCTCCTGTTCCTGGAGGCATATCGACAAAAAGGAAATCCAGATGCTGCCAGTCAACATCGGTGTAGAAAAGCTTGACTGTGTTTGCAATCAAGGGACCTCGCCAAAGAACTGGAACGGTGTCATGCTCAAGAAGCATGTTTGCAGAAATGATCTTGATTCCGCTTTGGCTGACTGCTGGTTCGATTCTTCCTTCTCTCCCTGATGCTTTCTCCTTAATCCCGAAGGCCTTAGGAATGGAAGAGCCAGTTATATCGGCATCCAGGATGCCTACTGAAAAGCCTCTTCTACGCATCTGGCAGGCCAGCAGGCTGGTCACTGAAGACTTGCCAACACCTCCTTTGCCGCTAACGATGGCAATGACATGATCGATGGTGCTGCCTGTTTTTGAATAGGCTTTCATGTCGTGTAATGATTTTCTGTCCAATTTGGACCTCCTATGGTAGTTGCAGGATGTCTCCACCTGCAAGATACTTTATCTTATCTCCCATCAGCATTTGCAACGCCTTAAAGCTATCCTCGCCTGTGCAATGGCAGGTATAGAAGATTGCTTTGCTTGCAAGCAATTCAGATGCGATGGTTGCTAGAACCTCGGGCCCTTCCGACTCACCTGTGCGGTGGTTGTACAAGTGAAACCCTCCGATGACATGAGTGGGATAGTCCCCCCATAGATCATGGTAAGCTTGCAGAATGTTGATGATGCCCTTGTGGGAGCATCCGCTGACAAGCAGGCGTATACCAGGTTTAAAAATCACAATGTATTGCTCATGCTTGAAGCTGTCTTGAGTGTATTGGTCATTTTCCTTGCAAAATAGCCTTTTATTGTCGGAAGGCGCCAAGACATTGCCGCTGGCCATCGAGAACAAGGTGTGACCAGGGCATAGGGAAGTGAAGGGGGAGGTGACCACCAGACGGTTGCTGTCAAGAAGGTCCTGGTCTATTCCGATGTACTTGTACTCATCTGGTCCGGTCTTGCTATAATGAAGACCAAATGCTTTTTGGCGGACATAAAGCGGCGCATGGTCATTATGCTCAAAAAACGTCTTGATGCCGCCTGCATGATCATAGTGTCCATGTGAAAGGATTGCGAGATCAACCAAATTCAGGTCAACTCCCAATGTCTTTGCGTTGTGTGCAAAAAGATCGCTGGCTCCAGTATCAAGGAGGAGGGTTTTGCGCTCGGTCTCAATGAGAAGGCTCAGGCCATGCTCCGAGCCAATCATGTCCTTGTGCGAAGTGTTTTCAACCAATGCTGTGATTTTCATGATCGGATAAGCTCCTTAAAGACCTGAAGAGTCTTGTCATAGAGCTGCTTGATTGCATCGGATGCAGGAGAATTGATCCAGGCAAGGTTCTTGCCAAGGTTCAGTGCTTTTACAACTGCTTCGTCATAGGGAATCTTGCCCAAGAAGGGAATGCCTTCCTTGAAGCAGTATTCAGCAATCTGTTCTGCAAGCCTCTCTTGCATGTCATACTTATTCACGACAACAGCCACTGGAACCTGGAGATGCCTTGCACTGGAAATGATACGCTTAAGGTCAGAGAAAGCGCTGACCGAAGGCTCCGATACTATCAGCGCAAGATCGACCCCGCTTAAGGAGGCGATGACCGGACACCCGATTCCTGGGCTTCCGTCTAGAATCGCGATTTCGTTTTCCTGGACGTTATTTTTAAGCTGCTGCTTCACTTCAGTAACCAATTTGCCGGTATTCCCGCTTCCCATTATCAGGGTGGCTGTCGAGAAAATTTCATCTTCTCGTGTGAATAATTTCAATTCTCCGGCTTTTGCGGGTTCCATGTGGATTGCATTGGCAGGGCAGACATACTGACAGAAGGTGCATCCTTCGCAGGCAACTGGATTAATATGATAGGTTGGTCCAGGAACCACCGCATCAAAGCGGCAGACCTCGAAACATTGGTTGCAAGCTATGCACAGTGCATAATCGATCACTGCCTTTGGCAGTCCATAATAATCGGACTCTTTCTTGTTTTCAAAGCTTCCCATGACCAGATGCAGATTTGGAGCATCAACATCGCAGTCTGCGTAAGCCTTTGCCTTGGAAAGGGCTATGAAGGTGCTGGCAACTGTTGTCTTTCCCGTTCCTCCCTTACCGCTTAGAATCAGGATCTGATGCATCCATCACCTCCTTAAGCAAATCAGCAAAAACTTGCCGATAACAATTGCTCTCACGGCTCGCTATCAAGCCCTCAGTGGTCATTCTTGCCAGATCCTTGTCATAAGGCAATGAACCAATTATCGGCAGGTTGTGAGTCCTTGCGTAATCTTCAGAGGGATTAGATCCTTCCTGGGTCTTGTTAAGCAGCACTCCACATGGCTTTCCTACAAGATTGGCTAGTTCATGAACCATTGCAAGGTTGTGAGCTCCAAAGATGGTAGGCTCAGAAACCAGAAGGCAGAAATCTGCCTTGGCGATGCTTTCAGTGACCATGCAGCCGCTTCCTGGAGGGCAGTCAATTACTACCAGGCCAGCAGGCTTTTGTTTCATCAAGGCCTTTATGAGAGGAACCCCAGAGCTTTCACCTATATGCATCTCGGCAGAAAAGAATGAAACCGTTCCGCTGCTGCCCTTGCGAACCACGCCTAAAGGCTTTTGCACTTCAGTCAGAGCCCTCTGGGGGCAGAGATGTATGCATAAGCCGCAGCTGTGACAGAGCTCCTCGAAAATCAGAAGCTGGTCTTTTAGGACAGCCAATGCATTAAATGCACAGGCATTGCTGCAGATGTGGCATCCATTGCAGAGCTTCTGATCAACAGCTGGTCGACCTACGGCGATCACCTTTTCATCAATCACAGCAGGCCTGAAGAACAGCTGTCCATTGGGTTCTTCCACATCGCAGTCCATATAGGCAGCGCTGCTTGCCGCAGAGGCGAGGTTGACGCTGACCAAGGTCTTTCCGGTTCCACCCTTGCCGCTAAGCACTGCGATTGTGCGTTCAGTGCCCATGATGGAAGCCTGCATGGATTGCATCCAAAGGATTCAATTTGCCCTCTAGCAAAGCAGTGATGTTGTCGGCAATGCTGGCATTCAGAGCCTTGTGCATGGAAATCTCGGATGCATCAAGCACCTTTGCAGCATTCTCCCCTAAGCGGAATGTTATGAGTGTGCTGATGTTTTCATCTACTAGATTCTGAGCCGCCTGAATGCCGGCACCTCCTGGGCTGTCAGCGGCCGAGTTAACAATGAACCTGCTCTGCTGTGTCTCTGTATCATATAAGCAATAATACGGAGCTCTGCCAAATGAAATGCAAATTGCGCTGCCTAGGTTTTTTTCTTCTACTGGTACTGCTATTATCATGTTTGTGTTTCTCCTTCATGGCCACTCACATGGCGCCATCTGCAGCCTTGTCCACAACCCCGTCCATGTTGACCTGCATGCTCGCAAAGGCGGTATTCACCACCTTCAATGGACAAGATCCTCCCTTCCACAAGGGAAATAGCCAGCTTTTCTCTCGCGCTGTCATATATTCCCTGTATTGTTGTTCTTGCAACTCCCATCAGCTCTGCGCATTCCTGCTGTGTCATGTCCTCATGGTCAATCAAGCGCATGGCTTCATATTCATCTACGGACATATATACTGGCTGATTAGGTGCCAGGCACCCATCCAAGGGCCCGAACCTGGAGTTCTGTGGCAAGGAACAGACACTTCTCCATTTGCGGGGTCTGCTCATGGCTGCTCTTTCTTGGCAAGCAGCGATTCGACGTGCTTCAGCTCATTCTCAAGCAGCTCTTTTCTTTGTGCTAAGGTAATGGGGGAGGCTGGCATAGCATAGGGACCATAGCCCCAGCCACATCCTCTGCCAAAACATCTTCCCATGCCATATCCGTATCCAAATCCCTGAGAATTGGTACAAGCACCCATTCCCCTTCCTGTCATAGGTCCCAATCCAGCAGGGCCCGTTCCATCTCTTCGTGACATCTTGTGCCTCCTTTTTAAAGTATATTATTGACATATGTCAGTAACTATCTAAAGCCTAGCCCAGTTTCTGACATATGTCAATAACTAAATGAAAAACTTCATGATTTAAAAGACCTTGCAGAAGCCTAATAGAGGGAAGTTGTGCATTAAGCTGATAGCTTTGTGCTTAACAGACTAATGAGGTGAAGAGCATCAAGTCTTGAGATTGTTATGCACATTGTCCTTTTCAACAGGCCAGAAGGCATGTTTTCAATCATTCTCCACACTTCAGCATGGAAGCTGGAGTGCATTATTTGTAGTTGATGATTTTATGGGCGATCAAATCCATGAAGAACTACAGATAAATGAATTTAACCTTTGAAGAATATTTAAAGCAAGTCACATCTGTTAAAGCTCTTTCTTGCAGTATTCTTTTTTTGATTTGAGGCAACAGCAGAAGGCTATATTGAGATTGATTGACATTTGCTTCAACTAATTTCTATTCTTGACATATGTCGACAACCGTGGTAATCAGTAACTAGCAAATGAAATATGCCGAAAGCATAAGTTATTGCAAATATGGATGGAGTATATGCCCAGACCAAAAAAATGGCGGAAAGTCTGCTGTCTGCCACGCCAAACTAGATTCGAACCAGTCGATGAGGACTTCATTCCCAAAGAAGCAGTAGTAATGACTGTGGATGAGTATGAGACCATACGCTTGATTGACCATGAGAATTTCACGCAGGAAGAATGCGCTGGCTATATGAATGTAGCTCGTACAACTGTGCAGCAAATCTACTTCGATGCACGAAAGAAGCTAGCTTCTTTTATAGTAGAAGGTCATCCGCTGCTGATTAATGGAGGGGAGTACCAGCTATGTGATGGAAAGGAAGCCTATTGCAACTGTGGGGGGTGCTTTCGACACCGTTGCCACAGGATGGAAGCTGATGATAATGGGGATTCAGAAAAATGATGATTGCTGTTCCTGTTTTTCAGAGGAGAAACGCAGTGCGGATGTTTGAGTCTCGTTCGGGCGTTCGACATTCTTTCTGTTTTATGACACAGAGAATAAGGAAATCAAATCTGAGAAGATAGTGCCCAATCCGAGGCCCCGTCCAGGCTTTCTTCCGATTTCCTTTGGAATATGGGTGTTGAATGTCATCATCGCCGGTGGAATGGTCGGAGGGGCTGTTGAGGCATACCTGCGAGGTGAGTTGCAGTAGGCCACGAGCACCAGCACGCCAGCGAATATGGCTATTAGGCTGTTTGGGAGGTGAAGTCCCACTATATACAATGCCCAGAAAGGGTAATCAGCTGGATATAGTTTTTATATAATTAAAAGGAGGTCGAATCGATGAAAAAGTATATATGTACAATCTGTGGATATATATACGATGAATCCAAGGGAATTCCCGATGCCGGCATAGCGCCAGGCACCTCATGGGATTCGTTGCCTGAGGA
>JAQVSP010000101.1 GCA_028700425.1 Sphaerochaetaceae bacterium | reverse complement strand
GTTCTTTGCTGAACTCCCCGTTGAGGAATGCTTTCTTCCAGGTCGTCACCATGCTCGGGGATATCCCGTATGCAGTCGCTAGTTCTGCCACCGGTGTCTTTTCCTTGAGAGCCTCGACCGCTACTTCCTTCTTGAACGATTCGCTGTAAGTTTTCCTGTTACGTCCCATTTTCTGCTCCGTTTTCAACGGTAACAGCAATTCGTTATTTTTGCACCTCCCTGTCTCAATTCATGGTCTTATTATAATTCTCGTCTGTGGACGATTTGTTCAAGGCCTTAGAGGAGAAGTAGTTATCTCATAAAACCGCTTTTCCCCAGACATTCATAAGGAATCCTAGGAAGCTTAATGAAAATGAGAAGAAGTTGCTGAAAAGAAAAATCTGAGTCTTGGTAGAAAATCCGTTACATCCAACTTTATTCCATTGTAGATTTCTCGCTCTTCATTAATTGGGCATGCTGCTTGGCTTATTCAGTTTCGGCCATTATGTTTTTATGGTAAAAAACAGACTTTTTAAGTATAATGCCCTTGCTAGAGGATTGCCCGTTGTATCATCAATGAAGCTGAGGTTGTCTTCTTCTAGGATAAACGTTGCCTGGCCTTGCAGCAGAAGATTCTCCTGTGGCTGATCGACTCGACAATGAAAGGAAATCATAGTTCATGGGTATACAGCGAATTAGACGGTTCTGGGTTGCCATGGTTCTTATCCTGGTCTGCATACTCCCCTTATCAGCCTTTGCAGAGAGGCAATGGTATGCTGGCTTTTCAGGCGGCTATGTGTACAGCATGCTTGAAACAGGCACTGGCTATCGTGAAAACACAGCCTATGTGAACGGTCATGGATTCTCTGTATCAACCCATATCCTTTATCAGATCAATTCTCATCTTGGCCTTGAAAGCGGAATGACGTATGCAGCAAGGCCCTATGGCTGGAGCCATTGGAATACGTATGGAGAGGAGACTGAGCGACAACGGCTTGTTGTCGACAACTATTTCCTGGAGTTTCCGCTAAGCCTATACCTCATGTTTGGCAATGAAGCAATAACTGCAACCTTGTCAATTGGAGGCTATGCCGGAATCTGGATGGCAAGCCATCAAGAAGGTGAGATTAACAGCTTTTTCTATGCATCTGATGGACATGTCATCAACATTCCGTTTGATGAATGGGTTCAGTTCAGTGATGTCAGGGATAATCGACTTGATGGAGGCTTGCTTGTACGATCTGGGATTGTTGTGGAGACTGGGGGCTTTAATCTATTCTTTCGCGGATCCTTTCAGCTAAGCCTGACTGATCTTAGCAAGCCCTATCAATTGAACCTTGTTTCTCGTTATAGCCATGCCCTTGTCGTTGAAGCTGGAGCTCTGGTCACCTTAGGAGGCTCAAGATGAAGAAGGCAATTGCGCTAGGCTGCTTGCTGGTCCTGCTTTTCCTGTCCTGCTCCATTAATCAGCTGCAGGACCCATCCTCCTACCTGGAGGATCCCAAGACCTGGAAAGGAGTCTTTGAAGGCTTCTGGAATGGGATGAACAACAACTATGTCTTCTGGGAGATTGATTCTCCTGAGGGACAGTGGGATGAGATCTATAAGAAGTATGCTCCCCGCTTTGAGGAAAAAGGCCTGGTTGACTTCAATGACAGGGAGACAACCAAGGAAGCTGTTCTTGATCTTTTTGAGATGGTCAAAGGCCTTCATGATGGTCATTATGTGCTCACTGTCGATACGGGCGATTCTATAAGTGATATATCCTTCATGCCTTCAGCTTACCAAAGAGTTGTAGAATCAGAAGGATTGGGCTCGCTTACTGACAGGGAGATCCTGGGGTATTTCTATGATAACTATAAAGTTGGACCCGCTTGGTTTATTGCTGATTATCTGAATGAGCGGTTTATGCCGATGGGTGATGGATTCCCATCTATCATAGATAGCACCTTCGGCATCTCTAGGCCCTACGATATTTGTCCCTCCATGGGAGCAGCAGTCAATGCCTTCTGGTCATCAGATGATCTAGGCAACGGCCTTTCAGAGAGCATAGACAAGAGCAAGCTTCATTTCACAACGACTCTTGCTGCAGGCAAGAGCCGCACAATGCTGGATGCCTACTTCAAGCAATGGGTGCTTATCTTTTTCCCCTTGGAGGAGGATGGCTACAACCTGACTTGCTTTGCAGGAATCACAAGACAGACTGTCATAAACGGAACGCAAGTGCCAGAAAACGTCCTTTATCTGAGCTTTTCAAGCTTCAAGTTCCTTACACACATGGAGGATGAGCACATAAAAGCATTCCTTGAGCTGTATCAGAATGCAAAGCGAAGCGATGGTACGGTTGGGATGATTATTGACTTGCGGGGCAATCCTGGTGGATATATTCTCGACAGGGAGATTCTTTTTGCAGACCTTGTGGAGACGAATCATCAGTATAGCTGGGATAGGATTAAGCTGGGAGGGGACAATCGCCTTGATTATTCACCATGGCTTCCTTCCTATCTTTATGCCAGCTCCAATGGAGAGGCGAAGGCTCTTGCTCAAAAGCCGATAGCTGTGCTGACCAATTCTGGATCGGTTTCAAACTCAGAGCATACGGCCATGCTGTTCAAGACCTTCCCCAAGGGAGTCTCCATCGGCGGCACCACTTATGGAGGCTATGGAGCCCTGTCACAATCCTATAAGGAGGAGAATGCCGGCATATTCAATGTTGGAGACATCATAACCCTGGTTTATACACCCTTCTGTGAGACCAAGTCCCTTGATGGCTCTGTGCGTGAAGGCATAGGTGTTCCTCCAAATATTGCTGTCGAATATGATGATGCGGATTTCCTTGCTGGCAAGGATGAACGCCTTCTTAGCTCCTTCGACTATATAAAGGCGAACATTTAGGCAGTTAAGGCTTGCATGAATAAGCAATATTCTGACTAATCTGCCTTGCCAATGGTCATGAGCTCATAAGCCTTTCTGACCTTGTCATAATCATGGTCGCGATCCAGGGCATAGGATCGGCCAATTCCATCGACTATCTGACCTATTCCTATTTTATCAAGCTTGGCTTGCAGCTCCTCTAGAAGCTGCGGGGCGGAGTGTGGATCTGTGGATCGTCCATCAAAGATGATGTGCAGGTAGACTTGCTCAAGGTCCTTTGCCTTGGCCATTTGGCAGACAGCCAGGGCATAATCCATGCTTCCATGAGATGACTTGTAGGTAAGGTATGTTATCAAGTGCAAGGCCTTGCCATTCTCCTTGGCCTTGCCTATGCAAGAGGCTATTGCCTCGTTTGAATAGAAGGATCCGTCCCTTATGGCTTCATCTATGCGAATATCATCCTGCATGACGACTCGCCCAGCGCCAAGGTTCATGTGACCTGCCTCGGAGTTGCCGCTCTTGCCTTCTCCTAGCCCTACATAGGAGCCTGATGCATGAAGCCGCTTATATGGGCAGCTTTTCAGAAGATAGTCCCAATAGGGCGTGCTGGCAAGGTGAATTGCATCATTATCGTCTCCGCTTCCCAGGCCCCATCCATCAAGTATCAGGAGCAGGACCCTCTGTCCGCTCTTCCAGGAACGTGGCTCTAGGAGAGTGGAGCCTGTCATATCAGCCGGCTGGATCAGGCCCATGATGTCCAGTATTGTCGGGCCTACATCGCAAAGGGAGCCGTCATGAAGATTGACCTCCTGGTTGCTGGGATCGAGGATCATGACGGCAACTGGATTTGTGGTATGGGCTACATCTGGCTTGCCATCAATAGTGAAGAGCTTTTCGATATTGCCATGATCTGCGGTTATGCAGACAGCATAGTCCTTCTTAAGTGCTTCCTTGGCTACCCTTTCTAGATTCTGGCTCACAGCCTCGCAGGCCTCCAGCTTTGCTGGCTTGCTTGCTGTATGGCCTATTACATCGCCATTGGCGAAGTTGGCGACTATGAAATCGTAGCAGCCAAGGCTGTCGATGAGATGGTTCGCAACTTCATCTAGGCTCAGGCGAGGGACAGTCTCGAAGGCAGCTGCGTGAGGCGATGGCACACAGGTGTCAGTTTCGCCTTCAAAGGGCTCATTTCTACCTCCATTGAAGAAGAAGGTGACATGGGCAAATTTCTCCGACTCGGCTATGTGAAGCTGCGTCTTGTGATTCTCGCTCAGAACCTGGGCTAGAGGATTCCTTGCCTGGATAGGAGCAAAGGCAATAGGAAGATGACTGAAATTCTCGTGGTAAAGGGTGAGCAAGACAAAGCCCAGGTCCTTTAGACTGTGCACAGCAACAGGCGGATTGGGCATCGTGAAAAGTTCGGTAAGCTCTATCTCGCGCTCTCCGCGCCTACAGCAGAAAACCACGCTGTCGCCATCCTTGATCCGTCCAATTGCAGGTTCAGGACAGATTCCAGTCATGTGGTAGTCATCCAGGCCTCTTTCGTAAGCCTTCCTAACTTGCATCCCAATTGCTCTGGATCCGCGTTCTGTCATTTTACATCTCCTTTATATTGTGTTCCTTCTCTCTCTTTCCTTAAGCTCGGCGCTGTTCTCCTTCTCGTACCATGCTGGCTGAGAGATGCTTAAGAAGCAGTCCTCTCCTGCCTGGAACAGGTTCCTGTGCGGGGTTTGTATGACAAGAGCCTGCCCTTGCGCATTGACCATGTATTCCACAAAGTCGGTCTTGAAGGTTCGCTTTGTGATCTTGGCTTTATAGCCTTGGGTCCTGTTCAATGAAATGTCGTTGGGCCTTGTGGCCATGACAGCATTGCCCTGCAAAGGTGCACTGACAGAATCAAAGATAGGGGTGCTCATATCGTTTGGGAGAAAAGCCCTAGAATCCTTGATCACTACATCTGTGAAATTCGATTGGCCTAGAAAGCTATGAACAAAGCGGTTCACAGGTCTCTGATAAAGCTCCTGCGGGGTGCCTATCTGCTGAATGGATCCCATGTCCATGACCAGCATCCTGTCGCTCAGCGCCATGGCTTCTGCCTGGTCATGAGTGACGAAGATTATTGTGAATCCGAACTGGCGCTGAAGGCGCTTTATCTCAAAGCGCATCGATTCTCGCAAGTGGGGATCCAGGTTGCTTAGCGGCTCGTCGAGAAGCATGACATCAGGGTTGACGACAATGGCTCTGGCAAGCGCTATGCGCTGCTGCTGGCCACCTGATAGGTTGGAAGGGAAGGCATTCTCAAGCCCATCTAGGTTGCAATGCCTAAGCGCCTCTGAAACACGAGCCTTGATCTGGGCACTAGGAAGGTGCTTCACCTTCAATGGAAAGGCCACGTTTTCAAATACATTCAGATGAGGCCATACTGCGAATGCCTGAAAGACCATTCCAAGCTCTCTTCTCTCAGGAGGCAGGTAGATATTCTTATTCCTGTCTGAGACAAGCTTGCCTCCTAGGTAGATTGAGCCTTCGCTTAGGTCCTCAAAGCCTGCTATCATTCTAAGCGTCGTGGTCTTGCCGCAGCCTGAAGGGCCAAGGAAGGAGAAGCATTCACCTTTCTTGATGCTCAGGTTGAAATCCTTGACCGCCACAACAGTCCCAAGGGTCTTAGTAGTAAACGACTTTGTTACATGCTCAAGAACAATCTGGTCCATGCTATTTACTCCTTCTGTCCTTGACGATCAGCTTGACTGCATTGTTGCAGACAATTATCAAGGCGATTGTCACTACCGACAGCGCTGCCGCTGGGGCTATCTGGCCATTGATCCTAAGCTGGTAGATTGCCACTCCCAAGGTCCTGCTGTTCGGGCCATAAAGCAGGATTGATGTGGTAAGCTCCCTCATGCATGGCAAGAAGACCAGGAAGAAGCCGCTTATCATGGCGGGCTTGATCAGCGGCAATGTCACATCGCGCAGGGTGTCGAAGTGAGTGGCTCCGCATGAACGGGCCGCTTCCTCAAGAGAGCTGTGCACCTGTGCAAGAGCGGCCGAGCTGGACTTGAGCACATATGATAGATAGCGAGCAATATAGGCAACCAGGATGATCCATATGGTGTTGTACAGCGTGATGCCGAAAAAGGCTCCTGACCATGCAAGCATGCATCCTATTGCCATGACTGTGCCAGGCAGCGAGTAGGGCAGGACAGCCATCATCTCTAGAAGCCCTCCAGTCTTGGGCTTGACCTTGTAGATCACATAGGCAAGCATTGTTCCCAGAAGCAAGCATGCAAGGCCTGCAGAGAAGGCAAGGAAGAGAGAGTTCTTGACTTAGTCCTGAACCATGATATTGCCTACGAAGATCCTTCTGTAATTAGCCAGCGAGAAGTTTTGGGATATGAAAGGCAGACCATAAGCCTTGACGAAGCTGACTAGAATGATCATGACAATCGGGGCTACGACAATAAGAGCCAGAAACAGGAGGGAAAAGACCATAAGCGGGTATTTTGCTCCTCTAAGCTTTATGAGCATAGGCCTCATGGACTTTCCCTTGATGATGTCAAAGCGGCCTCTGGAAAGAAGGCGGCGCTGAAGCAGCAGAGCAAGAGAAACCACGACTACAAGCACTATGGACATCGCGGCTGCCTGCCTGATGCCTTCAAAGCTTCCTCCCGCCCTGTTCATCAACTCGACTATCATGGTTGGCAATGTGAATATGTTCTGCGAGAAGCCCAGCATTGCTGGTATTCCATAATTAGACAGAGAGGTTATCAATACAAGCAGCATGCCGCTTGATATGGCAGGG
>JAQVSP010000100.1 GCA_028700425.1 Sphaerochaetaceae bacterium | reverse complement strand
CCTTTTCTTTTTTAATCAGACTTGACTGATCTCAGGAACATAAGATGTGAAAGACAGATTGGCCTGTAATAAACTATTTAAACAAAAGAAGTTGAGAAAAATAACGTAAAATATTTACGGAAAGAACTTGATTTGTGGCTTGATACACAGTAAGGATGTTGACCAGATTTGCTGTCACTAATTACAGAGGATTTCTGAAGACCATTGTACTTGACTTGTCTAATCCCAAGAATTATGAGTTCAATGCAAGCGCCATCCAAGATGGTGTTATCAAGAATGCAATCATTTACGGAGCCAATGGCTGTGGCAAGACCAACCTAAGCTTGGCAATATTTGACATTGTCAATCATCTTTCTCAGAAGTGGAAGAAGCCAGATTATTACGACAACTTTGTTTCAGCAGGCTCCTTAGTCAAGGATGTTGACTTTGAATACTCCTTTAAGCTTGGCAGTGATAAGCTGCAGTATGACTATTCCAAGAATGCAAGAGGGCTTTTGACAAAGGAAAGGCTTGAGGTCAATGGGAAAAAGATATTCAGTAAGAATGCTGATGAATTTCAGCTGTCATCTGCAGAGTTCAAGCTGAACGACAGTGTGAAAGCGGGAATACAGAAGAATGCCAATTCGCTATCAATCATCAACTTTCTTCTCAGCTCCTTTCCTTTTGATAAAGATCACTACCTTGTCAGGCTCAGGGATTTCGTCTCTTCAATGCTTTGGTTCAGATGCCTAGAACAGCGAGAGTTCATTGGCTTGGAAACGACTGCCTACCTTTTGGATGATTACATTATCTCAAACTCCTTGGTTGGTGAGTTCTCATCTTTTTTGGAAAAGATCAGCGGTCAGCATTTTGACTTTGCCCCTTCAACACCTGATGAAAAAAGGCTTTTATGCAAGATGAATGGAGCTCTTGTACCCTTTAATGCCATTGCATCCACTGGCACCCATGCCTTGACGCTTTTGTTCTTCTGGATTAAGCATCTCAAGGATGCCAGCTTCGTCTTCATTGATGAATTTGATGCCTTCTATCATTTCAAGCTTTCCTATGAAGTGTGCAAGCTGCTTTTTTCAAGCTCCTGCCAAGTGCTGCTCAGCTCTCACAACACATATCTGATGACCAATGACTTGCTCAGGCCTGATTGCAACCTTGTTATCCATGACAACGAGATCAAGCCCCTAAGCGATTGTACTGATAAGGAGCTTCGATTTGGTCATAACATCGAAAAGCTGTTCAGAGGCGGTACGTTTGACAGATGATCCTGTTTGTGCTGGAAGGCAAGAGGAGAGAGCCTGCATTCTTCAGGACTATCGAGAAGCTTTATTTTACCGGCACTGAATCCATCATCTGCTCCTATTGCAATAACATCTACAATCTTTTCAAGGAGATGTCGAAGTCAGACTTCTAGATGGACATTGCTTCAGTCTTGCATGAAAAATGGAAAGGAACAGAATCTGATCCTTTTGGCAAGACGCGAAAAGCTTCAGACTTCTCTGAGGTATTTCTTTTCTTTGACTACGATTGCCATCAGCAGGACAAGAAAGGGCTGACGACAATAAAGGACTTGAATCGACAGCTGGATAAGATGCTTGAGTTCTTCTCAGAAGAGACAGCCAATGGAAAGCTCTATATCAATTACCCTATGATGGAGTCCATAAGGTATACAAAGAAACTTCCTGACAATGACTATTTCTCATATGAGATACCATTAAAGGATGTTTTAAGATTCAAGGAATTGGCCACGAATTTCTCCTTTTACAAGAACCTGGATGAAATTTGCTTTAAATTAAATAATGAACCAAGGGAGCTCTCACCTGAGCAAGAGGAGAAGGTAAAAAGGAATTGGGAGCTTTTGGTCAGACAAAACGTTTTTAAGGCAAACTTTATCTGCAAAGGAAAGAACATAAAGCCAAGTGCCAAGGCTGATGTGAGTCAGCAGGCCCTGTTTAATAAAGAGTGCCATGACTTTGTCAGTGCGCGAGGCACAGTTTCCATATTGAACTCATTTCCTCTTTTCCTTTATGAGTATTTTACCGTGTTAATCAATGAATGATTGTACCAGAATCATTAGGCTTGGTTTAGATTTAACTTTTTTATCAGTTAATTTAGTTTTTTCAAAACGCTATTGACAAGAAAGCATTAAAGTGTTATTTACTTAGTTACTTGAGTAATTAACCAAGTAAGAGAGGAAGAAATGGAAATCAGCAATGATATACAGATGCCGATCTTCATGCAGGTTTCAGAGAAGCTGACAGATGCGATATTCACCGGAGCCTTTGCCGAGGAGACGCAGATCCCATCTACAACAGAGATCTCGATGACCTACAAGATCAATCCTGCCACTGTCTTGAAGGGCATGAATCTTCTTGTGGATCAGGGCCTGATCTACAAGAGAAGAGGAGTGGGCATGTTCGTCAAGCAAGGAGCCAGAGAGAGGATCAAGACAATGAGGAATGAGGATTTTTCAGAGAAGTTCATCAAGCCGCTTCTAGATGAGGCGAAAAAGCTTGACTTAAGTGCAGAGGACCTGCACAAGCTTATAGACAAGGAGATGAGCGATGAAGCTAGAGCTTAAGGGATTGACTAAGAGATTCAAGGATGTCACAGCCCTTGATAATGTGGACCTATGCCTGGAGAAGCCGGGAATCTATGGACTTCTGGGCAGGAACGGAGCTGGAAAGACCACCATGCTCAACATCATAACAGCGCGAATCAGCGCAAGCGAAGGCACTGTGACACTGGATGGAGAGCCTGTCTTTGATTCGGACTCCAAGCTAGGCTGCATGCATCTCATGAGCGAGGTCAATTACTTGGATACTGACCTGAGATTCAAGGAAGCTGTGGCTTATGCCAAGCAGAGCTATGGCGACAAGTTCGACAGCGATAGCGCCATGCGCTACGCCCATGCCTTCAAGCTTGAGGGCTCAAAGAAGCTTGGAAAGCTCAGCACCGGCTACAAGAGCATCTACAAGTGCTGCCTTGCTTTGGCCATGGACACTGAGTTTGTATTCTTTGATGAGCCAGTGCTGGGCCTGGATGCCAACCACCGTGATCTTTTCTACAGGCTGCTTCTGGACAGCTATCAGCGAAAGGAGAAGGTTGTAGTGATCTCGACCCACCTCATTGAGGAAGCTGCAAGCATGCTGGAGCATTTCATCATAATCGCAAGCGGCAGGATTCTTATGAACCTTGACAGCGAGCAGATGAGCTCTTATGCAACAGCAGTATCTGGACCAAGAGATGCTGTAGAGGCCCTGGCAACAAGGCACAGCGTCATAAGCAGGGTAAGCCTTGGAGGCCTGGAGACTGCTTACATCAAGGGCATCGTCGAGACAGACGACCCGAAGCTCAGCGTCTGTGCAGTTGATCCGCAAAGGCTTTTCATTGAGCTCACAAGAAATGAGGAGGAAAGGGTATGATGATCGCAGCCCCGCTTTCTAGAAACATCAAGACAGGCTTGAAGACAGCTGGAGTCTATTACTCCATAATCATAGCAGTCTTCTTCATACTGCCTTTCTTCGGCAGGCTGCTGCCCTTCTTCAGCTTCAACAGCAATGGAGGCTTCGAGGCCTGCACTATGGTCTTCATGTTCATCATGGGCCTGGTCAGCGTCAAGAGCAACCTGAAGACAGGCATTGCGCTGTCCAGGGGAAGGACCACAATTGTGCTTGCGTCTGCTCTCAGCCTGGTTGCAATGTCCTTGGTCACATCTGTGGCTGACGCTCTTCTCAACCCGCTAGCTCACCTGATCCACAACCAGATCGATGCCATGGGCTTGGTGTTTGAGCTATATGGAGTGGAGTCATTCTGGGTGTACCTGGCTTGGAGGTTCCTGCTTTACACATTCCTGTCCTGCGGCGGATTCTTCCTGGCTTCGCTGAACTACAGGATGAACAAGCCCCTAAGATGGGCTTTCTGGATCGCTGTTCCCAGCTTGCTGTTCATCGTGCTGCCAATCGTTGCGGTTGCTGACCAAGGTGAGTTTGCCTACTGGCTCGGAATGGCTTTCTACAACTGCTTTGCCAAGAGCGTCGGCAATTGCTGCATCAGCTTCACAGTCTTGTCGATTGCAGCCATTGCATTATCCTATCTGATACTCAGGAAGGCTCCTATAGACAGGGAGTGATCCTTATTGGGAAAGGGCCTGCGGGCCCTTTTCTCTTGTCAGGAGGTCGCCTTGTCGGTCCCTGATGTAATGAAAAGATTCTGCATCTGCTTGTCTACAGCTTCCAGGGCGCGAGCGCACATGGAGAGCTTGGCTTCGTCCATCATGGTGAGCTTGCGGTCTGACTTGTACCGAAGCTCATGCTCAAGGCTTGCCCATAGGTCCATGGCGATGGACCTTATCTGGATCTCTACAGGCACCATGCGAGGGCCAGTAGAGAGATTGACAGTGGCGCCGACTATGAGGTGCAGGCTTCTATATCCATTGCTCTTGGGCTTTTTCACGTAATCACGCTCTCTGATAAGAGAGAGGCTTGAGCTTGCCTTGATCAGGTCATAAAGATAATAGATGTCATTCTCGTAGGGGCAGATTACCCTGACACCTGCAATGTCCATCACCTGAGATAGGCCCTTGAGAGACTTCTCGTAGCCCTTTCTCTCCATCTTCTCAAGGATGCTTTCAGGAGTCTTCAGCCTGCTTTCCATGCTGTGTATGGGGCTGTGGCCCTGCTTGTGGCCAAGCTCCTCATCTAGAATCTCCAGCTGGGTGGAGACCACCTTGAGAGCAGCTCCATAATCCTGGTAGCTGCGTGCGTATTGCTCCATCAGCCTTGGCTCTATTCCAAGGGCCTTTCCCAGTTCAGAAAAGGCTGACAGTCCGAGCTGCTCGCTTGCACTCTTGATCAAAAGCTGACCTCCACCTATGAAGATAGGCAAAAGACATTAAAATCGTCAAGCAATTGAACAAAAAAGCCTTTCATCCTATACTTGGCAGAATCAGCAAGGTGGATATTGAATTGAAAGCCATTAGGAAGACTGAAGTCGATATGACAGAAGGGAGCACCATCAGGCTTCTGATCGGCTTCGCCATACCCCTTCTTCTGGGAAACCTTTTCCAGCAGCTATATAACACGGTTGACACCTGGGTGGTGGGCAACTTCGTTGGAAAGACAGCATTCTCTGCAGTCGGGACTCTTGCTCCGGTTATAAACATGCTCATCGGCTTGTCCGTTGGCTTCTCCAATGGAGCCTCGGTTGTCATATCCCAGGCTTTTGGGGCTCATGACCTTGAGAAGGTGCGCAAGTCCACCCATACCTTTGTGGCGGTCATGCTGATCATGTGCGTGGTCCTGACTGTTGTTGGGCTTGCCCTGACGCCCTTGATGCTTAAGCTCATAGGCTCGCCGGAGGAGGTTGCCAAGGAGCAGACGATATACCTGACAATATACTTTGCAGGTGTAACCAGTCTTCTTGTGTATAACACTGGCTCATCAATCCTTCGTGCTGTGGGCAATTCCCGCTATCCTCTGATATGCCTTGTTGTGTGTGCAGTGGCCAACATCATACTGGATCTTGTCTTTGTCATTGTCTTTCATTGGGGAACAGCAGGAGTCGCCTGGGCTACCGTCATATCCCAGGCCATCTCCGGCATACTGGTTGTCATTGTGCTTCTTCGCACCGATTCCTCGGTGAAGCTTGATGTACATGCCATCAGGATTGACAGGCCTCTTCTCAAGCGCATATTCACCATAGGACTGCCATCTGCGCTGCAGATGTCCATAACGGCCTTCTCCAATGTGTTTGTCCAGTCCTATATCTACCAGTTCGGAGTCGACTGCATGGGAGGCTGGACTGCCTATTCCAAGGTCGACCAGCTTCTGTTCCTCCCAATGCAGAGCCTAGCCTTGGCAGCCACGACATTCGTAGGCCAGAACCTGGGAAGAGGCTATAAGCGCAGGGCGCTCAAGGGCACCCAGGCTGCCATGAACATGTCCTTGATCTCAACGGCCCTGCTCATCATACCTATTGAGCTGTTTGCCACTGATATTGTGACCTTCTTCATAGACTCCAGCGAGCTAGGCGTCCTGGAGTATGGAACGCTGTTTCTCATGTGGCTCACGCCTTTCTACCTGCTATGCTGCGCCAACCAGGTCTATGGCGGAGCTCTCAGGGGAGCTGGCAACTCAAAGGCTCCAATGATTGTGATGCTGGGATCCTTTGTGGTCTTCAGGCAGATCTACCTGTTTGTCATGTCCCGCTGGATAAGCAACACCATCCTGCCGATAGCCATGAGCTATCCTGCAGGATGGCTTGTATGCAGCCTGGCAATCTACATAATGTACCGAAAGACCTTCAAGGGCTTTTCTGAGGCGAAGGACTAGTCGTCCTCCTTGGAAGTCTTGGCGTAGGACAAGGCTCGTGTTGCGTTGTCGAACTTCTGGAACTTTCCATTCTTAAGGCGAATGACGACTCTTGTCGACTGGTTCTCGCTGACCTGAAGAAGGTACTGGGTAGCCTCGAGCTTGGTTGGAAAGTACTTGATGACCTTGCTAGAACCCTGGCGCTTGACGCTCCAGCCCTTGCCTTCCACCCATGAAAGCTCATGAACATCCTTTGGTGCTGCCTTCTCCTGCTCTAGAGCTGGAGAAGAGTATGAAAGTGCTTTAAACCAGAAAAAGGAATTAACTATTCGTTTAGCTAGCGAGGCCAAGAATTTTGAGAGATCGGAAGAGCG
>JAQVSP010000012.1 GCA_028700425.1 Sphaerochaetaceae bacterium | reverse complement strand
ACAGACAGCAAGGCTGAGGCATGGCCTGGAGTCTCGATCTCGGGGATGACTGTGATGCCCAGCATGGCAGCGTAATTGACGACTTCCCTAAGGTCGCTTTCAGAGTAGATGCCCTGGTAATAGAAGGGCTCAGGGTTGGAGAATGCCGTCTCAAGCCTGCTTGATGCCTTCTCAAGCTCAAGGCCAGGAACAGCAAATCGGATGGCCTGGTCATCGGAAAGATGCCAATGGAAGAAGTTCATCCTATACAGCGACATGAAGAACAGGATCTTCTTGATGAACGGCACTGCAAAGAAATGCCTGCAGCAGTCCAGCATGAAGCCTCTGTACTCGTAGCGTGGATTGTCCTTGATGCTGAACAGGGGCAGCTTTCCGTCCAGGCCTTCATAAGCCTGGTAAAGGCAAAGCAAGGCTGGACAGCAGGAGCTTGCCTCGCGCACAAGGATGCAGACGCCATCTGCTCTGCATTCTATGCTGTAGCAGCAGTCCAGCTTCTCATCGACTGAGATGGAAAGCACGGTTCGCCCATACGGAAAAAGCGTCAGGGCTATGTCGCTCATAGCCTCCAGGCCCTTGCCCAGGCTCACTGCAAAGCCCTCTGAGCAATCAAGAAGGCCTTCGGCTATCTCACAGGACTCTGGGTATGGAATGATTGGCAGCTGATTCATATCAACCCTTGACCGCTCCTGCGGCAACGCCCTTTGTTATTTCCTTGCGGAATATGAGATAGAAGGCAAGCATCGGAGCAAGGCCTATGACCAAGGCGGCGAACTGGCGGCCATAATCGCTGTTCAGCTGGCCGGCGAACTTCTTTATTCCAACCGGCAGGCTCTTGGTGCTGTCCTTGGAAGTGAGGATGTTCACAAGCATGAACTCATTCCAGGTACCGCTAACAGTCAGGATTGCAGTTGTTGTGGCAACCGGCTTGGCCATCGGCACTATGATCTTGGCAAAGATTGTCAAGAAAGACGCTCCATCGATTCTTGCGCTCTCAATGAGGGCATTGGGTATGCTTCGAATGAACTCAGTGCAGAGGTAGACAGCCATTGGCAAGGCTATGCCAATATAGGGAATCAGCACACCCAGGCGGGTGTCATAGAGCCCAGTCCAGTTGACCATTAGAAACAGCGGGACCATGATGGACTGCAGTGTCAGCAGAAGTCCTATGACGTAGGCGCCATACATCCACTTGGTGGCCTTGCTTCTCAGCTTGGCAAAGGCAAAGCCGCTCATCAGGCTCAGCAGCAGGCTTGCTGCCACTGTCACTGATGTATAGAGTATGCTGTTCAAGGTAAGAACGGCGAAATTTCCCTTTGACCAAGCATAGGTGAAGTTGCCAAAGGTAGCCTTGAAGTGCTCATTGGTGCCTGGCTTCAGGGTAGTGCCAGGAAAGCCAAGATGATTGAGCTGGTATTCTGTTGTTGTCTTCAAGGAGCTCATGACAAGCCAGAACAGAGGATAGATCGCCAGGAAGGTGAATATGAACAATATGATGTAGGTGACGGCCATGCCGATCCTTGATCCAATTGTCTTGCGGCCTTGTATGTAGCTCATTCCCTGCCTCCGAACCTTTTCTCAACAGCCTTTGTGATGCCGATGAGCAAGAAGCTGATGATGACCATCACCATGCTTATGGCATTTGCCAAAGGATATTTCGGAGCGCCCTTGAAGGCGTTCTCATACATGTAGAGGGCAAGAACCCTGGTCCGTCCTGCGGGGCCGCCGTTGGTCATGACGAATATCAGGTCAAAGCTCTTCAGGCTGCCGCTGATTGCAAGTATGGAGCTCACCACTATGACGCCGGACAGGGCCGGGAGGATGATATAGCGAAGAGCCTGCATCTCGCTGGCTCCATCGATCTTCGAGGCCTCTATCACAGATACATCAATCTTCTGAAGGTTGGCCATGAAGATTATTAGATAGGTTCCTGTGTACATCCATAGGATGACCAAGAGCACCTTGATCATCGGATTCGCCGACACCTGGACCTCATAGGCTGGATTGAAGAGCCTTATCAAGGAAGGCAAGGCTCCATTAGGAGAGGTGAAGGCCGACCAGAGAGCTCCGATTACAACGGTGGATATGACACAAGGCAGGTAGATGACTGTCTGGAAGAAGTCCCTCCCCTTCAACATTCCGCGGAAGAGCATATAGGCCATTATGAACCCAAGAGGAATCTGGCCAAAGACGCTGATCAGCACAATGTAGATGTTGTTCTCAAGGGCCAGCCAGAAATACTTGTCCTTGAACATGGTCACATAGGCATCAAAGCCTACAAGGCTGACCTTCTTGGGACCGCCCCAAAGCTTTCCTCCGCTGTAGTTGCTCAGGCTCAGGAAAAAGGAGAACACAGTGGGAAATGCCATTACGGAGAAGAAGATCAAAAAGCCTGGAAGAACAAAAAGCCAATAGGCGCGGGTCTCCTCCCTCCTCGTTGAAAGCATTGTACTTGGCCTAGTTTTCATTGAAAGCAAGCTCCTTTGCCAGTCCGCCATTGCGGGACTGCCTTATTATATCATCCCAGTCAAAATGCGTGGGCTTATCTGTCTCAGACAGCTCAGGAACGTTGAATATCTTCTGCAAGAACATCATGGCAGCTCCCTTTGCAACCACCATAGAGTCATCTCCATGGATTGCCAGAGCACAGCCTGTCTTCTCCAGAATATCCAGGAACTGGGGCATGACTGTCTTGATCAGCTCCATTGTCCCTGTCTGCGAGGCAAAAGGAGAGCCCATCAGATAGACAGTCTCGGGATCAAGGATGGTGACAACCGGCATCAGGTTGCTAAGCAGCTCTCCAAGTATGATCTTCCAGGCCTCAATGGAGGATCCTGAGGCTTTCAGTATCTCTATAGGAAGGTTCATCTGGCCATCTATGCCCTTTCTCCAGGAATAGGAGCAGAACTCGCCGGCTGCGTTGTTAGATCCATGGTAGACATCGCCATCAATGGCTATCCCTATTCCGATTCCCACTCCGCAGCGATCCCTGAACTGGTAGTTGCCGTCATGAGGATCGGCAAAGACGCACATGAAGGACTTCTCAGCGCTGTGATTATCGGTTGTAAGAGCATACCATGCACAGCAGTTGGCATCGTTCTCCACAAGGGCCCTGACTCCATAGCGGTTCTTGAAGTGCTCATAGACATTGAAGTTCCTGATCTTGAAGGGCTCTGCGTAGACTATGATGCCGTTGGCCGCATCCACTATACCAGGCACTCCCAGGCAGACTCCAAGCAGAGGTATCTCAAGCGAGGCTGCCAGGCTGTTGACCTGTGCCATCAGAAAGTCCAGGACCTTCTCAAACCCATCTTCCGGGATTGCCCCGCTTCTCTCTCTGAGAATTCCCGAGTCAAGAGCGGCTATGCATAGCCTGTAGTGGCTTGGCTGAATGTCGATGCCGGCTACACAGCCGAACTTCTCATTGAGCTTGAGGATTATAGGCTTTCGGCCAGCCTTCACCCCCTTGGCCTTGTCATCATCAGCCTCCTCTTCATAGACTATCCTGTTGTCTATAAGAGAGGATACGATGTTGGTGACCGTGGAGCGATAGAGATTCAGCTCCCTGGCTATGTCCACGCGGCTTATGTGCGGATTGCGCCAGACCAGCTTGGCAACAAGAGAGGTATTCTGGTTTTTCTGGAAATTATTGTTGTTTATCTTCATCTCTTTCTACTCGTTAATTAGTTTGCACAATGTACAAATAATCCTAACATCGAATCAAAGCACTGTCAATAATTCTTGAAAAAAACACTCTACTAAATTTATCTCCTTTCTTTACAAATATATGTTTTAACTGATTAACTTGGGTTGAAAAATCAGGAAAATAAACGTTGACAGATAGAAACCTCCGTGCTACGATGATTTTAGTTCATTCAGTGAACAAACAAAGGTACTATCATCTAGGAGGATACAAAGATGAAGAAGACTGTAACATTGATTCTGATTGCTCTTCTTTCTGTCGGCATGCTGTTCGCCAGCCCAGCCCAGGAAGTAGCGTCAGAGGAAGTGACTCTGAGGGTTTTGAACTACATCGACCTTTCTGAGCCCAATAGTGCAAATGAGATTGCAATGATCTGGGACAAGTTCCAGGCTGAGAATCCTGGCATCAAGATTGAGCGCGAAGACCTCTTCGACGAGGCATTCCATCAGAAGACCGAAGCTTATGCAGCTTCTGGAAACCTCCCTGATGTTATGTATATGTGGCCAGGTGGGAGATCCACAACACTCCAGGAGAATCGCCTTGTAAAGGACCTCACTCCGTTCCTCATCGCTGATGGAATCTATGACGACTACACAGAAGCTGCTGTCGCTCCACAGACCTGCGGATACCTTGCAGAGCTGCCCAACGGCATCACCACAACAAACCTGATGTATGTCAACAAGACCGTCCTCAATGATTGCGGACTTTCCATCCCGAAGACCTATGCAGAGCTCAAGGCAATGGTTCCTGTTCTCAAGGCAAAGGGCTATGGATGCGTTGGCATGGATAACAAGAGCGAATGGGTTATGCAGTCCTGCTTGTTCAGCCTGGTTGTCGGACGCTTTGGCGGAGCTGACTGGGCAAATGAGCTAAAGGCTGGAACAAAGCAGTTCACAGACGCTTGGTTCGTGAATTCCCTGGCATTGATCGCTGACATGTATGAGTCCGGCGTCATCAATCGCAACACCCTCGAGATCGACTACGGTTCAGGACGCGGCGAGTTTGCAAACAACAGGTGCGCATTCTACATCGACGGCGACTGGTCAACAGCAGCTTTCCAGGAAGACCTGACCACCGGCAATGCCCTGCTCTCCAGAGAGCGCCAGGCTAATGACATCGAGCTCATGGCCTTCCCAGCAATCGAAGGCGAAGTCGTCTCCAACACCAACTCCGGCGTTGTCGGAACAGGCTGGGGCATGAATGCCGAGATTCCTGCTGGCTCTGCAAAGGAAGCCGCTGCATGGAAGCTCATAAAGTTCCTCGAGGGCGAGTATGCACAGACCTACAGACTCACCACCGGAGCTTCATTCCCATCACTGAAGACCATCGACGTAGCCAAGGTTCTGGTTGACAACAACCTCGAGCCACTGGTAGGAAAGAGAGCTGAGTACTACACCAAGTACACACTCACCCCAGTTATCGACGGAGTTCTCCACTCTGATGTCTACAACGTGATCAACCGCGTTCTTGCTGAGATCGGACTTGGATCAACCACAGTTGACAAGGGAGTTCAGGAAATTCAGAAGGCTTGGGTTGCATACCAGGCAAAGTAGTTCATCGATGATGAATGAAGGAGGTCAGCGAAAGCTGACCTCTTTTTTCTTCTCCAAGCTCTTTTCATGCTATAATGCGATAGGAGGATAAACATGTTCTTTGGTGATGGATCGGAAGCTGCAAAGGCAGCTGCAAGGGCAGCCCAGGCGGCTGTCAGGAGCACAGCGAATTTCGACTGGACCTTCATAGCGCTTCTTGCCCTGGTGGTGTGCGGAGTCTACATTCCGCAGATAAAGAGGAAGAACTACAATGCTGTCTTCGCAGCTCTCGCCCTTTATGGAGTGCATTGGCTCTATGAGATAGCAAATGCACTCATTTGCCATTTCACGGGCTATGCCCTGTGGACAGTAAGCGCCCAGAGCACAAGCTTCATCCTTCTGGTGGGCGTGAGCTGGGAGCTTTCGCTTATGTTCTCCATAGCAGGCTTCACTTCCGACTTGCTTCCAAAGGACAAGGATATGAAGATCCTTGGGATCAACAACCGCATATTCATGGCCATAGGCTCGGCACTTGGCTTCTCGGTCTTCGAGATATTCCTTGCTTCCACGCCAGCCTTCATCTGGGTCTATAGATGGTGGGGCTTCCTGCCGGTTTTCATCACGACGTACATCCCCTTCTTCCTGGCCTGCTATCTGACCTATGATGCGCCTAGGGCGCGGCAGAAGAGATTCTGCGCCATCATCTGGATCTGTGTCGCAGCCCTTCTGGCCACCCTTGCCCCCCTTGGGATCATCTAGTTATAGGGGACCTCGATTACATCCACCTTCTTCTGGCTGACGGTGTCTATGGAGGCTATGAGCAGATAGTCCTTGTTCTTGGGTCTGGTGAAGGTGAACCTGTCGATCTGGTCGTATACATAGAGCGTCAGGCTGCTCTTCTGCTCTGCAGGCATGATCTCCTCTGCCTCGCTGCTGTCGTCCTCGTAGTCGAAGGTGGTGTAGAAAAGATACCTGGCCAGGCATGAGCCATCGTCCGCTCGCTCTATGCTGACCTCCCCAGGTCCATAGATTGTGGTAGCCGAAGCTATGGGGCCCTGCCCGCCTGCAAGCCAGGCCCGGGCATCGGTGATGCCTGAGACATTCTCATAGCCCTGGCGCATCTGGCGGGTGACAAACAGGCTTGTGACCTCATAGAAGGAAGGAGAATGAAGACCCTTGACAAGGCTGTCCTCAAGCTTTTCCACATTAAGCTCGCTTTGGCCGTCATAATAGCTCTGTATTATTCCAGCCTCATCCATTCCCGCTGTAGCAGGGGGTGCGACTGCACGCTTGATGTAGCTGGTAAGAAAGGCAGCCAAGGCTATTGCAACCACAGCGATGACTGCAATCAAGGTCCCCTTCTTTCTAAAAAAAGACCTTGCACTGGCCCTTCGGGACAAGGCCTGGGAGGCCTTCTCGCTTCGCTGGGTGGGCAGGAGGATTGTGCCAGTCTCGCTGGGCCAGGGCAGGCTCTGCATAGTCTCTAGGACCTGGCTTGGCTGAAGCTCAAAGCTCTTGGCATTGAAGCTAAGCATATGGTCAATATAGCCAAGCGTCTCCTTCAAGTCGACTGCGCTGGTGCACTGCATACGCGACAGGCTTTCAATCCTATAGCCGCCTAGGCGCACATTGTCTGATAGAAGAGGAGGCTTGCCTGAAAGGGCGAAGTACATAAGCTCCACAGCCTGGTAGCTCAGCTTGTGCTTTTCCTGGGCCTGCGGCACCAGCCAGCAGGTCTGGTCATAGAAGCGTCCTTGGTCATCAAGGCTATCCATCACAAGGCGGCTCATCTGGTCTGAAAGGAAAAGCACCTGGCCTTCATCTGTGAACCAGAAGCTTGAAAATCCAACCATGCCCCCTACCAGGGACAGGCGGGAAGAGAGCTCAAGCGCGCCCTTGAGAAAGGCCGCAATCAAGGCCATAGCCTTTGGCCTAAGCGTGCTGCAAAGCTCATGGGCTCCATGCAGGCCGGTGATCTGAAGGCTGAAATAGTAAAGCCCATCCTCAAAGAGGATCTGCGAGAAAGGCACCTCGACGAGCCTTCCCTCATCATAGAGCCATGCACTTTGCTTGCGGCCCTGAAGCACCGTCAAGGAGGGTGTGTGAGGGCCTAGGCAGAACAGGGTGCTTCCATCCCTTTGCCTTGCTGATACTGGATTAATCATTGGATCTCCTTATGGCAACTGCATGCCCAACCAGCTGGTCATCGGAAGCCAGAATCTCATAGGATCCAGGAAACTCATTGAGCCAGCCCAGAGCGCAGGGGCTGACAGCCTTGGGGTCAAGCTTGCTGTAGCCTTGCTCCAGGCTCTTGAGAAGCTCATGTCTCTGGCTGCGCGCCAGGTCCTCCGGAGCTTGTCCATTGAGATTGGTTGATATGATGATCAAGGCTTGAGGATCCTCCTTTTTCAGGTTTTCCAGGGCTTTTCTGAGCTCTGCCGAAGGCCCCTTGGAAAGAAGGCAGTACACATCCGCGTCCCCGAACAGCCTTGCTATGAAGGGATAAAGCTCCTCGAAGGCAGCTTCCTCCATGAAGGCTGAATCATCAACAGTGCAGCCCTTCAGGGATGCTAGGCTGAGCTTCCAGTCATAGCCTTCCACAATCTTTGCAGACGGGCAAAGCACCCCGTTCTCCAGGGGGTTCTGATGAGGGCTTGACAATATGACCACAGTCCTTGGCTTAAGCACTTGCAGGCGAGAGAAAAGCTTCTTTAAAAGCTCAAGCACATAATCCCAGGCTCCATGAGGAGCTATGGCTACCAAGGGCAGCTTCTGGACGCCAGTGGGGGCATCCAGCGTGCCATAATCGCTGGTGGATGGATAGAATATGTCCTGAAAGTAGGTGTTCATGTCAACCATAATAGCAAAAGAAGTTCAAATGGGATAGAACAAGCTTGAAAATACAGAAAACTTCCAGCTAATTCAGCCTCTGCTCCCCTAGAAGAGTCCTTACAGTCTCTGGATCTATCTTCACATCAAGGTTCTTCTCGTGAGTGGGAATCACCAATGCAGGCGAATCCGACTTGACGCGCTTGAGGTACTTGGCCTGGGTCCAGTATACAGATCCTCGTCCTGAGGCCCTGCCCTTGGAGAACCAAAGAGCAAGCATGGCAGCTTGCATGGCTATGCTAAGAGGAAGCGTCTTGTCCCTGCATGCCTTCACAAAGACATAGCCCCCTGGCCAATCCCTGCTATGAAACCAGTGATCATTGCCCTTGGCCTTCTTTAGAAGCTTAAGGTTCTCCGTGGCATTGCGTCCGCAAAGTATGGTGAAGCCCTGGGAGGCACAGATGACCCCGCTGTCGGTCTCCTGGACAGCAGAGGTTCTTGGACCTTGGCAAAGGGCCTTCAAGGAAGCAATGTCCTGGCCTTCCAGAGCCTTCTCATAGGCCATGGTTCTTCTTTCTATGGTCCTTTCCAGCTCCTGGGCATGGGCAGTGGCGTCCTCATAGGCGCCCTTGTCCCTGTTGTAGCGCTCATAGTAGGCCTGGATGTTCTGGGATGGAGAGAGGTCGGGCCGCAGGCTGATTGAGACTATGCTTCCATCATAGTCTGTCACATCGACAAAGAGCATGCCCTTCTTCATCAGGTGAATGTTAGAGGACAGCAGGTCTCCATAGGTCTTGCACCTTTGCCAGTCTTTTGAGCTTTCCTGTCTCTTCTCAGCCGATGCAAGAGAGGCCTTGAGCTCTGCAAGCTCCTTGTCCCTCTGCTCAGCTATCCTAGCTAGGAGGTCGGACAGGAAGGTATCATGGCGCTGCTCCCCATAATAGGATTCCAGATAGTCGTTGAAGCTCTGGCCTTGGTCATAAGGCCTGATCTCAAAGCTCCTGGAAGGCCTCTCTGTCCAGGTCTCAAGCCCATCGGAAAGCCTTTGGCCAGTGATCTCTCCCCTCTTGGGACGGCGCAGAAGAAGATCCAGGATTACATCATCGTCCTGTGTGACAATTATGTTGGCTCCAGGGCCTGAATAGAGCCTTATATAGAGCCTCATCTGCCTGTCATGATTGTCAAGGATCATGACAAGCATCCTGTCGTCAGGCTTCTGGAGGACCTTCACAATCCGCGATCCATCAATGTTGGACCTTAAGAACTGCGCAAAGCGCTGAAGCTTGTCCATCTTGCCGTAGCTGTCATGCTTTAGGCTGTGTATCCTTGCATCCTGGGAGGCTGTCTCAATATAGAGGGACCAGGGGCCTTGCCTGGAGTACAGGCCAAGCACAAGGGCATGAAAGCTGACCTGGCGGCTTGACTGGATCCTGGAGCCTTCCAGCTCCAGCTCCTCAAGGACCTTCTCCAGCTCCTTGCAGTTCAGGCTCATAATATGGCCTCAATAGCCCCTGCCATGTAGAAGGAGCCAGTGACAAGAAGCGGCTCTCCCTCCTCAAGAAGGCTCAAGGCCCTATCCAAGGCCTGCCTTGGCTCTATCTCAAGAAAGACCTTTGTGCTCTTGCGTGCCTTGGACTTGACCAGATAGTAAAGCTGCTCAGGGTCGCTCTTCTTGAAGGTTCCCGGACGTGCTACGACTATCCTGTCAAAGTCAGCGACGATGCTTTCGGCCATGTGCTCATGGTCCTTGCCTGCTACTGAGCCAAAGATCACTGCGCCTCTATGATGCGGATAGAGCTCCTTGTAGAAGTCCGCAAGATTGGCCATCGAGACTGCTGTATGGGCTCCATCAAACCATATGTCATGGCCCTTGTAGCTCACAGTGGACAGGCGGGCCGGCATGCTGGCCTGCTCCATGGCCAAAAGGCCTGCCTTCTCATCCCAGATTCCAAGGGACCTCAAGGTCAGCACAGCAAGGGCGAAGTTCTGGGCCTGCACCTTGCCAAGCATGCTAAGGCTTGCATCCACCTCATAGCCATCAGAGTACTTCACATGGGCCTTCTGGACGACCCTGCCGTCCTTGCGGTCAAGGCTGGCTTCAAAGGCTGCAACCTCTGTGTCCAGGAAATGAGCCTTGGAGCTCTGCACCTTGGCCTCCTGGGCAAACACCTCCCTGGCCTCCTGCTTCTGATAAGCTATGAAGCATGGCACATGGGGCTTGATGATCTTGGCCTTCTCTCCTGCGATGAGGGCTATTGTGTGGCCAAGGATCTCCGTATGCTCAAGCTCTATAGGGGTCAGGACGCTTGCCTGGGGAAGAAGTATGTTGGTCGCATCAAGCCTGCCGCCCAGCCCAGTCTCTATGACAGCCCAGTCGCAGCCAAGGCGCTTGAAAAGAAGAAAGGCAAAGGAGGTGTACAGCTCGAAGGTCGTGATGCAGTCGCAGCCCATCTGGCCCTCGAAGGAGAAGCCTTCCAGGCCCTGGGCAAGAGCGTTGCCTGTGGCTATTAGATCCGCATCATCGACAAACCTGCCCGCCAGGCTGAAGCGCTCGCGATAATCATTGACATGGGGGCTCAGGTAAAGCCCTGTCTTGAATCCCAGGGCCTCAATGCCCTTAGCCATCAAGGTAGCCGTGGATCCCTTGCCCTTGCTTCCTGCTACATGAATGGTCTTGTAGGCACACTGAGGGTTCCCAAGTGCCTTGAGAATGGACGTCATACGGTCTATGCGGTATGTGCGCACAGAATAGTCACCAGTCCGCCTTTCAAGGTTCATGTAGGATTCCATGAAGGCGATGACCTGATCGAATGTATTAAAAAAAGCCATAGCTGAACTCTACTTCTGCTATGGCTTTTTGTCTACTCTCAGTCAGCGAAAACCCTTCGCTCCGAGGGGTCTGGATTGGGCAGGAAGAACACTCCTGTGAAGCCCGTCGTCGCAACCAATGTGCTTTGTGTAAGCTTCTCCAGCTCAAGGCACAGGGGCTTGACCTGATCCTTGGAGCTCTCAAACCTAACCTTTACAAGCTCATGGCAGGCCAAGGCCTGCTCAAGAGCATTTACAACAGCTTCGCTTATGCCGTTCTTGCCCACATACACCACTGGGCTCAAGGTCTGTGCCTGGCCCCTAAGCGATGCTCTTTCTCTGCTAGTCATTCAACTTATCCTTGTACTTGGCCAGAACCTTGAAGCGCTTGACCTTCTTTGTGCTTGTCACCTCAAGGTCCTCATCAATGACTATGGTCTTTCGAATTCGCTGATAAGGAAGCAAGGTGCTGTTTACAGCCTCTATTATGCCATCAATATGGGCCTTGAGGGAAGAGGGATCTGGGTAGGCCTTGACAGCGGCATCGCTTGGCTTTACCAGGGCAGCAATGCCCTCGCTCTTCTTCTCCTTGTCAACAGTGAAGGGAAGCACGCAAATCTGGTCAACATCATCATAGAGCTGGAAGGCATCCTCGATCTCCTCTGGGAAGACATTCTTGCCTCCTTCGGTGACGATTATGTTCTTGGCTCTTCCGGTCAGGTAGTAGAAGCCTCTGCTGTCCACATGCCCGATATCGCCTGTATTGATCCAGCCATCCTTGTCGATGATCTCATCGGTGGCTTCCTGGTTCTTGTAGTAGCCCTTCATGACCATAGGCCCTCTTGCATAAAGCAGGCCGTTGCCGTCTGCATCAGGATCCACAATCTTGATCTCAACCATGCCAACAGCCTTTCCGATGCTGGCTTCCTCATAATCGAAAATCGGAACCAGCGTTAATATCGGGCTTGTCTCGGTCAGGCCATAGCCCTGGACAAAGTCAATTCCAAGCTGGTTGAAGCGCTTGAAGGTAGAAGCTGGAAGCGGTCCGCCTCCGCTGATGCATATCCTGTTCTCGTCGAGGGAAACCTTCTTGAGAAGGAACTTGAACATCTTCTTGCCGGGATTGATATTGAAGGCCTTCTTCATGAAGCCGGAGATGCCCATCATGGCATGGATCAGTCCGTTAACAATCGGGCCCTTGTCCTTGACGCCCTTCATGAGAGCAGCTATGAGCTTGTTGTAGAGCATCGGAACTGCCAGGAACATGGTCACATGGCCATCCTTCATCTCCTTGAATATCTGGGAGACGACAAGCTTCTTTCCAAAGACGATATTGGCTCCGACGCTCATTGCCTCGATGAATACTGCAAGCATTGTATAGGCGTGATGGATCGGGAGGATGGCATAGAAGACATCAGTGGCATAGATGTTCATCTGGGCCTGTGCACAATAGCAGTCGGCTACGAGGTTTAGGTGAGTGAGCTGGACTCCCTTTGGAGTGCCTGTGGTTCCGCTTGTGAACAATATGGCAGCCACATCTGTATCAACGGCCTTCTCTATGATCTTGCTGGAGGTCTCCTCCTGGAGGTTCAGTATATAATCCGGCCTGTCATAGTCCTCAAGGCTGATTCTTGCAATCACATCCGTCTTGAATTCAAGCTTGTCCAGCTTGTCAAGGTCGGCAAAAAGGACCTTGACCTCAGCAAAGCTCATGAGGTGAGATACTTCCTCAATCTTCAGGGCATTGTCCACCGGCACGATGATGGCACCAGCATAAAGGGTTGCCATGTAGGCAAAGGCCCATTCGGGGCTGTTCTTTCCTACAAGCCCTACCCTGTCGCCCTTTCTGACTCCAATGCTTGAAAGGTGATTGGCAAGCTTGAGAAGAATGGTCCTTGACTGGTTGTAGGTGTACTGGTCATGTCTTGGAGAGAAGGCTTCGAAGCAAGGCCTTGTTCCGAAGCGTTGGGTTGTGATGTCAAACATCTCAGGCAGTGTAGGCCATTGGCCGTTAAAGAACCTTCCCTTGTAAGGCTCCAGAAAATCCCAAGGTATCGGATTATGCTTAAGCTTCTTCATATGTAAACTCCATGCTAAGTCTTTGATATACTGAGGATTCTATCAAAGAGAAACAGCTAAGGCAAGAGCTAAATCGACATTTTCTCCAATATCGTCAGAATAAAAAAGACAAGCAGGAGAGGCTTAATCTGAATATTCACTCAATGCGCTGAATAGAGCAGCTATAGGAAGGACAGCTACATCAAAGGCGCAACAAGACGAAGGATGTTGCGGCCTAGGCTGTTGAAATGCCTGTCCTTGCAGGTCTGCTCGGTTATGATGAAGCTGGACTCGATCTCCTGAAGGAATCTCTGCTTCACCTCCATGACAGCCTGAGCCTCGTGGAGCCATACACCGCACTCATAGTGCAGGTACATGCTTCGGAAGTCTAGGTTTATGGTACCTACAGTGGCTGTCATGTCATCACAGACAAAGGTCTTGGAATGGATGAATCCATTGAACTCGTAGATTTTCACCCCGGAGAGAATCAGCTCCTTATAGTATGTGCGGGTTGTATCATGGACAAACTTCTTGTCGCCGTTATGTGGGGTGATGATCCTCACGTCAACACCGCCCTTGGCAGCCAGCTTCAGTGCGCTGACCATGCTGTCATCAATGATCAGATAGGGCGAGGTGATGTACAAATATTTTCTCGCGTTGCTGATGATCTGCATGTAGATATGCTCGCCGATGTTCTCGTCATCCATCGGGCTGTCTGCATAGGGGATGACGATGCCCTGGGCTTCAGGAAGAGCCTCAAGAACAGGCTTGTAAGCGCTGAAGTCCTCCAGAGAGGAGGTAACTTGACTCTCCTTCACCAGGATGCGGCCCTTGTTGCGGGCGATGACAGTGTTGAGGTTCCACATCTGCAGAAAGATCACGGTCAGGCACCATGCGGCATCGCCTGAGACCATTATGGCGCTGTCCTCCCATCTGCCATGGACATCGACGGCATTGATGTACTCGTCGGAGAGGTTGATTCCACCGGTGAAGGCCACTTTTCCATCAATGGATGCTATCTTCCTATGGTCGCGGTTGTTCTGCACCGCTGTCAGGATCGGCCTGAATGGGTTGAACTTTATCGCCTTGATTCCCCTGCGTTCCAATTGTCTCTGAAAATCGGAGGGGACGGTGACAAAGCACCCAAAATCATCAAATATGATTCTCACCTCCACACCTTCTCGCGCCTTGGCCTCGAGTATGTCCAGGATTGAATCCAGCATAGCACCTGGCTGGAAGATGAAGTATTCCATGAAGATGTACTTCTCGGCTTTCCTGAGCTCCTCAAGCAGGACAGGAAGAAAGGCCTCGCCAGGGCAAAGGAACTTGGTTTCAGTATTGGTGCAAGCTGGGTAATGCAGGTGATTCATCAAATACCGCATCTGGTTTATGTCAGGAGAATCAAGAGTCTCCGTGAAGGTCTTGTCAAAAAACATCACGCCTTTGGTATGGCTCTCGATGGTGCGCAGGCACCGGTCCATCTTCTTGGCGCTGCCTTGGAAGGAGAAAAGAAGATAGAGAATCCCGCCAACCAAGGGAAAGGCAAGAATCAGGAAGACCCAGGACAGCTTGAACCCGCTCTTGGTGGTTCTGTTGATAATCGCCAGGGCAACAAAGAAGCTGATGAACTGCAATACAATGGTCAGCCACTGCAGAACCTGGAGATAGCGGGTGAAGGCAAGGGTGAAGAGAAATATCTGGATAAGCAGGAGAACTATCACCAGAGCCCTCTTGACCGTGATCCTAAGCCTGTAGCCATTGCTCATCGATGCAAGCCCTCCTTTTTCTCATAGACGATGTAAATCACTGCCGATCCGATGGTTAGGAGGACTGTGAGAACAAGCGAGACATAAAACTGCCAGGATCCTGGCTCCTTTATGGATGCACCAAGCATGGTCACCAGCAAGGCATTGGGCGCATGGCCTGCCAATGTTGTCCATGTGAAATCCCAGAAAGACATCCTGACTGCTCCAAAATACATGCTCACTGCATCACTGGGCACGAGTCCATTTATCCTCAGGAAGAAATTCATGAACTTCTCCCCCCTTGGATTGTCTCCCATGATTCTCTTCAGCTTGGGAAATCTGCTCACAATCAGCGCTCCCTTGTCAGAGGAAAGCTCTCCTACCCCGTATGCCACATAGGATCCTGCCAGCAGCCCCGTCATGGTCACTGCAATGGCCAGGGGAAGTGGGAACATGGACCCGGTGGCCAGGAACAGCACTATTACCGGAAAGAAGACTGAAAGGCTCTTGATGCAATAGAGAAGAATCATGAACAGGGCTCCAAGAATGGGATTCCTTGGAGAGAAGTTCACGATTTGAGTCAAGCTCAGATTGCGAGCTGCCACCAAGCCCCCAATCACCGCAATGCCCATGACAACGAGGGATGCAGCCTGCAATGTCTTCTGAAATCCTTGCCTCATAGGCACATGATAGAAAATCACAGGGCTTTGTTCAACTGCAAGGCCTGCCAGATGCTGGATAATCGCTGCAGCCTTCTGTCTCCTCTGCAGGCTATTATGGCAATGCAGCTTTTGAGAGGCTTTAGAATAGCTTTAAAAGCAAGCTTATAGATGGATTGGAGCTGAACCGGAACTTGTCGACATCATCAGAGCAAGAAGTCATCCAGAAGAGCCCTGACCTGGTCCTTGTCCTGGGCATCAACCCAATGCACGGAGCCAAACGACTTGAAGAAAGTCATCTGGCGCTTGGCATATTTTTTGGAATCGCTGAGGATCCGGCTCTTGATCATGGACAGTGAAAGCTCGCCTGTGGACATGGCATCGAAGAACTCCTTGTAGCCGATGCCCTGCAGGCCTGGCCACCAAGGCTGTGCATTGCCAGCCACCAAGCCCCGGATCTCCTCAACAAGCCCGCTGGAGAACATCTGCTCAACTCTCAGCTCCATCCTTCTTGCAAGCTCGTCCTTGTCTCTCATAAGGCCAATGACCAAGGTCTCCATGTCCTCTCTTGGCTTGCTGGGCATGGTGCATTCTGAAAGGCGCCTGCCAGAGCTTGCGTACACCTCAAGGGCCCTGGAGATGCGATAGGCATCGTTGGGGTGGATGCGCTGGGCTGACTGGGGATCGAGGACGCGCAGCAGCTCATAGGATTTCTCAAGGCCAAGGGCTTCCATCTTCTCCTTGACGCTTGCGCGGGTGCTCTCGTCGGCCTTGGGCGTACAGGGCAGGCCATAGAGAAAGTGCTTGAAGTAATAGGCAGTGCCGCCGCTGAGCACAGGAATCCTGCCCCGAGATCGAATCAAGGAGCAGGCATTCTCAGCTTCTGCCACGAAATCCCCGACAGTGAACTGCTGCCAGGGATCGCGTATGTCTATGAGATGATGAGGTATTATGGATCTTATCTGTGAATCTGCCTTGGCCGATCCTATGTCCAGGCCGCGATAGACCTGCACAGAATCAGCGTTGACGACCTCGAAGCGATCTGCGAAGACTGAAGCGAGAAGCTCGGTCTTGCCTACAGCAGTGGGGCCGAAAAGAAAGACCGTCTTGTCAGTTGCTTGACGGCTTGGTGTACTCGACTTCGTCATTGAGGACCTGGGTGAGCACAAGAGATACGACCTTGTTTCGCTCGTTCTCCAGTTCCTGATCGCCATTTCGAGTGATGGCAGCTGCCTGCTTGATGGCCACGCAAGTCATCTCGTAAACGTTGACGTCCTTATCAATCAAGGTGTCAAGTGGAATCGGTTTTGGTTGATTATTAGTCAAGGTCAAGTTCTCCTATCAATGCAAATGATGATAATAGCGAAAAAAAGAAAAAGTGTACATACCTCTACTTAATCGCATCGATTATAAGATCGACAATCTGCTCAGGCGTCTTGCCTTCAGTGTCGATGACCAGGTCGGCTATCTCAGGCCCCTTGGTATTGTCTATGCCGTATATTCTCTTGTACCTTGCAGTGTCATGAGCATCCCTTTGCATGGTCTGCTCTCTTCTATCTGCCAGGTCCCCGCCTTCCCTCTTCACGATCCTTCTCGCCCTTTCCTCAACAGAGGCCTTCAGATAGACCTTGAGATCTGCATCCTTGAGCATCCAGATGGCAAGCCTGGAGCCTAGGACGCAGGCATCCTCAGCCATGGCCATCTGGACCTGGCGCCTGTCGCACTCTATGTCCACATTGTCATCCTTCTCAGCCAGGGCGCACATCTCCCAAAAATCAATGCCTCTTTCCTCAGCCATTGAGCGGAAGGTGAAGTTTATCATCTTGCATCCAAGCTTCTTAGACAAAAGAGTGGAGACTGTGGTGTTCCCACAGCCTGATGGACCTGAAATGGCAATTCTCATTCTATATTCCTCATCTGTTCACGTATGTTCTCCAGGCAGTCCTTCATGACGACTACGGCGTTGGTGACCTCTGCCATCATGCTCTTGCTGCCTATGGTGTTTATCTCGCGGTTCATCTCCTGGGTAAGGAAATCAAGGCGCTTGCCTATTGGATCGGGGCTGTCAAGCAGCTTGTCAAGCTGATGGGCATGCTCGCCCAGCCTCACTATCTCCTCATTGATGGAGTACTTGACCAGCATCACAGCCACCTCCTGCAAAAAGCGGCTCTCGTCATAGCCTTCCTCTCCCAGCATCTGGTCAAAGCGGGCCTTGAGGCTGTCCTTGATGGCTGCATCGAGGCTCTGTGCATTGGCGACAACGGTATCCAGGCTCTGCAGCAGGCTGCTGTTAAGGTCCCTGAGGTTGTTCCTGGTCACAAGGCCCTCTCGGTCCTTGGCCTCGTCAAAATGGACAAGGGCCTTGTCCATGGCGCTGAGCAGGCCTTCCCTGTAGATCTCGGCGCTCTCGTCAATTATAGGAGTGAACAGGCCCTCGATTGCATTCAGGGAACCAAAATCAACCATGATCGTCCTCCCCTGCTCCTTCTCAGCCTCAGCGATGGCCTTCATATATGCATCCAGAAGGCCCTTGTCGAGGCAGACCTCTGCCTTGGAATGGAAGTTCTTTATACGTACTATGACATCTACATGGCCCCGCTGGGCATGTGTCTTGATGACGCTGTCAACAGTGCCTTCCAAGGAGCTGAGGACTGCTGGCATCAGATGGTTTATCTCAAGAAACCGGTTGTTGTAGCTCTTGATCTCAACAGATATGGAGATGTTCTGGTCCAGATACTCTCCGCTTCCATAAGCTGTCATGCTTCTCATCTATCTCTCCTAAGTAATGCGGCCTGTCTGCATAGTCCGCGATTGTTCGCCGCTCCAAGTGTAACACAAACACAGCCCTCTTCCAATGCGGAGGCTAGCACTGCAGCTGCCTGGCTGTCGCTTGCATAGACGCAGGATTCTAGCTTGCTGGTATAAGAATAAAGGTAGCGCCTTGTGATGAGGTCGCAAAGCTCACGAGCAAGCTTTTCATCCTCCCCATGGCTTCCATCCTGCCTGGCGCTGCTGTAGACCGGACTTATGACAAGGCGATCAGCAAGACTTAGGCTTGAGGCAAAATCCTCCAGGAAGGCCCTTGTCCTGGAGGCTGTATGGCTCTTGAAGGCCACAACCAGCCTGCATCCTGGATGAAGCGCCCTTATGTTGGACAAGGACACCTTGATCTCGGAGGGATGATGGGCATAATCATCAATGTAGGTTACGCCCTTCTCCACAAGGAGAGTCTCGCAGCGCCCTGTGCATCCTGGATAGGTCTCCAGGGTCTTGAGCATGTCGGCAATCTCAGTGGCTAGAGCCTCGTCTGAAACCAGGGAGCCTTCCTGAAGATAGAGCTTCGGCTGCGGCCTATCCAGAAGAAGCATGGCGCTTAGGATTGCAGATCCTACTAGGTCGTTCAGCAAGGCCTTGCTGGCAAAGGGAAGCCTGAAGGACATGTATGGGATAAGATCAAGGGCAATTGATGAATCCTGAGCCTGGGTGACATGAAAGGGTCCTCGTGCAGAGAACCCGTAGCCTATGCTCATTATGCCAAGCTTGCGGGCATATTGGCCGAGCTTGCGGGCATTGTCATCATCGGCGCAGTAAACCAGAAAGCCCAGGCCCTGTGCAAAGCGCTTGAACGACTGCATCACATCCTCCAGGCTTTCAAAGAAGTCTGGATGATCGAAGTCTATCGAGGTCACAAGCGCCCCGCGGAGCTTGTAGGCAAGAAAGTGATCCTGGTACTCGCAGGCCTCCAGGATGAGATTCTCCGTCCCATGACACAGCGCGCCTTGGCCTTGAAGAAAGGAGCCAAAGATAGAGCCTATCGGGAAGCTTGCCCTAGGACCGCTGGAGAAGATCCAGCTGCAGGCTGCAACGCTTGTGGTCTTGCCATGGGTGCCGGCTACTGCATAGGTCTGGCCTTGCTGGCTAAGAGCCGCAAGAAGCTGCGGATAGGAAAAGCACTCTCTTGATTCGAGAGCTCTCTTGAGAATCGAGCAGGAGGAAGCCTTGTAGGCTGTAGACCATATGACCTTGGCATCCTGGTCTATGGGGCAGTCATCCTCTGTGCTGAAGCTTATGCCTGAGGCGGCAAGATGCTCATCGGTGTAGAACACCTCCGGCCTGTCCCAGCCGGACACAGAGCACCCCCTTGCCTTAAGATAAAGAGCAAGGCTTGCCATGCCGGTGCCTTTGATGCCTATCAGGAAATACTTGTCCATGAATATGAAAAAAGGGTTGCAGTGCAACCCTTTTCAGATGAGTCCAAGCCTAGGCGTTCTTGATCTTGGCGCTGCACTGCTTGCAGACCTTCTTGGCGACCCCGTCAACCTGGGCTTCGTAGAGAAGCTTCACGGCCTCGCGGCTGCATACCGGGCAAGTGCCCCTGGCATGATTCTTTTCCTTGCGGATTCCTGTACCTCTATGTGCTTTTGACATATTGTTCTCCTTACGAGATGACTATAAACAGCTTAGCCTTTTATGTCAACCAAGGCCTTGCTCACAGCTGTCCAAACCATTACACTTGCTCACATGAAAGACTTTTTTCTCCCAAGAAGCTTCTGCCTGATGGCCACTTGCGATCTGGTCATAGCCTACAAGAAAGCCGGACAGCATACGGTTCCCCTTGTCCAGGGTGAAGGCGGCTCTCTTCTTGAGGAGATAGGCCAGGCTCATGAGGAGATTCTTGCTCCCTATGGGAAAAAGGCCTGTGAAGGCTTGGCTCTGCATAGGCTTGACAGCCAAACCAGCGGCCTGGTCGCCTTTGCCCGCACTAAAGAGGCCTATGAAAGAATGCTTGGCTTCCAGGATTCCGACAGGTTCATCAAGCGCTATCTTGCCCTGACAAGGCCTGAAGATCCGCAAGGACCCAGCTGGCCTTTCTTTGACCAGGACCCTAAGCGCATCACCAGCGCCTTCAGAGCTTTTGGGCCGGGACGCAGGCTGGTTCGTCCGACAGGCCAGGGCAGGCTCTACACAACAGAGCTTGATTGGCTGGACGACAAGGCTTGCATTGCAACTCTTGCCCAGGGCTTCAGGCACCAGGTCAGAGTGCATCTTGCCTGGTCAAGGCACCCCATAGCCAACGATGCTCTGTATGGCAGCGGCCAGGGGACCATGGGACTCTGCTGCATAGCCTTGGAGGCTCCAGGCATAAGAATTGACTTAAGAGAATTGGAGGATATAGATGAAAGACCCTAGAGAAGCCAAGTTGGCTGAATTGCTTGTCAAGTACAGTTGTCACCTAGAGAAAGGTGAAAGCTGCCTGATCAACGCAGTCGACATCCCCGACACCATGACAGCAGAGCTTGTCAAGGCTATCTATGATGCTGGAGGCTTTCCGCTTGTGAACAAGTGGAGCAACTACCTTGAGAGAGCCATGACAGAAGGCGCCACAGAAGAGAGCCTGAAGGCATGGGCTGATGCGGACTGCTATCGAATGAAGCAGATGGATGCCTTCATCGGCATCAGAGGCATAGCCAACACCAGGGAGCTGGCAAGCGTGCCGGAGAAGAACAACCTTGTAAGCCGCTTCTACACAGACCCGGTCCATCACAGGATCAGGGTTCCTCACACCAAATGGGTTGTGCTTCGCTACCCTACCCCTACAATGGCCATGCAGGCTGGCATGAGCACTGACGAGTTCGAGGATTACTACTACAGGGTGACCACTGAGGTGGATTATCCAGCCATGGACAAGGCAATGCAAAGAGCTAAGAAGTACCTTGAGACAGTGGACAGGGTTCATATCACCAGCCCCGGGACCGACCTAAGCTTCAGCGTCAAGGGCCTGCCATGGCTGCCTTGCTCTGGACAGTGCAACATCCCCGATGGAGAGATATACAGCGCACCGGTGAAGACCAGCGTCAATGGCACTATCGCCTACAACTGCTGCTCAACCTTCAACGGACATTGCTTCTCCTCAATCAGGTTCAGGTTTGAGAACGGCAGGATAGTCGAAGCTCACAGCGACAGCGATGAGCTGATAAACCAGGTGCTCGACGTCGATGAGGGAGCCCGCTACGTCGGAGAGTTCGCCCTTGGATGCAACCCCCAGATCACTTTCCCAATGGACAATACCCTCTTTGACGAGAAGATCAAGGGTTCGTTCCACTTCACCCCAGGCAACAGCTATGAGGACTGCGACAACGGCAACAAGAGCGCCAATCACTGGGACCTGGTCAGGATCCAGCGAGAGGACTGGGGAGGTGGAGATATCTATATGGACGATGTGCTTGTACGCCACAATGGCGTATTTGTGCATCCCGAGCTCAAGGGCCTTAACTTCGACTAGATCTGTATGGTCAGGCTGGCTGCCAGCTTCAGGCCCTCGGTCCCATCAAGCCCATGGGCATAGGCCTTGGAGGGTACGTAGAGGGCAAGCTGGCCTGAGTATCTCTCATACCAGAATCCCAGGTTGTAGACCTGTCGCGAGTCTTGCAGGAAGCTTGACCCTTCTCCAGACTCGAATGACAGGCCTATGTTGAATACATAGTCTGTCGATATCTGGAAATAAGTCCTGAGATTCAAGTTCACGCTCCGCCCTTGCGGGTCGAAGAGCTTGTCAACGCCTATGCCCAGGTCAAAGCACCATAGCCTGAGCTGGGCCTGCTTGTCATAGCGGTCCTGGCTGAAGCGATAGGACAGGCTCATAAGCTTGGCCGCCTTTGGAATGTCAATCACAATCACATTGTCCACCGTGTCTATCAGGTTGTCCGAGTAGATGGACAATGCAGACCGTCCAAGCACAGCCATGAAGCCAGCGGAGATTCCAAAGAAATCGCTTCCCAGCTTGGTGGAATAGCTGCCAAGCAAGGATTGGGTCAGGTAATCGGAGAATGCACTCTGCTCATGAATTGGGATCTGCACTCGCTGGCTTGACCTTCCACCCCATACAGAAAGCCCTCCAGAGACAGGCCCCAGCCCATAGGAAAGAACAATCTGAAGATAGGTTGTATTAAGGAACGTAAAGGTCGAAAGCCTGCTGGCAGGATCGTCTATCCTGTCTGCCAGGCTTGTGAACATCCCGATTGACAAGGCTATGTTGGAAGCCACGAAGCTTGCCTGCATCTTAAGCCTTGGATCCTCTATGCTCTCATTAGCCTGGTAAATCGTGCTGCTGAATGATTCCTGGGAGCCGAAGCTGATATTCAGCCTTGGTTCGCTGCCCATGAAGTAAAGGGAAGCAGGATTGAAGATCAGGGCCTCATCCTCATTGAAGGATGCAAAGAAGCTGGATCCACGCCCAAGGGCGCGGGCATCGCTGCTTATGGCGCCTAAGGCCATTCCAGCAGCGAGGCTCAGAACAATCAGGATCGCAGCAAGCTTCTTCATCTCTGTCTAAGGGCCTTGGCAAGCTGGTCGGGGCAGGAGGTGGAGCGTGGTCCGCAGGTGATTCCTTCAAGACGGCTTGCTGCATCCTCAGCCTTCAGGCCAACGCACAAGGCAGCAATTCCACTATGGTTGCCATCGCAGCCATTGGTGAACTCCACTGACTTTATTGTATCATCCTGCTCCAGGACAACCTTGATCCTGGAAGCGCAAACCCCTCTCGGGGTGTATACTATCGTTCTGTCGCTCATAGGTCCAAGATAGCACTTTTGCCTTGGCTTTTCTATAGAAAACCGCTGGCTTGGGTGATATGATTGGGATATGACCAGCCTAAGCTCACTAATTCAAGCAATGCAAGCAGAAAAGACACCACAGGTCGATGAAAGCCTGGCTGTCGCATCAATTGAGATCGATTCACGCCTTGTGAAGCCCGGTTCGCTGTTCTTTGCCATGGAAGTGGGAAACAGCGGAAGGCTCTATTGCCAGGATGCCATGGACAAGGGGGCATGCGCTGTCGTAAGCCGAGCAGCCGTTGGATCGCTGCCAACCCTCATAGTTCCAAGCCCCGAGAAAGCCCTGGCCCTTGCCTCCAGCGCCTTCTTCGACGAGCCACAGAAAGGCATGAAGCTTGTCGGAATCACAGGCACTGATGGAAAAAGCACAACCGCATGGTTTCTCTACAGCCTGCTCCTGGCCAAGGGCGTGAAGGCTGCTCTTCTTTCGACCGTCATGGTTGACGATGGGTCGGGTCCCATTCCAAGCCCTTGGCGCCAGAGCACGCCGGAAGCCCCTCAGCTCTACCAGTTTCTGTCAAGATGCAGGGCAAACAACGTTGAGCTCACAATTCTTGAGTGCACAAGCCATGCCCTTTCCTCCCAGGCCTCAAGGCTAAGCGGACTGGAATTCGAGCTGTGCATATTCACCACTCTCACTGAGGAGCATCTTGAGTTTCACAAGACCATGGAGGCCTACATAGACGCCAAGCTCAACCTGGCACGCCAGACCAAGCCGGCTTCTGTCTGCCTTGTGCTTGAGTCTAACGCACACCGCGACCAGATCAGCAGCCTGGCTTGCTCCCTAGGACTGGAGGTCCAGCTCTATGGCCGGCAAAGCTCTAAAGTGACGGTCCTCCACCAGGACCTGGACGGCCTTGAGCTGGAGGCCCAGGGAAAGATGGCCCATTTCTGCTATGGCCCGCTTTTCTTCCTTGACAATGCGCTGGGTGCCCTGGAGGCAGCAAGCAGGCTCAATGCACAGGTGAGCCTAGAGGACCTGTCATGCCTTAAGCCCCTCTCTGGGCGCTTTGAGGTGCTTCATCTTGGATCCAAGCTGGCAATCATAGACTTTGCCCATACTGCAGATGCCTTTGAGAGCCTTTTCAGTCAGGTCAGGTCCATTTGCCCTGATAAATCCTTTGTAGCGGTTTTCGGCTCCGGAGGCTTCAGGGACAAGGTGAAAAGGCCAGCAATGGGCAAGTGCGCAAGAGCCTGGACAAGCAGGATGATCCTCACTGAGGAGGATCCCCGAGACGAAGGCACCGTGGCAATCGCCATGGACATAGACCCAGAGGCGCGAATAATCAGCACTCGTGAAAGCGCTATCTTCCAGACAATCCATTTGCTTAAGAAGAATGAGATAGCCTTCTTCCTTGGCAAGGGCCACGAAAGCTCGATTGAGGTTGACAGCGGCCATAAGATTCCCTGGAACGAGAAGGCCAAGGTGCTTGAAGCCTATAAGAAAGGCAGGCTTTACCGCCAAAAGGCTGTAACGCTTCTCTATGGCGGCCAGAGCCCAGAGCATGAGGTCTCCATCTCCAGCGCCAGCACAATGTATGAAAAGCTTCGCCAATGCTCCTACAGCGTCGAGGCAGTCAAGATCACCAAGGGCGGCAAGTGGATTCGCACAGGATCAGTGACAACATCTGATAAGGGCCTGCCCTACCTGCTTGGCTCAGATGACAATCCTGTGTTTCCATGCCTGCACGGCATCAGATGCGAGGATGGCTTTATCGCCAGGATCCTTGAGAAAAGCGGCATACCCTTCTGGGGCTGTGGATCTGTATCCTCTGCAATAGGCATGGACAAGAGACGCCAAAGACAGCTGTGCAAGCTGCCAACCACTGCCTATGAGGCTGTCTCTTTTCTAAGAGACGATGTCCAGCTTCCTCTTGTCGTAAAGCCCAACGGCTCAGGCTCCTCGGTGGCTGTACGCCTTGTACGGACCAAGGAGGACCTTGCAGAGGCCTTCGAAGAGGCCAGGCAGGCCGACCCAATGGGCCTTGTGCTGCTGGAAAAGCCTGTCGAGGAAGCCATTGACATAGAGGTTGGGATCCTGCAGGGGCCCGAGGGCCTGATCACTCTAGGACCGGGCTTCATCAAGGGCCGGGCAGGCGTGTTAAGCTATGATGAGAAATACAGCGGCAAGGGGCCGGTCTTCAAGGTCCCTGCCCCTATAAGCGAAAGCCTGGCCGAGCAGGCTAGGCAATGGGCGCTTGAGGTGTTCAGGACGCTTGGCTGCAGAGGCCTTTCGAGAGTCGACTTTCTCTATGAGCCCGGAACAGGCAGGCTTGTGTTCAATGAGATAAACACCATGCCAGGTCTCACCCTGACCAGCCATTACCCAGTGCTTCTTGAAAGCCAGGGCCTGGACTGGGATTTCTTCTTTAAATGCATGGAGGTGTCAAGAAGCTGATGGGAACGGTCTTCTTCCATGTTGACATGGATGCCTTCTTTGCATCGATAGAGCAATATGACCACCCTGAATACCGAGGCAAGCCCTTGATCGTGGGCCTGCCCGAAAAGCGAAGCGTAGTTTCCACCTGCAGCTATGAGGCGCGCAAGTTCGGCGTGCATTCTGCCATGCCTGGCCTCACTGCCAAGAACCTTTGCCCAAACGGCATCTTTGTACCTCCCAACATGAAGCGCTACACCCAGGTCAGCCGCCAGATCATGGAGATCTTCTCCAGCTTCAGCCCCTGCGTGCAGCAGATCTCTGTAGATGAGGCCTTTTTGGACATGACCGGCACTCAGAGGCTCTTCGGCGAGCCGCGTCAGGCAGCTCGCCTGATCAAGGCTGAGGTCAAGAGGCAGACAGGGCTGACCATCAGCATCGGCATTGCCCAGTCTCGATACCTGGCCAAGCTTGCAAGCGACTATCGAAAGCCTGATGGGCTATGTGCCGTATCACCAGGAAAGGAGATTGTATTCATAGATGCTGTTGGGCTTAAGAAGATGTGGGGCCTCGGCCCCAAGGGCCTGGAGAGCCTTATGAGCAAGGGCATCAGCACCACCAAGGATCTAAGGGAAAAGACAATGGAGGACCTGGTCAGGCTCTTTGGCTCCACCCAGGGGCCCTGGCTTTACAAGATAGCCCGAGGCATAGACCCAGGCATATTCACAGGCGAAGCCAAGTCCAGGTCAATATCCACCGAGACTACGTTCTATGATGACGAGACTGACCCCGACAGCCTCTGCTGCATCCTTCTGCAGTTCTCGCAGGAGCTGATGTACAGGGCCTTTGACGACCATGTTATTCCTCGCACTGTTGTGCTCAAGATCAGGTCAAATGACTTTTCAACAACAACGGTCCAGACAAGCCCAGATTACACCATCTCAAGTGCAAAGGACGTCTACGCCTGCGCAAAGGGCCTTCTGGCTCAGAGGTGGAAGAAGGGCGAGCCTGTCAGGCTTATCGGGCTATGCCTGAAAGGCCTTGTCGACGAAAGCCAGGCCTCCCCGATGAACCTGTTCGACCAGGTCGATGAAAGACAGTTGAAGATCG
>JAQVSP010000099.1 GCA_028700425.1 Sphaerochaetaceae bacterium | reverse complement strand
GATGAGACAGGACCTTGTGGTCCCTCCTCTTGTGGACTACCTGCTTTATGCATGCAATGTGAAAGCTGCGGACATTACGATCCTGATAGCCAATGGCACACATCAGCAGGGCTCTGAAGAGACGCTTAGGTCTATTGTCACCGATGCAGTGTTCAGCTCAATCAAGACAGTCAACCATGATGCCTTCAGGTCCCCTTGCACCTACCTGGGAACCACCAGCCTTGGCAATCGCATTGAGATCAACTCCATTGCTGCCCAGTCTGATTTGATCATAGCCCTGGGCTGTGCGACCCATCATGTCATGGCAGGCTTTGGCGGAGGACGCAAGAGCATCCTACCAGGCATAAGCTCTGCTTCAACCATTGGCTTCAACCATGCGCTTTGCCTGGACAAGGCAGAGTTCAGGAGCAATCCCGCCATCGGAAACGGGAAGCTTGAAGGAAACCCATGCAATCTTGACATGTGCGAGGCTGCCAGCCTTGTTCCCAATCTCTTTGTCATAAGCCTAGTGATGAACACAGACATGAAGCTCTGCTATATCTCAAGCGGCCACTGGCTTGAGAGCTGGCTTGCTGCGTGCAGGAAGGCTGACGAGCTATACAGCGTCAGCATAGAAGCCAAGGCCGATGTGATCATCGCTAGCTGTGGAGGCTATCCCAAGGACATGTCCCTCTATCAGGGAACCAAGGCAGTGGACAATATTGAGAACTGCCTCAAGAGAGGCGGAACCCTGATCCTTGCCATGGAGGCAAAGGACAAGGGAGGCCCTGCAGAATACTTTGGCTGGGCTAAGGATCTGGTCAATGGCACAATGGAGAGAAGGCTTCGAGAGCGCTTCACCGTGGCAGGCTACATCTTCCTTCTCAACACAGAGCAGGCAAGAAGATACGACATACGTCTTATAACCAGCATCGATCCCAAGGACCTTGAGCCCATGGGCATCAAGGCCTTCAGCAACCCAGCAAAGGCCCTTGAAGGCGTAAGGCTTGAGGGAAGGACTGTATACCTCATCGACAATGCCACCACAGTCATGCCACGGGAGAAGGAGACAAGATGAAAAGCATAATAGCAGGCAGGTTCAGCAACATCAAGGCGCAGATCGCCCTGGATGCAGAGGCCTTTGGCAGATACAGCGATGTGATCGACCTCAGCATTGGAGATTGCGATATCACCACTGATCCTGAGATAATCGACGCAGCAGCTTCTGATGCTGCATCAGGCTATACCAAGTACGGCGATCCCAAGGGCGATCCTCAGCTCATCAAGGCCATCCAGGCCAGCTACAAGGCTGACTATGGCATTGACCTGGATGAATCAGGGATTCTTGTCACCCCATCAAGCTGCATGGGCATGGCTCTAGTAATGCTTGCCATCCTGGATCCAGGCGACCAGGTCCTGGTCCTCTCCCCATACTTCAGCGTCTATGAGCAGCAGATAGAGCTTGCAGGCGGCGTCTGCATCGAGGTTCCCACATATGAAAAGGATGACTGGATTCCCCAGTCCCAGGCCATCAGGGCTGCCATCACACCAAAGACAAAGGCTATAATCGTGAACAATCCAGTCAATCCCACTGGAGCCTTCTATGACAGCAAGTGCCTACGCGAGCTTGCTCGCATAGCCATTGAGGCAGACCTTCTCGTCATTGCCGATGAGATCTATACCGACTATGTTCTTGGAGCAAGCTTAAAGCCGATCATGGGCCTGGAAGGCATGAGAGAGCGCACCATAACCCTGAACAGCTTCTCAAAGAACTTCATGATGACTGGCTGGAGAGTTGGCTATGTCATCGCTTCTCCTTCAGTTGTCTCTGTCATGCAATCGATCAACGGAGCCATGATATACACCACCCCGTCAATATCCCAGCGAGCAGCGATCAAGGCCCTGTCGGTTCACAGCCGAATCCGTGAAAGCTATGTCTCTGTGTATATGAAGCGCATGGAGTATGCATATCAGAGAATCAAGAATATTCCGTTCTTCTCCATGTCCAGACCAAGAGGAACCTTCTACGTATTTCCCTCAATAAAGGCCACTGGATTATCCTCAAGGGCCTTTGCAGACTATGCTTATGATAAATGCCACATCCTTTGCACCCCAGGCAGCGCCTTTGGTTCAGCTGGAGAAGGCTATGTTCGCTTTGCTCTTACCCAGGACATAAGCAGAATAAAGGAAGCCTTTGACAGGCTGGAAAAACTGCATTTTGCATAAAATATCATTCCATTTAATTATTTTGAATATTTATTTAAAATTGGTTGACACTAAATGCATATTTGATGTATAAGAATGCAAGTTGCCGGATTTAAGGCAGGAGGCATTCAATGAAGAAAGTATTAGCAGTGTTGGTCGTTCTGACTCTCGCAGCATCAATGCTCATGGCTGCAGGCACAGCCGAGAAGAAGGGCATCGTTGACAAGATAAAGGCAAGCGGGAAGCTTGTGCTTGGAACAGAGGCCACCTATCCCCCATATGAGTTCTTGGACCTGAGCACAAACTTTCAGGGCTGCGACATCTGGCTTGCACAGCAGATAGCTAAAGAACTGGGCGTAAAGCTGGAGATTGTAGACATGTCCTTCGCCGGCATCATCCCTGCAGTTCAGTCCGGCCAGGTCGACATCGGCATCGCAGCTTTCACAATCACCAGCGAGAGGGCCCAGGTCATAGACTTCACAGAGCCCTATGAGGGAAGCGATCAGCTTCTTATCGTAAAGACTGGCAACAAGGACCTCTACAGCACAAACCAGTCTCTGGCGGGCAAGAGCGTTGGAGCTCAGGTCGGAACCATACAGAGCCAGCTCATACTTGATGCTCTTCCAGATTCCAAGCTTTTCGAGCTTGAGAAGTACCCTGCCCTCGCTCTTGAGGTGCAGAACGGCAACATCGCAGGCCTGGTCGTGGACGAGGCTGTTGGAGAAGCCCTTGTGGCAAACAGCAACGGAGCCCTGGAGGTTTCATCCTATGTGTTTGATCAGGAAATAGCTAACTTCACCAAGGCTGGAGTGATTGCAAAGGGCAATGAGGATCTGCTTGCCCTGGTCAATTCAGTGATAAAGAAAGTTGTTGAAGATGGCTCTTACCAGAAGGCCTATGACGAGGCTGTCGCCCTGGCATCCAAGCTTGGACTCTAGACCTATAATATAATCATGAAGCTCCAGCCGGTGCTGGGGCTTTTTTGCTGTTAGGAGTATTCATGAATTTCATTGAGCAAATGGGTGCGATAGCTGTCAAGTATTCCAGCTTCTTCACCGAAGGTGTAGTAAACACCCTGATAATAGCCTTCTTCTCAGTGCTTTTGGGCACTGTGTTCGGAACGCTGATGGCAATGGCACGAATGAGCAGGATAAAGCCTCTATCCTGGTTTGCCGTGGCATACATCGAGTTCATAAGAGGCACCCCGCTGATGGTTCAGCTTATGTTCATCTTCTATGGCCTGCCTATGGCAGGTATCAAGTTTCCAGACATTGCCTTCATTCCCAACTTCTCGCGCTTTGCAGCTGGAATAGTGGCTATGAGCATGAACAGCTGCGCCTATGTAGCTGAGATCATCAGAAGCGGAATACAGGCTGTTGACAGCGGCCAGATGGAAGCTGCCCGCTCGCTTGGCTTCAAGCAGACCCAGAGCATGGCAATGGTCATCCTCCCCCAGGCAGTGAAGAACATCCTTCCCGCCCTTGGCAACGAGTTTGTCACAGTCATAAAGGAATCATCAATTGTGTCGGTGATCGGGATTGCCGACCTTATGTACAGGACCAATGGCGCTATAGCCCAGAGCTACAGGACCCTTGAAAGCCTTGCAGTGTGCGCAATAGTCTACTTCTGCATGACCTTCATCAGCAGCCGCCTTATAGCCCTCTTTGAAAAGAAGCTTGCCCATGGCAAGAGGAGATGATATGGACAAGACACCTTTGATCCAGGTTCGCAGCCTGTACAAGAGCTTTGACGACACCTCAGTGATAGAGAACGTAACAATCGACTTCTACAAGAATGAAGTCGTCAGCATAATCGGCCCCTCGGGCGGCGGCAAGAGCACGTTTCTTAGATGCCTCAACCTTCTGGAAAAGCCCACCAGCGGCCATATACTCTTTGATGGAGTCGACATCTGCGACAAGAGGACCGACATCAATGTGCACAGGCAGAAGATGGGAATGGTTTTCCAGCAGTTCAACCTTTTCAATAACATGAATGTCATGAAGAACCTTATAGCAGCTCCTGTGAAGATACTGAAGATGGATGCAGAGGAAGCAAAGGAGAAGGCCTTCCAGCTTACAAGCAAGGTAGGTCTCTCTGACAGGCTGGAAGCCTGGCCTAGCGAGCTGTCCGGCGGCATGAAGCAACGGATAGCCATATGCAGAGCCTTGATGATGAATCCCGAGGTGATGCTCTTCGATGAGCCCACCAGCGCACTGGATCCCGAGATGATCGGAGAGGTCCTGGATGTCATGAAGAGCCTTGCTGAATCTGGCATGACCATGATAGTGGTCACCCATGAGATGCGCTTTGCCCGCGAGGTCTCTGCAAGGACCCTCTTTCTTGCCAACAAGCATATCGAGGAGGACAAGCCCTCCCACATTTTCTTTGACAACCCAGAGAGCCCTGCCCTGCAAAGCTTCCTGAAGAAGGTGCTCTAGCCCCAGCTTGACTGTGTGACAGTCAAGCTCAGAGCTGGCTTTGCAGCATCTTCAGCTTCTCATTCAGCTTTGAGTAAATATGCTCACGAAACCAGGGCTCAGAGGACATGGCTATGGCTTCATCCACTGCAAACCAGCTTACCGCCTTGTTCTCATCTTCCTTGACCTTCAGCGGCGCCTTGTCATCGGCCTGGAGAAGGTAGGAGACATTAAGGTGAAGATGGCTTGAGACGTACTGGCCATGCTTCTCATGCCCGTCGACTGTAAGGACCTCAAGGGAGTAGATCTCATCTGAGATGGGAATGACATCGCTGATGCCGCTTTCCTCCTGGACTTCCCTTACAGCCACCCCCAGCAGGTCATCATCTCCATCGCAGTGGCCGCCAAGCCATGACCAGGAGTTGTAGATCCTGTGAAAACCCATCAATACCTTTGAAAAATCGGAGTTGACCACCCAAGCCGAAGCTGTCATGTGCCCTACTCGATTGGTTCTCAGGTACGCATCCTCGTTCTTCCTGATGAAATCCAGTATGATTCTCTGATCTGAGGCTTCCTGCGCATTAAACGGAGAGTAGGATGCAATGGCATTGTATGTGTTCATGTTCATAGTATGCCATTGTTGCATAAATTCAGTGATTTATCAGCAGAAAATCAGCTGGCAGGGTGACTAATTTGACAGAAAGCTGCTAGACCCTGGCCAGGTCCTGTCTAGAGGCTGGATGTAAAAGCCTTGCCAGGCCGAGCTTGCCTTGTGACCAGCTTTTTCTGCTTATCCCCAGGCAGGAATCTTCAAGCACTTCCTGCTTGCAGGCGCCCTTTATGCCTGCATGTTTTAATGCTTTGCACCATAGAGGCTTATGTATTGCTGATATGGAGCTTTGGTGGTACGATTAGCTAACCGGTCCTGCAGCGTTGGCTATTGATTGAATCAAAGATGATCTTTGAACCTAAAAGAGATGATAAAATGAAAACTTCAGGAATAATACTGCATTGGCTGCCAAGGCTGCTGGCAATTCTGTTCATTTGCTTCTTGGCCTTGTTTTCGCTTGATGTGCTTGAGTCTGAAGGCAGCGCCATGGAGATTGCCGGCGGGCTGCTGATGCACAACATCCCATCCATCATTCTTCTTGTGCTGCTGATAATAGCCTGGAAGAGAGAGTATGCTGGCGCAATATGCTTCTTTTGCGCCGGTGTCGTATATATCATCATAAATACAGTCGGCGTGATCATATCGCATTCTCCCTGGCATCTGTTGATAACGCGAAGCCTTATCGTCACAGTGCCTTCCTTTGCAATAGGTGCACTGTTTCTGCTCAGCTGGAAAGCCAAGGAAGGAATGAAGGACATCTCAAAGGGCGAGAAGCTCGATTGAGCTTGAACTGTTAGGGTTAAGCGAGAGCTTGCCGACGCCTGCATCGCTGAATCTCTCGGTGATGAGCTATAGTGCCTTTTATCTAGAGGTTGCTCAAGGCAGCTGTCACCACATCGTCCTGTCCGCTTTTAAAGCTTTCAAGGCAAGTGCTGACTAGCACATCCGGCATCAGCGGAGTTCCCATGGCATTTCGGTCGCCGAAGGTTCTTGTGGAGCAGAAGAGCGTCACGCCATCAGCAATCTTCATGTCTATGATCTCCCCGTAATGATTGGCGCTGCCTCCTGTTGGCTCTCCGTACAGCCTGGCGCCAGCCTTTCTCAGCGCCTTGGCATTGAGGATGGCTGAGGAGAAGGTATCCCAGCCTACCAGAACAGCTGTTCTCATGCCAGGATTTGCAGATACGTAATCGATCATTGGCTTAAGCACCCTGCTGTCCCCTCCTCCGTTGTACCTAAGGTCTATGATAAGCGCAGATGGAGAGGCCTTCTTCAAGGCTTTCATGACAGCCGTCATAGGATAATCTGGATTATCCTCGCAGACATTGTACTGGAAGTACAGGGTTCCCTTATCATCAAGGCCGGCCAGATAATAGCTCGTGTCCTTCGCTGCTGTGGGAGCCGTAAGGCTTTCCATCTGGGCAAGGCTGGACAGCTTCACTTCAGTGGCTGCCTGGACTAGATATGTTGCAGTCTTGTTTCCTGAAGACAGCTCAAGGCTCAAGGTCTTTCCATCGCTTAGTCCCAGGTGCTTCATGACATCCGGCATCTGCAGATAGCCAGATGCGTTGCTTTTAAGATAGACCTCGTTGT
>JAQVSP010000098.1 GCA_028700425.1 Sphaerochaetaceae bacterium | reverse complement strand
GAGTCACAATAGCTTCCATGCTTGTCATGGATCCCCAGATACTGATTCTCGACGAGCCTACAGCAGGCCAGGATCATAGGCGCTATACCGACATCATGGAGTTTCTCAGAAGCCTTAACCAGCAAGGTGTCACTATAATGATGATAACCCATGACATGCACCTGATGCTTGAATACACAACAAGGGCCTTGGTCATAAACGATGGCCTCTTGATCAAGGATGCCCGCCCTTCGAAGGTCCTCAGCGACCAGGAGGTCGCCAGCAAGGCCTCGCTGAAGGTCACCTCGCTTTATGAGCTAGCGCAGAAGGCAGGCCTTGAGAATCCCGAAGGCTTTGTCCAGGCCTTCATTGACAAGGAAGAGAGCCTATGATGAAGACCAAGCTTTTCGACTACGTGGAGAAGGACAATGCTGTCTATAACCTGACTGGCTTTACCAAGCTGGCTTGCTTCTTGCTGCTTTCAGCCTCTGTGATGTTCAGCTACGACATAAGGTTCATACTAGCAGTGGGAGTGCTTGGCTTTCTGATTCTCAAGCTTGCCGAGATCAAGCTAAAAAGAATAAGGATGATGCTTTTGTATGTAGGACTCTTCATTCTGCTGAACTTCATCCTGACCTTCATCTTCTCACCTCGCTATGGTGTTGAGCTTTACGGCTCCTTCCATCCTCTCTTCTCAATAACAGAGCGCTACACCTTGACTAAGGAGCAGCTGCTATACCAGTGCACTAAGTCTGCAAAGTACGCCTGTGCAATCCCTATAGGCATCCTCTTCTTCCTTTGCACAAACCCTAGCGAGTTTGCAGCCTCCCTGAACAAGGCAGGGCTGAGCTACAAGGCAGCCTACCCTCTCTCGCTGACGCTCAGGTACTTTCCTGACATGATACGAAACTACAATGACATAGCCCTTGCTCAGCAGAGCAGAGGCCTGGAGCTCAGCTCAAAGGAGAAGCTTGGCAAGCGGATAAAGAACATCCTGAACATCTGCTTTCCTCTTATCCTGGTCACCTTGGACCGCATTGAGATAGTCACCAATGCCATGGATCTCAGGGGCTTTGGAAAGAATCGCAAAAGAACCTGGTATGTAGCCAAGCCGATGAGGCGGTCAGACTGGACAGCAATAGCTCTTTGCGCCCTCGTGCTGCTTGTTTCAATTCTGCTTTCAGCCCTGGTCAATGGTTCCAGGTTCTGGAACCCTTTCACTTGACATATAAATGTCACACTCCGATAATGAGACCATCAACCAAATGGAGGTAGATATGGACGACAAGAAACTGTTCAAGGTGTCGACAAGGACAATTGTAGCCACCGGCATTGGAGCTGCTCTTTTCACAGTTCTGTTTATGTATGTGAAGATCCCTACTGGCATCCCTAACACAGAGATCCAGACTGCTTATGGAGTGGGAGCATTCTTCGCTGCCCTCTTCGGACCTATCGCAGGAGGCCTCATCGCCTTCATCGGACATGCAATCAGCGATTCTGTGCAGTATGGAAGCGCATGGTGGAGCTGGGTGGTTGCCTCAGGCATCTCCTGCTTCATCATCGGGCTTAGCTATAAGAGGCTTCATGTAGAGGATGGAGTCTTCACAGGCAAGGATGCTATTGTGTTCAACATCTACCAGGTAGTCGCCAACGCACTGTCCTGGATGGTCATAGCACCTCTGCTTGACGTCATCATCTACGCCGAGCCAGCCAACCTGGTGTTCACCCAGGGCTGGGTTGCAGCTCTGTCCAATGCCGTCTCTGCTGGAGTGATTGGCACTCTCCTTCTTTTCGTCTATTCCAAGACAAGAGCCAAGAAGGGCAGCCTCTCTGAAGAGAAGTAAGCCAGAAAGCCTATAGCATAAGAGCCAAGGCATCGACCTTGGCTCTTTTTTTGCACTATAAGGCTGGCTTGACAAGGATGGAAGCCTGGCTGGGCTCGTGTATGAAGGCGCCCACCCCATGCTGCCCAAGCTCCTCAAAGGCAGGCCAGCTGGCTATTATCCCTGACTCTGGATACATCAAGGCTCCAGCCTCGAGTATCGAGGCAATGGCAGAAAGATGCATGGCGCAGCGGCTGGAGATGTCAAGGCCTTCGTCTGTATAATCATAGGTTGAGAATCCAAGGCTGCTCATCCTGGCAAGAAACTCATCCTTGCCCTGGACTATCAAGGCTTCTGTCATGGGGCCAGTTATCCTGTCAATGAAAGCAGTGGGCACCTCAACTAGAAAGCCATGGACCTGGCCAATGCGTCCCCACTCCTGATGAGAGAAGCCTCTCAAGGAGTCTGAGGAAATCTCAACGCCCAGGCCGATGCCCTGTGAATCCAGCATCATCGATGCCATGAAGGCAAGATCCGAAGATTCTTCATCTGTGATGATGGCATGATTGGTCGGATAGGTGATAGAGGCTTCATGGAGGTCAAAGGCATAATCGACCTCTTCCTCATCAAGAATGGCCATGATAGCCTTCCCAACCCTTTCTGTAAGGCTGCCATCGCTGCGCCCTGGATAGTTGCGATTAAGATTCCTTGCATCCTCATAGCACAATCCTATGCCTGAAGGATATTGCATGAAGATCACAGGATCAGGCCATTGGTCCAAGGGGCTTGCAAGCCTGGAGCCTACCTTGTAGGTCTTCGTCCCCCAAGCTGTCTCAAGGCTATAGTAGGAAGGATACCCAAAGCCGCTGAGACCTGCTGTGGAGGCGCTGATGCTTGCTATTGGAAGCACTATGACCCGACCCTTCTCAAGAGCCAAATTCTCCATAAGAACATAGGTTGACAGGATAGCTGCAGACTCATTGGGATGAGTGCCGCCCATGACAAAGAGCGTTCCACCCTCTGTTCCTGAGTCAAAGATATAAAGAGGAGCATCCCCGGCAGTGCCTCGAAGGCTTGGCTCATAATCGCCAAGATGCCTTGTTTTGCAGGCCATTGAAGGGACAAAGCTGTCGCATCCCTGGCGCAGGCCAGCAAACTGCACGCCCGCTAGGATGGCCAGAATCAAGGCTGCTGCTAGGATGATGATCTTTGCTTTCACTTGTCCTTCTTCCTCCTTATGACCAAGCCTATTGCCAGGCAGCTAAGCGATAAGGCTATGGTGAGGACCATCAAGGGCTTGCTGTAGGAGCTGGTCGTGTATACCTGGCCCTTCCCCGGACTTTGAAGGGGTACGCTGTCATAGGCTATGCCGTTCTGGGAGGCAAGAAGCTTCACGTTGAGAAGGTTTAGAACCGGCAGGCCCTTTGCAGCAAACTCATAGTTCAGCCCTCTGTTCTCGACTTCAGGGATGGTCGGCGGTGTCAGGACCAAGCCCTGTGGAAAGCTGAGGGTATAGGATGAAGTGCCCTCATTGGGTGCGGCTCCTCCAACATTTATGAACAGCTTGATGTTGTCGCCGTAAAGCTCCAGGCGCCTCTGGATGCTGTCAGACAGCTTGTCGAAGCTGATGAGCTCAGCCTTGGACCTTAGGGCAGCCTTCCTGCAAAGCTCCTGGGACAATTCCGCAGTGCCCTCAAAGAGAATACCCTCAAGGACCCCGCCGCCCTGGTCATTGGGCCCGCCGCCAGAGACAGCGAGCAGCTCGAAATCCGAGAAGCCATTCTCATTGAGTCCCAGCAGCATATCAAAGATGGTGTACTCTGGCCTGGTTGCTCCATGCATCGAGGATCCGCAGGAGGCGATCACCTTGGCTTTCAGGCCCATGACCTTTGCGCTGGTGACAACAGCTATTGCAAGGCCTGGGAAGGAGCCGCTTGTACCCACGGCGATCTCATCGCCTTCCTTGAGGCCAGCCTGGCAGTAATAGCGGATCATAGCTGCTGCAAAGTTTGGGTTCAACGCTGTGCGCTTTGCATCAACTGCACCTGGAGTGGTGGTCAGCTCAGTGAACTCAGGCCCAATAAGGGCTGTATTGTTCAGGTCCTCTGCCTCCATCTCGATTCCCCTGGAAAGGATGTCCGCCTTCAAGAAGGCCTCTGCTTCCTGCATCAGGACAGCTGCTTCATATTGCTGGTCCTCATACTCGTTGCGCTTGATGTCATTTGTTATAAAGCAGGCTGCAAGCCCCAGGACCAGGATTGCAAGGCTTGCTATGACAAGCCTGAAATCAATTGGCATTGGCTTATGGATCATCAAAAAGCTCCTAGATGAATGACAAGCCATATCACTATGGCAATCATCAAGACCATGACCAGGGTCTTGATTATCCCTTGCTTTACCATGTCATTGGCAATAAGGCCTGTTATGATGTACCCTATCAGCCTGAAATCCTGGTCGATGCCTGCAAAAAGGACAAGGCTTCTCTCCAAAAGCATAGAAAGCAGGATTCCAAGAATGACTGTAAGCATGAACCTTCTTCGCCCGAAAAGAATTATGTAGCGCTGAAGCAGCTTCACAAGCAGGCATATGGCCACGCTCATGAGAAGCGTAGATGCGACTCTAAGGGGCTGCTCAAGATAGAATGCAAGATAGCCAGCGCTTACCATGCCTCCAGAAAGAAGGCCCAGGAACTCTGAGCTTAGAAATCCAAGCACAATGCTAAGAACAACTGAAACCTGCAGCATCACTTGCCTCCAAGGCTTTGTAGGAGCAGCTGTCCGCTCCCCTTTATATTGCCAATAGCCAGGAAGACATAGTCCTCGCCGGCTGACTCAATCAGGCTTGCTAGATCCTGCACGCTTATTGCGCTAGATTTCACATTGCTGTGTCTAAAATACCTAGCGCACTTTTCTGGATAATCGCCGATAGCATAGACGCAGTCGATGCCATTGCCAAGCTCAAGAAATATCCTTCGGGCAAGCAGCAGCCTGAACTCCCTGTCAGAGCGATTGTTGTATATAACGCAAAGCTTCTTTTCACCAGAGGCCTTGATGATAGCCTCTCTCATGCATTCATAGTCGTTTATGGCAAAATCAGGTATGAATATGGCACCAGATCTTGTTATAAAGCTATTGTCCAGCCCAATGTCAGGCAAGGCAAGCTTCAAGGCTTCCAGCATCACAGGCTCCCCGATTCCCAGGGCTTTTCCAAGCTCTACGGCTAGGCTGATGTTGGCATCATGAACTGGAATGTGAGACTTAAGCTCCATTGACTCATAGTCATGAACGCTTACTAAATGGAAATTCGCTCCAGCAGCCTTGCAATAAGCCTCATATTCCCTGTCTATTGCATAGACCTCGGACCCTGGATTGATGGACCTAGAAAGGGTCCATATGGTTTGCTCTCTTGTAGAGCCTATCTCAGGCACATGGTCAATATAAGAGTTGGTGATCACCACATAGCCTGGCTTGATCAGATTCTGCGAGAAGACCTTCTGGTTCTCCTCGCCTAAGGCCATGCACTCAACAACCATGGCCTTGGCGTTCCTGCTTGAGCAAAGCCGAGCAAAGCCAATGGCTTCGGTTATCCGTGCCCCATGGCGGCGTACAAACGGCTCGATCGAGCCATCGCTATTGATGATGCAGGCCTCTGATCCTGTTGTTCTTCCCATTGCGGGAATGCCTGAAAGATTCAAGGCTGAGACAATCAGCCTGGCAGTGCTTGTCTTTCCCCTTGTGCCATTGACAAGTATCCTGACTGGAATGCTCCTGAGGCACCTGTCATGGAAAAAGCTTTCTGCAAGTCCCAGTGCGAGAATCAGAAGAACAACAACTACAACTATGATCATAAGCCCTTTATCAACAATGGAGGTGCTGCAAGCAGCACCTCCATAACCTTTTCAAAGAAATTCACTGCTTTCTAGAAAATAGTATCATAGATCAGCTTCTTTGCATCCTCTACGAAGAGGTCGAACTGATCTTTTGTAAGGTTGGTCTCACACTTGATCTTGATGCAGCCAAAAGTCGGATTCTCAAAAGAGACTGCCTTCGGAAGCACTGCCATCAGGGCTTTTGCGATCACAGGGATCTCATCCTTTCCGACAGCATCGACAAACTTGAATGTCACTTCATTGCCATCAAGAGCAAAGATGTAGTCGTATCCAACAATATGGTAATCAGCTGCAAGCTGAATTGCCGGCACTGCTGGCTCCACTTCAATGACCTCTGCCATTGCCTGTGCGAAGAGGCCTGCAGATGCAAGGACAACGCATAAGGCTATCATGACAAGGATCTTCCTAAAATTCACCATCTTTATCCTCCTTCAAGGAACTGGCTGGGCCGAGGCCCAGCCTCTTTCACTACTAGTTCAGCGGCTTGAGATTGTCAGCCATGTTCTCGAGAATGATGTTGTTCCACCAGTCTGAGCGGGCTGGAACCTTCATGTTCACAAGACCATTGATGTACTTGGTCTCAAGAGCTGCAGAAAGATCCTTGTAGGTGTCGAACCAGTCGTTGGCCACTGTGTTTGCATAGGTGGTCAGGTAGCTGATTGCCAGGTCCTCGCGGCCAAGCTCGATGAGGGAAGCAGCGACCTGCTGAGCAGCTGCTGTCTGCCTATAGATGGTAGCCATCTTGGGATCGCGCACAGCCTGGAGGTCCTTGATTGCGGACTCATAGTTGATCTGGACAAGGTTCTGCACCTCAGTCTGTCCCCACCATGCTGAATCCTCATCATACTGGCTTCTCAGTCCGATGCTCTGCTGTGGAGCAAGCTCGGTCTGGGATGCGAATATCGGGGTCAGGTATATGGTGCTTGGAGCGCCATGGCCAACCCAGACCAGGCATCTTGCTGCCTCTGGAAGAGCGGCGTTGATGCTTGCAATCTGGACGTAGGTAGCCCTGAACATGTTGATAGGCCTTGCGATTCCAACCTGGGTCGCCCTCTTGAGGGTGTTGTGGTTGTTGTAGAGCACGTTGCCGAACTCGCCAGCCTGAACGGTCCTGGAGAG
>JAQVSP010000097.1 GCA_028700425.1 Sphaerochaetaceae bacterium | reverse complement strand
CTCTTTGCCTTCCTTGGGCACTGGAAGAGCTATACCTGGCCGCTGATCATAACAAACAAGGATAAGTACAGGACTCTTCCCATAGGAATGAAGTACCTGGTCCAGGAGTCAAGCTCCGAGTACCAGGTCATGATGGCAGCAGCCGTCATGGCCATTGTTCCGGTCTTGATCGTTTTCGTCTTATTTGAAAAGCAGCTGGTGAAATCTATAACTCTCACCGGCATGAAGTCATAGAAAGGAGGATTTCTTATGAAGAGATTTATTGCTATATTGCTGGTCGCGCTTCTTTGCGTCACAGCAATCTGGGCTACGGCTGTAAAGGAAGAGGTGCCAGACCACGGAGAAAAGCCAGAGCTTACAAAGCTCAAGGTATGGTATTCCATCAGCGGAGCCAACGGAAAGTTCTTTGAGGGACAGGCTGCAGCTTTTGACCAGGCTCATCCCGAGATCGAGCTTGAGCTCACCTACACAGGCAGCTATGCCGACAGCGCCACCAAGATCAGCGCTGCCAAGCTCAGCGGAGATGCACCTGATGTGATCGTCACAGCAGCCAGCCAGCTCTACACTGGCGAGGATGGCAACTTTGCCATGGAAGAGGATGTGAAGGACCCAGAATTCAACTTCTCTGATATCCAGAGTGGAGTTCTTGAGTATGCCAAGTACTATGGCCGCCTTGCAGCCCTTCCGTTCGGCATCTCCACCCAGGTTGTCTACTACAACAAGGACCTGGTGAAGGCAGCAGGCCTTGACCTTGAGGCCAATCCGCCAAAGACATGGGCAGAGTTCATGAAGGTGGCAAAGGCTGTTCAGAAGGCCAGTGCAGAAGGCACCTGGGGCTTCGATACCTCAGATGGCGTATGGCTTGTCAAGAGCATGCTCAGCCAGAACAACAATGCTGTTGTCGAGCTGAAGGATGGCAAGATCACACCGGTGTTTGACAACGCAAGCGGAGTCGAGGTAGCCAACTTCTGGAAGAACTTCATTGATGAGGGCGTTATGCCTGTCGGTCAGCATGACAATGCTGAGAAGAAGTTCCTTGCTGGCGGACTGGCGTTCATTGCTGCAACAAGCAACAGGATCACCCGCTGGCCAGGATCAACCACCTTCGAGATCGGCGCCATCGAGATGCCAGGCTTCAAGAAGCAGGCTGTGGCTCTGGGTGGAAGCACCATCACGATCCTGGCAACAGACTACTGGAAGCATGATGCTGCATGGGCCTTGGTCAAGAACGTGATCAACACCGAGAACCAGACAGCCTTTGCTATGACAAGCGGCTATCTTCCCATCAGGAAGAGCTCTCTTGAGCTTCCTGAAGTGGCAAGCTACATCGCAGACAGCGAGCTGTACAGCGTAGCAACAAAGCAGCTCTCCTATGCATGGGCCTACACTCACTTTGCTGAGATGGGAAGCATGGACAGCTTCTTCTGGTATGCTCTTGATGACATCGAGCATGGAACCAAGACACCAGAGGAGTCCTTCAAGAACGCAGCTGCAATGGTTGCAAAGGAAATCGAGTAAAATTGATTTAAGCATCTTGGGCCTTCCTCTCAGGAGGGAGGCCCTGATATTTAGGAGATGATGATGAGCAAAGCAGCGTTTTCAACAGGAGCCTTGTATCTTCTTGATACCGTAGAGGCTATGAGGCAGCTTAGGCTTGCAGGCTTTGAGCATGCAGAGCTCATGCCCCAGTGCATGGCCGACCTTGAGATGGGCACATTGGACAGGATCATGGATCTAGGAATGCATATATCCTCGATTCACTATCCCTTGGCTTTCTTCTCGCTTCTCTACAATGCAAACCCATCCATGATAAGGGAAGGCAAGGCCTATGCAGACAAGATGGCAGCCTTTGCCAGGAAGGCTGGAACTGAGCTTGTGGTCATTCACCCAGAAAGCGAATGCCAGGGACAGCTCAAGACGCTGGTTGGTGAAAGGATAACCGAGAACATCCGCTATCTGTGCGCTGTTCTAAAGGAATCAGGCGTGACAGTGGCGATGGAGAACTACCCTACAGGAGTTGGCCAGAAGCCAGAGAGCCTGGATGCCTACGTCAAGGCCTTGAACATAAGCAACATGTCTGTGATGGTTGATACTACAGAGGTCATTGAAGGCGGAGAGGATCCTTTTGATTTCATCTCCCGCCTTGAGAAGGTGCCTTGCCACCTTCACATGTCAGACTTCGCTCATGGCACCAAGCATCTGCCCATTGGCATGGGCGACATCGACTGGAAGAGCCTTGTTGCTCTTCTTAAGAAACGTGAATACAAGGGCTACTACACATTGGAGCCTAGCTATAGATACTATCTTGATGATCTGCCAAGCAAGCTGAAGAGGGATTATGAATACATCACAAGCCTGCTCTAGGTTCTATGATTTCTATGCCATCGGAGATGCCATAGGAAAGGCGACAGAGTTCATGAGTCTTGATGCCATCAAGCCCCTGTGTCCAATCGAGGGCCTTGTAGATCCTCATCTGAGCCAGAATCACAGCGACCTAGCCTCTTGGCAGGTCACCGATGATACTGAGCAGAATCTTTATCTTCTTCGCCGCTACCTAAGAGATGGCAAGGTGACCATCGACAACACAGTCGATGCTTTGCTTGCCTGGATTGAGGAGACTGGGGCGGTGGAGAAGCACTATATTGGACCAAGCAGCCTGTCTGCGCTGCAGTCAATCAAGAAGGGTGCCGATCCTCTTTCAACAGGCCTGAACGGCACGACCTGCGGAGCCATCATGAGAAGCCCTGCATGTGTCTTCGCCTCCCTCTTGCTTGGTCAGGACCTTGACGAATGCCTATTTGCAGCAATGGCTCCCACTCACAACAACTCCATGGCTATGGAGGCGGCCTGGGCTTATGCCTACAGCCTTTTCAATGCCCTAAAGGGAGAGGATATCTTCCTCGGGGCTAGGATTGGCTGCATCAAGGGCCTTCATAGATCTCCATGGATCAGTGCAGGAGCAAGCCTGCTTGGAAGGCTGGACTACCTTCAGTCTCTTGAACTGGCCAGCTGGAACGAGCAGAAGCTCAAGAGCTTTCTCTACAGCGTGATGGGAACCGGCTTGCCCAGCTATGAGACAGGATCTGCGGTGATGGCTCTATGCATATACACCAAAAGCCCGATGAAGGCTATAAGGCTTGCTAGCGAAACTGGCGGCGACACCGATACAATAGCAGCCCTTGCAGGAGGCCTGATTGCCATGGTCAACCTGAATGAAGAGCCTATTGAGTCGATTCTCGGCCCAATAAAGGCCCATCAGGATCTAAGTCTGTGAGAATGCAGCGCAACGCCAGGATCTGTACAGCCTTCTTTCCCCTCTGGGCTGTGCCTTACACCTTATACAACTACTACCTCAGCCTCTTTCTGCTTCAAAAAGGCGTGACAGAGGCGCAGCTTGCGCTTCTGATGAGCGCAGCCAACATAAGCGCATTGGTCTTTGCCTTGATTGCAAGCCCAATAGTCGACACTCTGGGGCGCAAGAGGTCAACCTTCATCTTTGACATGCTAAGCTCCGCCTTGCCCCCATTGATCTTTTTCCTGACACAGAGCTTTGCAGGCGCATTGGTCGCCATGGCTCTTGCCGGAATGAACAGGATCATGAGCGTAGGCTACTATCTGCTGATGATCGAGGATGCCGATGAGGCAAACAGCATCGCAAGCATGAATGCCTTCAACCTCATACTTGTCGCCAGCGGGCTTGCAACCTCCATAGGAGGCCTTGCTGTAGCCAGATATGGCCTGATCAAGAGCGAGATGGCCTTCCTTCTCATCTCCTTCATATCCATGACGGCCCTGGACATAGCGCGCAACGCTCTGGTCAAGGAGACTCCTACAGGGCTGGCCTTGATGGGCCAGAGAAGCAGGATCGACCTCGTTGGCTCCTACAGGCAGACCTTGAAGTACCTGGCATCCAGCCCAAAGGCCATAAGGGCCTTGGCTGTCAACGCTCTCATATATGTCTATTACACCATCGGCACATCGATAAGCCTCTACTTCACCCCATACTTCAGCATCCATGCAGGCTTAAGCGGAGCGAAGCTAGGGCTGGTGGGCGCAGTGTATGCCATAGGCACCCTGGCTGCCATGATCTTCATCAACCCGCGCATTACGCACAAGAGCATCTATGGCTTCACTGTTGGCTTCGCTGCTGCCTCGATTGCAGGCTTTGCGCTTCTTATGAGCTGCCCCAAGGGCAATGACATCATGCTGTTCTCAAGCCTTCTTGTAATAGCTGTGAGCTATGGAGTGCTAAAGAGCTCCGCAGACAGCCTGCTGGCCATAGAGACGGACGGGCCTCAGAGATCCGGTGTCTATAGCCTGTCCTTTGTCGTTTCCTCGGTGCTGTCCATCATAGCCATCCAGGCTGTGCAGGCCTTGTATCAGATCAGTCCCGTATGGCTGTTTGGATCGTCGGCTGTCCTCATGGCCCTTGTAATAGCCGTATGCCTTATATCCAAGGAGAGAAAGAATGCTTGATTTTGAATACAGCTGTCCGACAAGGATTGTGTTTGGCAATGGAAGAACCAATATGGCAGGCTCATTGTGCAAGGCTTATTCCAAGGTGATGCTAGTCTATGGGTCTGGCTCTGTTGTCAAGAACGGCATCCTGGCCACTGTAGCCAGCAGTCTTGAAGCTAGCGGGATTTCAAGCTTTATGTTCGGAGGTGTCCATTCAAATCCCGAGCTTGACAAGGTCGAGGAGGGAAGAAAGGCTGCCTTGGAAAACAAGGCTGATTTCATCCTGGCAGTAGGTGGCGGATCGGTCATAGATACAGCAAAGGCTATTGCTGTTTCAATGTCCTGTGATTCAGCCTATACCATGTATCAGAGGGTGTGTCAGAACTATGAGGACATTGATTCCAGGGTGCCAGTTGGCGTGGTGCTCACCATAGCCGCCTCGGGAAGCGAGACTGGAGAGAGCTTTGTGATCAGCCATCAAGGCCAGAAGCTCATTGGGACCTGCCGCTCCTGTGCCCCTGCCTTCGCTGTCCTGGATCCCTTGAACACCCTGAGCCTTCCGGCCTTCCAGACAGCCTGCGGGGCTGCCGATATACTTAGCCACCTTCAGGAGCGCTACTTTGCAAGCGCCTCTTCCAATGATCTTTCAGACCAATGGCTGGAAGCTGCCATGAGGACTGTTATCCAGACTGCAAGGCTTTTGATGGATAAGCCCGACGATGTGCAGCTCAGAGCCTCAATGATGTGGGTGGGCACCCTTGCTCACAACGGTCTTCTGGACCGCGGCCGCGGAAGCGGGGACTGGGCCTGCCATATGATCGAGCATGAGCTTTCGGCCAAGTATCCAATCACCCATGGAGAAGGGCTGGCCATGATCACAGGCTCCTGGCTTAGGCATTGCATGGCTTTTTCCCAGGCAAGGCCCAAGCTTGGGCAGCTTGCCCAGAGAGTATGGCTCAGCGTCTTTGCAAACGACAGCGATGAGAATATAGTCTATGGAATAACAGCACAGGAGGATTGGTATAGGAAGCTGGGCCTGAGAACATCACTTAGCCAGTTTGCAGGAGTATGTGAAAAGGACCTTGAAGGCATTGCATCCAGCTTTGCATGGGAGCCAGGCGACCTTGTGAAGCTAACGCCCCAATCCATAAAGGCAATTCTCCTGGATTCCTATAGCAGAAAGGACTGAAATGCGAAGTTTCTTCGAGAAGCTCAATGCTCTCATTGAGCGCTACATGTGGACAGTGGCTCCACTGGGAATAGTCATAGGCGTTGGGCTTGGAGACCGAATTAAGGCCTTCCAAAGCTGGGGCGTGTACATATTTGCCTTCATGACCTTCACTGGCTCGATCTCCATGAAGGTAAGCGATTTTGCCAGGGTCTTGAAGCACCCTCGCAATGTTGGCTTGTTTCTCTTTAACAACCACGTGCTCATTCCCTTTGCAGGAGTCATGCTTGGCAAGCTTCTCTGCGTCTCGAACCCCTCTGCGATAGAAGGCCTGGCACTGGTTCTGGGAGGGCCTGTGGCAGTGGTGAGCTTCATGTGGACCAGCGTCTACAAGGGTGATTCTCCCTTGTCGCTTACCTTGATAATGCTTGATACCCTTCTCACGCCGATCCTGCTGCCCTTGACAATGAGGCTGGCCTTCGGAGCCTCGATTGAGATGAACACTGCCAGCCTCATGGCATCCTTGTGCTGGATGGTGGTGCTTCCTGTCATCCTGGCAGTGGGATTGAACGAGCTGACAAGAGGCAAGGCCTCCAGGAAATCCTCTGTCTACCTCAAGCCTCTTGGAAAGCTGGCGCTCTTCCTGGCCCTGGTGGCAAACACCTCAAAGGTCTCCTCCAATGTTCTTTCACTTGGAGCTGACGACCTGGTGCTTATTCTTCTTTGCCTGTTCATAACAGTCATGGGCTTCTTCCTTTCCTTCTTCTGCACCAAGGCCTTCAAGCTGGACCGCAGCACCTCTATAGCCCTGACCTTTGCAGGCAGCCTGAGAAACACATCAGCGGCCCTGGTAGTGGCAGTGACCTTCTTCAGCGCCGAGGCAGGAATGCCGATCATCATGATCATACTCTTCCAGCAGCTGTCAGGCTCGGTATTCGCCAGGATCCTGTTTGAAAAGCATAAGGTAGATGTAGCTTGCGCTGTCATGGTCAAGGACAGCAAGGTCTATGCCGCCCAGCGTGCAGACTCCAAGCTCTGGGAGTTTCCTGGAGGCAAGCTTGAAAAAGGCGAGAGCGCTTTCCAGGCCATTGTCAGGGAGATGGGAGAGGAGTTCGATGCAAAGGTCACTCCTATAAGGACGCTGGATGTCATAGAGCATGACTACCCCAGGTTCCATATCAGCCTAAGCTGCATCCTGTGCACCTTGGATTCAGAAC
>JAQVSP010000096.1:5039-6894 GCA_028700425.1 Sphaerochaetaceae bacterium | reverse complement strand
CTCAGTTTTGTTCATAGGAAGCAGCATCTCCGGCCTGTCCCTGGAAAAAGTCTCAAAGGCAGTATTCCCACAGCTGCTTGCCATGCTGGCGGCCCTGATGATAGTGACCTATGTCCCGGCTGTGACGACTTTCCTGCCGACTTATTTCAACTTCATCTAGAATACTTGATAAGGGCTTAGAAAAATGAAGAACGTCATATTCGTAATAAGCGATCAGATGCAGAGATACGCTGCTCTTGAAAGCCCAGTGTGCAAGATGGATGGGCTCAGAAGGCTTTGCCGGGAGGGCGTTGAGTTTCCCAACGCCCACACCGTCAATCCCATCTGCTCTCCAGCCAGGGCATCCCTGATAACAGGCAAGCTTCCGCATAACCACGGAATGGTGGATTGCACCCACACAGTGCCTGAGTATCGAGCCCAGTACGACAGGACGAGCAAGAGCTTGCCTGAGGCCCTGAAGGACAGCGGGTATCACATCTCATACTATGGCAAATGGCACATCGAGCGTTCCTATAAGCTGGAGGACTTCGGGATCGACGAGTATGAAACCGAGAAGGCCATACCCAAGGCCAGGACAACACCCATATCCAGGATTGTCATAAAGACCAAGGGCTATAAGGACTCCACAATCTGCGGAGTCTATGAAGAGGACGAAAGCCACAGCGAAGAGCACTACATATACGACAGGACGATGGCCTTCATCGACAAGCACCTGGACAGCAGGGAAAGCTGCGACAAGCCCTTCTGCTCCTTCATATCCACCTATGCACCTCACGATCCTTATGTCGTGCCCAAGGAGGTCTATGACCTTTACGAAGGCGTGGACTTTAGAGTGCCTGAGGACTGGGAAGACGAAAAGACCCAGAGGCCTATGATCTACCACCGGCTTCACGAAGTCTGGAGAGACCTGACGCAGGAGCAGATAAAGACCATGATCCGCTGCTATTACAGTGCCTGCACCCTGGTCGATATCCAGCTGCAAAGACTGGTTTCTTTCTTAAAAGACAGAGGAATCTATCAAGACACAATGATAGTGTTCCTCTCAGACCATGGAGACATGGTCGGCTCCCATGGCCTGTTCTGCAAGGGCGTAACGGCCTTTGAGCAGCAATACTCCATCCCGCTTGTGATGAAGCTGCCCCAGGAAAGGCATGCAGGACTAAGGTGCATGGCCTATGCCGACACCTGCGATGTGCTTCCCACTGTCCTGGATGAGCTGGGCATCCCAGCTCTCAAGGGCATCGACGGCAAGAGCCTCCTTCCTTTCCTTTCATCTGATGCTTTGCACTCCTCCTACAGCGTGGCAGAATTCTTCGGCCAGAGGTACTCCTACACTCAGCGCGTCATCTGGAGCGAGGGCTTTAAGTATGTATTCAATGCATTTGATTACGATGAGCTGTATGACCTGAACAGGGACCCTGGGGAGACAACCAATCTGATAAGCGATCCGGGCCTGGATGCAGTGAAGGAGAAGCTCGTCTCTCTTATATGGCAAAGAGCCAGGGAGACACAGGACACCTATATTCTAGATGCCCAGTACTTCATGCACCGCTTCCTTCCCATCGGACCGTCTACAGGAAACCAGGCCAGCGCCCAGTTTGAGATGTACAACAAGACCTTCTAAAGGAACTTTGTCTCTTGGGCTTGGCCTGTTCTTGAAGGGATTTCATTATGGCCTTGCCCCTTGATGCCTGCCTTTTGTCATACATGGCCCTGCTTTGTAACCTAGTCACTTAATGTCCCGATGCATCGACAATTGCAGATGTGCTATAATCTGCTCAATATGCCAGGCCTTGGGGTATGGAAATGAAGCCGATAGAAAGAAACAATGCTGCGTGCGCTGTCATCCAAGGCA
>JAQVSP010000096.1:0-4939 GCA_028700425.1 Sphaerochaetaceae bacterium | reverse complement strand
GTCACTTAATGTCCCGATGCATCGACAATTGCAGATGTGCTATAATCTGCTCAATATGCCAGGCCTTGGGGTATGGAAATGAAGCCGATAGAAAGAAACAATGCTGCGTGCGCTGTCATCCAAGGCAGCGATATAGTGATTTCTGACCCTCAATCTGCATTGGATTTGCTGGTGACTGCACAATATGAGGCTGGAACGAGGAACATCGTGATTGACAAGGGCCTTGTTGCAGAGGATTTCTTTGTTCTTAGTACCGGCCTGGCAGGAGAGATACTGCAGAAGTACATCAACTATCGAGCTCGAATAGCAATATTCGGCGACTTCTCTCACTATACAAGCAAGCCCCTGCATGATTTCATTTATGAAAGCAATAGGGGAAGGGATGTGTTTTTTGTTTCCACAGAAGACGAAGCTGTCGAGATGCTTACTCGTTGAAACACCTCTTGTAAAGAGTAGAAAGGCAGAAAAGCACTGCAGCTAGAATTGGCTGGCAGAAAGCTCTTATAGGCTCAAGACATTCTCTTTCTGACTTATAGCTTTCGAGCAGAACCTAGGAGAAAAGGCATTCAGTGCTAGATACGAAGTTTGCCTTGAAGATTTGATGAGCTTGACGCTTTTTCTCTTTTCTTAAGATTTGTGTCAAATAATTCAATGCTAATGCTCTTGTTTCATGGATTTAAATTGGGTTGAATTTATCTGAGGTTTTTGATATAGTTACCAGCGTGAATAAAGTGTTGTTGGTTCTTCTCGTCTTGATTGCCTCTTCAGCCATGGTGCTGTCCGCTGTGGATTATGGAAGGATAATAGACCCCGCTTCACCGCTTTATGACTATGCTGACCTGCTCTATTCCCTGAGCTCCATGAGCCGGCCGTCGACCAACAGGCCCTGGTCTGAAGGAGAGGCTAGGCTCATTCTGGAGAAGCTTGGCGCCTCCAGGCTGGATCCTGATGGACAGGAGCTTTATGACAAGGCCTGGAGCCTTGTCGACGAGGACCTGCGTTTTTCAAACGGCAAGGGCTTCTCCTTCAATGCAGGAGCGGATTTCAGCTTCGAGATGTACACCCACTCCAATCCAGAGGATTTCTACCTGGAGTCAGGCTGGGCAAGAGGCTACAGCCGCAGAAAGCCCTTGATGCATTATTATCTTGAATTCAATGCATCGGATTTCTTCTACACCACTTTTGATGCCAACTACCAGTTCGGCAGGGCTTCTCAGTTCGACAGCTACACTGGCTACATCGGCTCAGAGCGCGATTGTAATGGCTATGTAGGAAGCTACCAGCTGGCCAGCAGCGCACACTATGTGTCTTCCTCCTGGTTCTTCCGTGAGAGGCTGATGACCAACTTCTTCACCGACACCCATGATTTCAGCTTCATCTGGCCTAAGAGGGCGATCCTTTCCTTCGGCGGCAAGAACTGGAACTTCTCCTTCAGCCGAGATCGGCTGAAGATAGGCGATGGGCGAATAGGCAATCTTCTGGTTGACGACTATTCCGATTTCAACGACTACTCGCGTCTTTCCGTCTTTGTGGACGGCTTCAAGTATGACTGGATCCTGATGTACTTCAACACCCTGACCTCTTCTTCAGAGGAAGCTGGAGCTGAAGGACGAATGATGATGATCCATACCCTTGAGTTCAGGCCCTGGGACTGGGCTGCCTTCAAGATCAGTGAGAATGTGATGTACAGGTACTCGGTCCTTGACCTGCAGTTTCTCAACCCTGCGTTCATTTACCACAACCTCAACAACAGGGGCATGTTCAACGCCTTGGCCTACCTCGAGGCTGAGGTTCAGCTCTTCAAGGGCCTTGAGCTCTATGGCCAGTACGCCCTGGACCAGGCCAGGGCTCCTCACGAAGGCTTTGGACAGGCTGATTCCTCAGGCTTCGTAGCCGGTCTTGAATACAGCTGCCAAGCCCTTGATGGCTTCATTCAAAGCTATGCCGAGCTGGTCAGCACGACTCCTCTTCTTTACCGAAGGGACAAGGTCGACTTCATCAAGGTCACCCGCTATTATCACCAGGATCCCAATAATACATCCCTTTATTCAGGCCATATGCCGGTTTTCGAGTACATCGGCTTTCAGTTCGGAGGCGATACGAGGGCGCTTAAGGTCGGAGCCGAGTACACCAGATCAGGCCTTGGAAAGCTTGGCGCCTATGGCCTGCTGCTTGATCATGGGGCCATGAACATGTACATGAGCCATAATACTGGCGGTGACAACAACGCTGAAGCCAACTATCCAGGCCAGACCCCAACAGGTGATGTCATCACCAGGGCCTTGAACCTTGGAGCAAAGCTTAACCTGGATATGGAAGCCTTGTTTTCGTGGCCTGGTGTGAGCCTTGAGTGTGAATTTGACTGGATCGGAGCGTGGCAGTATGAGAAGGCCGCCAAGAGATATTTTGACCTGAAGGTTGACAGGCAGCTTTCGCTGAGCCTGAGCGCAAGGCTTTAGCTGCACTGTACGATCATATTGATGGAGGATAGCTTATGAAGAAACTGCTGATTACCCTTGCAATTTGTGTTTTCAGCTTGGCACTTGCAAGCGCTGGAGTGGATCTGGTGCTGAACTTGAAACCTTATTTCACCATTGACACATCTCCCGCCGGCCTGAAAAGCGATGCAGGCAACCTGAGCGATGCCAATTGGCTGATTCCAGACGCCAGCTGGTGGCAGACCCGCCAGGACTACTGGCAGAAGCTCTATGCAGTTCCCAGCGTGCTGGACATCGGCTTCACTGCCAAGACAGACAACGTCAACATGGCCTTCATCCTTGACATCAGGCAGGATCCTCTCCACCTTCTCAAGGATGACGGAAAGCTATTATCCAACATTCCCTTTGTAAGCGGCATGATAGAGCTGAATTTCCCGCGTGTAGGCTTTGTCGAATACACTTCTGATGATGGTGCCTTCTTCGCATCAGTCGGACGCAGGCAGATCAAGTGGGGGCCGAACACCTATGACATGGCTCTTGCCGACTCCCAGCCTTACCTTGACAGCCTCTATGCCAAGTACACCATAGGGATGGATGGCGACTGGAGCTGCTGGTACAGCTTCATCAGCATCGACTTCAAGACTTTCCTGGATTATCCAACAGTGCTGGATCCTCAAAGCCTGTTTGCCCATCGCGTGGGCTTTGAGTCATCAAATCTGAGAATCATCATTGCCGAGCTCAACAAGGTCTACGGCAAGGAACCCTCTCTTGTCGACTACACTCCGTTTGGGCTTTGGCACAACAACTATCAGGACAGCTTCTCCAATGTGATGCTTAATCTTGCATTGGAAGGCCTGGTAGGACCTGTCAGGCTGTCAGGAACCTTCACAATGGACGACTTCGACCTTCCGCATGAGGTTGCAGCTAACGGCTGGAGCAACAAGCCCAAGGCCATGGGCTTCACTGCAGGTGTGGAAGTGAATCTTCTGGATGGAGAGAAGGTCGAGACAACTGAGTTCGAGCACTCTGACTATGCAATAAGGGAGCAGACCTTCAAGAAGGACACCGGACTCAACCTCGGCTACGAGTTCTACTACTGCTCCACTTTCATGTACAACAGGAGCGAGGTTGAAGGCAAGTTTGTCTCGCCTTATCAGTTCATAAGCCTAACCGGCTCCAGCTATGGCTACGGAGCTGATGCCTACTATCTGGGCTTCAAGTACGGTCCGGATACCCTGGTTCACAGAATATACGCTGAGTACAGCGCCAAGCCCTTGCAGGCCATGTTGGCAGCCGAGTATCTGAGAAGGGGGAAGTACCGCATAGAATCCCCGTATGGAGACAAGGAATACTACAAGGCGAACGGACTTGCGCCCCTTGGACTGAATGAGCCGATTGTTGATGTCCTCAGGCTTGAAGGCAAGGTGGCCTATTACCTGGACAAGAGCCTCAAGATAGAAGGCGGACTGACCTATGAGGCTGACCTGACTCACAATACGGGCGCCATCATAGCCAAGGCTGGTGCATCGATTGCCCTGAACAAGGTTGATTGGGACAGCCTGTTTAAATAGCTGATTCTGCAGAAAATGCTGCCTAGGCCATCTCCGGCCTAGGCATTTTCCTGCCCTGGCTGTCACTTGAGCCAGAAGCAGATCACCGGCGAAAGCCTGATGAGCTTCTAAATGAATCTGTGGATAAATATGTAGATGGAAGGCTTTGGCGAGAAGGACATTTACTTTGCTGCAGGCTTAGTATATCTTCAAGCATATGAGTAAGTTAGTTAAGAAAGTGCTAAAGCTGGCACTGGATCTTCTGTTGATAATCTCCTTTGCTGTCATGTATAAGAAGAAAGTCATATCAATGTCATTTCATGAAATCGCAGGGCTGATAATTCTAGGAGTGACCGCCATACATCTGGCCATCAACTTCAGGTGGGTGATCGGCATAACCAAGAAGGTCTTCTCCAAGGCATTTCCTATCAGAACACGCATAGCGTATCTGATAGACCTGGCTCTGATCCTGTGCCTTATCATGATGATCATCACATCGCTGCTTATCTCCGAGAAGGTTCAGCTCTTTGGAATAGGAGGGGAAGAAGGAATCTGGAAGGATCTTCACTTCTTCACCTCTGCTGTGATGCTGATTCTCATGGGCGTCCATCTGGGACTTCATTTCAAGTACATCAGCACTACCTTGAAGCTAGGAGCGATCGGCTCGGCAATCCTGCTTGCCATAGTCCTGCTTATCTCCATCTTCGGCATCTACAGCCTGGCTGAATCCGATTTTGGCGCATGGCTTGCTGCTCCCTTTGCAGCCAGCGAGTCCCACGAGCTTGAGGAAGGCCATGGGCTAGGGCAGGGCCTGCATGACGGCTCTGGCAAGGGTGAAGCCACAACTGGAGGCTTTTTGCTGGTATTGATGCAATACTCCTCAATCCTGATTGCCTTCGCCTCTGCAACCTTCCTGCTTGATGCACTTTTTCGCAGGCGCAAGCTTATCAG
>JAQVSP010000011.1 GCA_028700425.1 Sphaerochaetaceae bacterium | reverse complement strand
AAACGCCTTTGAGAAGGCCACCAGGTATTGCTCCATCTATTACACCTTGAGCCAGGTTGCCAAGATGACCTGGTCGATAAGCTTCTGATGCAGCTTGTCAGCGAAAGGGAGTTCGCAAGCTTCCAGTCCCCAGAGCATTGCGTAATAACCTATCTTTTCCGTGAGGGCGAAAGCGGCAGGGAGGTTCTCCTCATAGAGAGGAAGAAGGGTCGAGGCGTGGGAAAGATCAGCGCTCCGGGCGGTCACATTGAGAAGGGCGAGACTGCCCTTGATGCCGCGGTGAGAGAGTTCAGGGAAGAGGTCGGAGTGACTGTCAAGGAGCCTTGCCTTGTTGGCAAGATGGAGTTTCTTTTCAGGGATGACTCAAACCTCCTGGGCTATGTCTACTTCGCAAGCTGCTTTGAAGGCCAGCTTGCTGAGTCCGATGAAGCCAGGCCTTTCTGGTGCCCAGTCAAGGACCTGCCCTATGAGCGCATGTGGAACGACGATATCTTCTGGCTTCCCTGCGCCCTAGCGGGAAGAACCTTCCGCATACGATCAATCTACAAGGAGGACAAGCAGCTTACATGCCGGCTGGATTTTGCATAGGAACCTGGCAGATGGGGCCCTCCCATGGATTCTGGGAAGGCAGAAGCAAAAGCGATCTCACCAAGGCCTTCCATTACCTGCTCCGGCATGGCGCAGCCTGCATAGACACTGCCCAGGCCTATGGCAATGGCGCTTCAGAGCAATTCATTGCAGCTCAGCTTAAATTCCTCTCAAGAGAGATTCCCCGAGAAAGGCTATTCATCTCCACCAAGATAATGCCTGGCCCAACAGACCCTGAGAAGCTTGTCCTCAAGAGCCTAAGAAGGCTCCACCTGGACTGGATAGACGCTGTCTATCTCCACTGGCCCAATTACTATATTGACCAGTTTCAATATCTTGAAAAGCTTACAAGACTAGTTGATTGTGGCATTATCAAAACAATTGGGCTATCAAATTACACAAGCCAGGAAGCTATTGACTTCGTAGGGAGATTCCCCATCTCCCTTTTTCAGAGGCCAATCAGCCTTGCCTGGTCTAAGGATCTGGAAGCTGACAGGGCATTCTGCTCAAGATACAATCTTACCCTGGTCGGCTACAGTCCGCTGGCCATGGGCCTGCTGGCCAGCCAAAGGCTCGACTATGAGGATTCCAGAAAGGACCTATATTGTCTTCAGGAGCCAAGCAGGCAGGCTTTCAAGGCTCTCCTAAAAGCCCTTGGCTCCATGGGGCTTGAGCAAAGCGCAGCCGCGCTTTGCTGGGCTGCCCGGAAAGCCGATATGCTGGTTGTTGGATCGACCAGCCTTGAGCAGGCCAAGGCAAATCTTTGCTCCATGCAGGCCAGCCTTGAGCCAGAAGAGATGAAGGCTCTGGACGAGCTGTCCAGAAAGCTTTCGGTCACCACCTCAAGACAAAGCTTTCTTCATGAGCCTCCTTGTGCTATTCTACGCACATGCTGATCTGCCTGGAGCCTAAAACCGAAACCCTTGAAGTCAAGAAGTCACGCTTCATAGCCACGGCATGCCCATGCAAGAGCCTTGATGAGCTCAAGGCCCTTATAGACCAGACCTGGAAAGCTCATCCCGATGCAAGCCATGTTGTTCATGCCGCGGTAATAGGGACCCAGTTCTCCTGCAGCGACGACCATGAGCCCAAGAACACAGCCGGAAGGCCGGCTCTTGAGGTTCTCAAGGGCCGCGGACTAACAGACACCGCGGTTCTCATTGTTCGCTACTTCGGAGGGACCCTGCTGGGCACAGGAGGCCTGGTAAAGGCATATGGGGACTCTGCAAAGCTTGCCCTGGATGGACTGAAGACAGAGGAGAAGAGGAGCATGTCACGCTTTTCCTTCTCTGTTGGATATGACCTGTTTGAGCTTGCCAGACGCAAGCTGGAAAGCCTAGGAGCAAGGGATCTGAATACAGTCTTTGAATCAGAGATCAGCATAGAAGGCATCCTGGATGACGAGGGCTGCAAAACTATCCAGGCATATGTACAGGAATTGACTGGTGGAAAGAAAGGCGTGCTCATAAGCAAATAAAAAAGCATTGGGTCAAGTCTCCTCAATCCGATGCTTATCCTTGGTGCCCATGAACAACAGCCTTTCCTCAATGCACCGTACCTCTCCCCCAAGATGTCGGCTCGCTGATTCGGGAAAGCCATTTGATTCTCACCACTTAAATCGTCACTCGCCTTGCAGCGAGGTAATGATTATACATAGAATCTTATAATGACAGGCTGTATATTGAAAGAGCTTTCTTTGTAAAAAAACGTCTTTTCATTGCATTTCACACTAAAGTGTTGTTAGATGTTCAGGCCTTTTTGAAGGAAATCACCATAAATACTTTTCTTCAAACATATGACACAATTCCAGACTGCTTAACAAAAGGTTAAGTCATCAGAGTGCTATTGACAAAACAATTCTGGATAAATATATTGAATGAGCTGGTCAGCAACTGGAGAGATGTCCGAGCGGTCGAAGGAGGCGGTCTTGAAAACCGTTGAGGCGCAAGTTTCCGGGGGTTCGAATCCCTCTCTCTCCGAAAAGCTGATTAGAAAACCCGCCATGGAGAGGTTCGAGAGTGGCCGAATCGGGCTCCCTGCTAAGGAGTTGTGCTGGCAACGGCACCGGGGGTTCGAATCCCCCCCTCTCCGCTATGATCACCGCATGCCTAGGCCTTGTGGTGATTTTTTTATACCCTGAGGCCGTCATATAATGGAATTCCGCAAGATCTTCGATACCATGCCCTAGCAGCTTGACAAGTACAGGCCGCGGTACTGCAAGGCTCTTTTCGATGACCTTGTCGACTATGCCAAGATAGACGTGACCAAGAGCGCACTTGAGCTTGGTCCAGGAACAGGCCAGGCAACAGAGCCTATCATTGACACTTGATGCTCCTACCATGCCATAGAGCTGGGAGAGCACCTATATGCCAAGATGGTCAGCTAGTATTGCGAAAAGCCTAATTTTCATATAATCAACGACGATTTCCTGACTCATGACTTCGGATCAAGGCAGGTCTCTCTCATCTTCTCAGCAGCTGCAATCCAATGGATGGAAGAGAGCCTTGCTTTTCCAGGACCTTCAGCCTTCTAGCCCATGGAGGGATGCTGACAAGCTCAGGCTTCAAGACGCCCAATCCAGAGCTTTATGACAGGATTCAGGAAGTCTACTCACTGTACTTCAAGCCAGCGACGCTGTACCGTCATGGCTCCTTTGGCTACCGCAACGCCCCTCTTTATGGCTTTTGCGACCTTGAGAGAAGACAATACAAGCCAAGAAGAATCTTGAGTGCAGACGAGTATGCTGCATACTGCGGCACCCACTGCGATCACCTTGTCCTTGAGGATGCTCATGTGCTCTATCTAGCCAGAGAGCCGCTTTAGGCGCAAAGCCTTCCGTGCAGTTGTCTTTTTTCTCTAAAGCATTATACTTCAGCTGAAGGCCATCCCTTCAATGGAGCGATTGTTGAGCAACAAGAAGATAAAGCAGCGCAAGGAAAAGCCATTGGCTCTCCTGTCCTCAAAAAGCAGATTCCAAACCTTTGCAGATGAGCTTACAAAGGAAGACAGGGCTCTTCTCACTCATTTTGACCAGAACTTTCACCAGGCTGTATCCCTGATCAACCCTGAAGCCAAGCTGCTTTATGATGATTACAAGAATGCAATACTGCTGCTTTGCGAGAAGCAGAAGCTGCCATTGGAGGAAGCGCTGAAGCGTCTTGATACCTGCGACCTGGGAGGCTTCTATGCAAGACCTCCTATCCTATGGTATCCGCTGGACAATGCCGCCAAGGTCTATCCCCTGTCCATGAAGCATGGACAGATGGCTGTATTCAGGCTGTCAGCCTATCTTGATGAGCCTATCATTCCAGAGCTTCTGCAGATTGCACTAGATACTACAATTAAGCGCTTCCCCTTCTTTGCAACCACCATCAAGGCTGGCTTCTTCTGGCATTACATCGACTCCACAAAGCGAAGGTTCAACGCAGAGCCAGAGTCCGACCTTCCATGCAAGCCCATGAATGTCTCCATAAGCGGTGCACAGTCCTTCAGGGTGCTTTACTACCAGAACCGCATAAGCGTGGAGTTCTTCCACATCCTGACCGATGGGTCTGGCGGACTTACCTTCCTAAAGACATTGCTTGCACAGTACATGAAGCTTCAGGGCATTGAGGTGCCTTCCGCCATGGGAGTCCTGAATATAAACGATGCTCCAACCACAGAGGAGGCCGAAAACGGCTTCCTGAAGGCAGAGCCTAGCAAGAAGACAAGCGGCTTCATAAGCAAGACAGCACTTCAGATGAGCGGGAAGCTCTCCTCTGTGAAGCCTGTTCAGATACTGCACTTCGTGATGGATGCAGAGAAGGCCAAGAATGTGGCCAAGTCCAAGGATGCAACAGTGACCACCTTCATGCTTGCCTTGATCTTTCTCGCCTGCAAGTATGCAACCGATGACATCAAGGGCAGGCTCCAGATACAGGTGCCTGTGAACATGCGAAAGCACTATCCTTCCACGACCATGCGAAACTTCTCAATGTATTGCACCATCAAGCTGCCAATCGAGATTGTAAACAGCCTTGACGACATACTTCCTGAGATAAAGAAGCAGCTCACCGAGGGCTCGTCAAAGGAGAACATGAACGAGATGCTCAACTCCACCATAAAGATGGTGAACTCCTTCCGCTTTATTCCGCTGTTCATCAAGAAACCAGCAGCAAAGGTGATCTATGGAGTGCTTGGGGATGCAGTGCTGACCACCACGCTGTCCAATCTAGGCCTTGTGGAGCTGCCTGAAGGCCTCAATGAGCATGTGACAAACATGGACTTCGTGCTTGGCACAGGCATCACGAACCGAGCCTCATGCTCGATGATAACCGTCCACAACAATCTCAATCTATCCATAACCAAGCTGACCGCTGATCCTTCATTCGAGAACAAGATCAGCGATCTTCTCAAGCAATTTGACATACCCTTCAAGGTACAAGGAAGCCCGCTATATGGAAATTGAAATCATATATCCAAGCATCAAGAAGCGAGTAAAGCGCCAGCAGCTCAACTTGATCATCAGCTACCTGATGGCTGCAGCTGCCTACATATGCCCAATCATCAACCTTCTTGTAGGGGGCAAGGCCTGGAGCGCGATTGTGCTCTGGAGCTTGTGGATGATATGGACGAACATCTTCAATGCTCCATTGGTTGAGGATAACCTCATCAGCCGCACCTCGCGCCTAGCTTTCGACTGCGCTGTGCTTCTTCTGCTGATAGAGCTTTTCCTTAAGTCAGGCTGGCTTGGCTTTGTGCTGCCCATCGTATGCTTCGGAGCCATAATCCTTCTTGGAGTGTTCTTCTTCATCAATATACCTAAGCAAAAGCAGAACCTCATGCCTATGATATGGGTGGATCTAGGGGCTATAGTAGGCTTCATCTTCGTTTTCTTTGTCTGGAAGCTGAAGAGCTGGCCTGTAATCTCCCTGGGGATCTCATCAATCACCTTGCTCATCGCAAGTGTGGCTGTCTTGAGGAAAAGTTTCTGGCTGGAGCTGAAAAAAAGGTTTCATCTCTAGTGGCTATGGACTTTTTCAGCGAACATTGCTATATTTTCCACTGCTTGTAAGCAATGAGATCGTAGCTCAGCTGGATAGAGCGTCAGATTGCGGATCTGAAGGTCAGAGGTTCGATTCCTCCCGGTCTCAAGGACAAAGCCGTTGCAAATCTTGCAGCGGCTTTCTTTTTGCCCATGCACTTTCTCTCTGCTCGCTTTTTCGCTATCCTTATGCCAAGAGGACAATATGAGAAAGGATTTCGGACAGAAGACATGGTTCTACCCTATGCCGGTGCTATTGATCGGCACCTATGATGAGAATGGGAAAGCCGATGTCATGAATGCAGCCTGGGGAGGAGTCTATGACACCAACCTTGTCATGGTATGCCTCAGCCCAGAGCACAGGACAACAGCGAACATGAGAGCAAGAAAGGCTTTTACCATCAGCTTTGCAGATGCAAGGCATGTGACCCAGGCAGACTATGTCGGCTTGGTATCAGCCAATGACGAGCCTCGCAAGCTTGAGCTCTCAGGCTTTCAGGCTGTACCTTCCTCCAAGGTTGACGCTCCCTTGCTTGCCGACCTGCCCATGACCCTTGAGTGCAGCCTGGTCAAGATCAATGAGGATGGAGTCGCCATAGGAAGAATCGAGAACATCAGCGTTGATGAGGCGGTTCTTGGAACGGACGGCAAGATAGATCCAGAAAAGCTCTCGCCTATAAGCTACGATGCAGTCCACAACGAGTACAGGGTGCTAGGGCCAGTGGTCGGCAAGGCCTTCAGGGATGGGCTAGCGCTTAAGCGCTAGCTGATCCCTCTAGTCCAAGGGCTCTTCTTCTTGTATCATTCTAGAGGGAGGGCCGGCATGCATGAGAAGCCAATCCCAAGGATCAAGATGAGCAAGCGCCAGCGCAAGTTCCTCGACAGCCTTGGACGCAGAGTCTGGGTCATAAGCCCTGTGACAAGAAAGGTCCCCAGCAAGAGGATCTACGACAGAAAGAGACCGTCAGGCGTTGATGACTGGTCTCTTTCTTTTTGTCGGTCTTGTTGACTAATATGCATCTTTTACAGATAATCCTCGATAGACCCTGTCTGGAGAGATGTCCGAGTGGTCGAAGGAGACGGACTCGAAATCCGTTATAGCCTTATGGTTATCGAGGGTTCGAATCCCTCTCTCTCCGCTTTTCTTTTTAAGCCTCAACTCTTGAAGCATTCATGCTTTTCTGCTATAGTCACTAAGTCAATTTGGAGAGATGTCCGAGTGGTCGAAGGTGCACGATTGGAAGTCGTGTAAGCTCGCAAGGCTTCGAGGGTTCGAATCCCTCTCTCTCCGTTCCGAAGACAGATTCTGTGCAATCGGATATCGCCCAACCCCGCCAGGGCAGGAATGCAGCAACGGTAAGCGACGGTCAATGTGACACAGGTGATTTGTCTTCGGTTTTTTTATCCGCTCTCAACCGTTTTCTTTGCTTCCCTCTTTTGATATACTCTGCTTATGGCTTATCAAGTAACAGCAACAAGAAAGAGACCTCAGTTCTTTGAGACCGTTGTCGGCCAGCAGTTTGTTGTCTCAACTCTTACAAACTCAATAAAGCAAGGCAGAATCGCTCATGCATACCTTTTCAGCGGCCCAAGAGGTGTAGGCAAGACCACTTGCGCAAGGCTCCTTGCAAAGGCGCTGAACTGCGAGGAAGGCACGACCGCGGAACCTTGCGGCAAGTGCGACAGCTGCGTAAGCATAACCCAGGGCAACAGCCCGGATGTCTTTGAGATAGATGGTGCAAGCAACACCTCTGTCAATGACATAAGGGTGATCAAGGACGAGATCTTCTTCAGGCCCAAGGCTTCCAAGTACAAGATATACATCATTGACGAAGTCCATATGCTGTCCATAAGCGCCTTCAACGCTCTGCTAAAGACCATTGAGGAGCCGCCTGAGTATGTCATCTTCATATTTGCAACCACAGAGCTTCAGAAGGTTCCTGCAACCATCAGGTCTCGCTGCCAGCAGTTCAACTTCCAGCTTCTGAATCTGGAGACCATAAAGAGCATGCTTGCCCAGGCAGCAGAGGAGATGGGCATCAAGGCCGAGGACAAGGCGCTGTTCTGGATAGCCAAGGAAGCTACAGGCTCCATGAGAGATGCCTATACGCTCTTTGACCAGATAGTGGCATTCAGCGACAATGACATTACAATGGAGAAGATCCAGGAGAAGCTTGGCATCCTGGGACCTCAAGCCCTGGCAGACCTTCTGATCAAGAGCCTAGAGGGAGACACCAAGGCAGCCATGACCAGCCTTGAGGAGCTTTTTGCTCGAGGATGCAGCACAGAGCAGCTCATAAAGGATTTCGCCCAGTACTTCCGCACCCTGCTTCTCTTGAAGAAGGGCATCGACAACGAATCGATCCTGGCAGCCCGTGTGGAGGACTTTCCCAAGATCCTGCTCGACTCCTACTCAGAGCAGCAGCTGGAGAAGGCGTTCTCCACCTTCTTGGACCTTTTCCGCGATGTCCGCTATTCTATCAACCCTCGCTTCGATCTGGAGCTTGCTGTATCACGGCTGTCAATGCTCAAGTATGATGTCACAGTCCCAGCTGTCCTAGAACAGCTGGCTAGGTTCAAGAACGATATCCTAAACAAGCGAATAAGTCCTCTAGATGAGACTTTTGCAAAGGAAAAGGACATTGATCCCAAGCCTCCTAAGGAAAAGGAGCCGCAGCCGGCTGCAGAGCCTGCCGATGAGCCAGAGCTGGAGCAAGAGGAGGCTTTTGATTGCCCAGAGGCACCAGAGACCGAGACGGAAAGCCAAGCTGACGAAGAGGATAGCGCAAGCCAGCAGGATGAGGCTGAAGAGGAGACTGTTGAGAATCCAGCTGAAAGCGAGCTTGAGAGAGAGGACGATCAGGATATCCTTCTTGTTCTCAAGGACTATGCCAAGAAGAACGACTTCACAAAGACACTTTTTCTGCAGCTGATCCAGAAAATAGAGAAGAAGGACGGAAAGCTTCTGCTCTATTTCAAGAATCACAAGGGCTTCTCAGACATCCTGGAGAAGAAGGATGACATGGCCGCCTTCATCAGCAAGGCCCTGGGCAGCGACCTGCCCCTAGAGCTCATCGAGCCCCAGTCCACTGGTGGAGAGAAGCTCAAGATCGTAGAGAATGATATACTAGATCTGTTCAATGGGAGGACTATATGAACAATCCATTTGAGATGCTTTCAAATCTCCAGGGCCTGACACAGAAGGCTGAGGAGCTCAAGAGCAGGATGAAGGAGATAAAGGTCACAGGTTCCAGCGGAGCTGGACTTGTGGAAGTCTGCATAAACGGGGACTACGAAGTCCTCAGCATCAAGATAGACCCTGTTCTCATGAAAAGCGACCAGGCTGCAACAACAGAGGTCCTCATCGCCTCGGCCTTCAACACCGCTTCAAGCTCAATGAAGGCAAGACTGCAAAGCGAGATGGCCAGCCTTTACTCTGGGTTTGCACAATGACGGAGCTTGATGATCTGATAAAGCATCTCTCCATGCTTCCTTCAGTGGGCCCAAAGAGCGCCTCGAGGATCGCTTTCTTCCTTGTAGGCAGCCAGAAAGGATTCAACGAGAGCCTTTCAAGGCTCATAGGAGAGATCAAGGAGAAGGTATTTCCGTGCCCAATTTGCGGAAGCTATTCCGAAACATCCCCATGCCCTATATGCAGCGATCCAGGCAGGGACCAAAGCCTGCTGTGCATAGTAGAGCAGCCGCAGGATGTTCTTACAATCCAGTCAATCGGCGCCTACAATGGGCTTTTCCATGTGCTGGGTGGAACACTGAATCCCCTGGAGGGAATCGGCGCTGACAAGCTTAACATAAGAAGCCTTGTGGAGAGAGTCGAGAAAGGATCCTTCAAGGAGATAATCTTCGCTACAAACCCCACAGAGGAAGGAGATACCACAGCTCTCTACATCAAGAGGCTCCTGGAAAGAAAAGGAGACTTCATATTCTCTAGGCTTGCAAGCGGAATACCAATAGGCGGAGATCTGGGATTTGCCAGCAGAAATACGCTGATGAGGTCTCTTAGAGGAAGGACGACCTTCTAGCGGATCCCTCTCTGCTTCTTTATGCTATCATAGGCTTCCTGGATATCCTTGAACTTCTCAGTTGCAAACTTGGCAAACTCAGCTGACAGGCCCTTGCTCGCAACCGCATCTGGATGATATTCCAGGCTGAGCTTTCTGTATGCCTTCTTGACATCTTCATCGGAAGCGCTCTCGCTTAATCCTAGCGTGGCGTAGGCTTTCGATATCGAGGAGGTGTTGATTCCGTAGCGAGCCTTGAGCCTGTCTAAGTCCTGCTGGCTGAAGCCGAAGACCCGTGCTATGGAGGCTATGACCTGCTCCTCCCTTGAGGAGAGATTTCCATCAGACATCGCGACGCTCATGATCATGTTCATCGTGGTCTCAAGAAGGCTGTAGTCATCTTGAAAGGTCTGATAATACTGCCTGGCTATGGCCTCGGCGGTGGCAGAGGAGGCTCCAGCCTGCTCAAAAAGCCGTCTTGCATAGGAAGCGGAAACAGAATCCAGCTGAAGGGTATGGTCAATCAGCCTATCCAGGCTCCTGCGGCTGGCCTGGCTGATGGAGCCGTCTGCAGCGGCCACCTTGCCCAGAAGGGAGAAGATGGCGACAAAGCTCATGCTCTGGCGCTGGTCGAGGCTGTCAGCCTTGCGGCCGAATGGGGTGTAGATTGTCTGTCCGCTCTCCCCCGAAATAGCCTTATCGAAGAGATTGCCGAACACAAAGCCGGCAATCAGCCCAAGCGGGCCGAAGGCTGCGCCTATCAGCGTTCCAACAATCCGTCCGATTATGCTCATAGCTTATCGATGAGAATGGAGCACTTTCCACTAGGAATGGGAAGGGTTTTCTTCTTGTGCTGGTCAAGGACGATGATCGTGAAGTAGTAGAGCTTCTCGCTCTCCAGGCGGGCTTCCCAGCCCCTATCGTTCTTGTTGCAGAATATGGAAACGAAATTCCTCTTCAGGGACAGGTTGTCCACTCCCATGCTCTCCAGGGTCGGCATGGTCCAGTCCACTGTCTTTCTCGGCAGCGAGATGTCAAGCCCGATTATATCCTCGATCATCAAGGTTATTGTTATCAAGCCGATCTGTGGAAGGAATCTCTTTCTTGGAAATCCAGTGGCCTCATCCAGCCGGGGAGCTCCCTCCTTGGTGGGCAGGTATGCTTCCCAGAGATCTCCAACCTTGTCCTCTTCAGGATGAAGAGTATCAAGGATGAAGTACAGATGCCTGATTGCACAATCCCGGGCGAAGATGAACTCGCCGTACTTCTCAAGGCCCTTGCAGACCATGAAGGTGAAGAATGGCAGAACCGATCCGCAGTATCCTTCTCCCCTCTCGTTGAAGGCAGGGCTGCTGACAGGAACGCAAGGGAATGGATTGTCAGTCCCAAAGACCTCTGGATCCTTGAGGCTTTCCACAAGGTAGGCAGCCTTCTCGCCGTTGGGGATCTCAGCCAGCAGGGTCCAGAAGGCCCCGATGTGCTTGTCCTTGACAGGCTTCTCATTCTTGTCCAGGTCATAGTAGAAGTTGTCTATCGGATCCCACATCAGGTTGTTGATCCTAGTCTTCAGCGCAAAGAACATCTGCTTGTATGTGAAGCTCAGCTCCTTGTCATTGAGGATATCCCCGATGTAGGACATGTAGAGAGCGTTCAAGGCCATCTGTGCGTTGAAGTCAATTGGATAGATGACGTTCTTTCTTGGGATGTCGCCAAGCTGGCAGGCCGCAAGAGGCGGGGCATAGAGGCCATTCTCCTGCTTGCAGAGCTTTGCAATCCATGCAAAGTACTTCTGCAGGTAAGGAATGGAGTCCTTAAGCCTCTTCTTGTTCCCTATCTTATGGTAGAAATTGAATTCAATATAGGCAAGCAGGGGAATGCAAAGGCCGTCAGGGTTGTCTGGCTGCGGCACAAAGGAGCCATCCTTTGTGCTGTAGAGATTTCGTATGGCGCCATCCTCTTCCTGAAGATGATAAAAGTAATCAAGCATCGGGAATGGGGAGTATATCTGGTTGCTGTAGCATAAGAATAAGGAAGATAAGCATGCATCAAACAAGGAGTATGTCTCTTGACCTGAAAGCAGGAGACAGCCTTCTGGACCAGAGAAGCCATCATCAGGCTTCTGCTTCCAGTACTCCTCTATCCGAATCCAGGTTCTATCGTAAAGATCTACGAAATCCTGGTCGTAAAAGCTTATTGAAGGAATAGTGTCCTTGCTCAAATTGTCCTCCGTCTAAAAGAAACCCAATTAACAATGATAATTGCCAATTGGGTCAACCTACAGACTATACCTAATAAGTTCAAAAATCAAGGGAAAAACTGAACAAACCTGACTTGGTCACAGTATTTCCATTGCTGGTCTCAAAAAAAGAATTTTTGCACCATGGCAATTTATGCCTCTGAAGCAGCCTTCAGGCAAGGAATGCCTATTTAGAACTGAATTTATTTTCATTCCCAAGCATGCCTTCCAAGCACTTGACCAAAGCTTTCATGCTGGCTTTACTAAGGCTATGAACAGCATTCTAGGCAAGGCTGGCAAGGCCGCATTCTACAAGTGGCTTTGGTCCTTGGCACTTCCAATAGCCCTTCAGAATCTTCTGACAAGCTCTATCTCCTTTGTAGACACTCTTATGATAGGCCAGCTTGGAAGCGTCGAGATTGCAGGCGTGGGACTTGGGAATCAGCTTTTCTTCCTCTTCAACATCTTCTACTTCGGCATAACAAGCAGCTCTGTCATATTCATCAGCCAGTACTGGGGATCCAAGAGCCTTGTTGGGATGCAGAAGATCATGGGCCTTAGCCTCATTGTTGGCTCTGCTGGCGCTGCAGTCATGGCCATTCCCTCCATCTTCTGCCCTCAGGTCCTCCTTAGGATGTTCACTGACGACATCCAGGTCATAGAGGTCGGATGCGACTATCTTCGCATAGTTGGAGCCAGCTATTTCTTTGTTTGCATAACCAATACCTTCGGCTCCACTCTCAGATGCACAGGAGATGCAGAAACGCCGATGAAGATAGGCTTCATCGCCATGATAGCCAATGCACTGCTGGACTGGATGATGATCTTCGGCATAGCCTTCTTCCCGGTCATGGGAACAAAGGGAGCGGCATGGGCAACCCTTTTCTCCCGCTTGATGGAGATGGTGCTGACGGTCCTGTATGTGAAGAAGTCAAGAAGCCCTGCAAGGCTGGATCTCAAGATCGCCTTCAAGCTCAACTGGGCATTTGTAAAGACTGTCCTGAAAACTGCCCTGCCGGTAGTGCTGAATGAGACACTGTGGGCTCTTGGCATGACAGTATACAAGATGGCCTATGCCAGGATGGGCGTCGATGTCCTGGCTTCCGTCAATATTTCGGAAGCGATCAACAACCTGTTCTTTGTAATGCTCATAGGCATAAGCAATGCCACCAACATCGTAGTAGGCATCACAATCGGCCAGCACAAGAAGGAACTGGCCCAGGCCTATGCAATGATCTGCATCAAGCTGTCCGTCCTGACCGGCATCCTGATGGGGGGCCTTCTTGCAGCCACCAGCTCCATTGTCCCTCTCTGCTTCAATGTCAGCTCATCAATCAGGAGCACAACAGCAAAATCGCTTCTTAATCTCAGCTGGCAGATGCCGGTGAAGTGCTACAACATGGTCTCTATAACCGGAATTCTCAGAAGCGGAGGAGACACTCGCTTTGCCTTGATAGCAGAGGAGATAGGCATCTGGTTCGTGGGCGTTCCCATAGCCTGGATAAGCGGCCTTGTATGGAAGCTTCCTATATGGTGGGTCTATGCATGCATCTTCAGCGAAGAGCTGTGGAAAGCCTGCCTCTCCTTGCCAAGGATAGTGAAGCGCAAGTGGATCAACGACCTTACCTCCACAGCTTCCAGGGCTTGATTTTTATAGTCTCCACAGCTATCCTTTTTCTGAGCCTATGGAATCTACCTTAATAACCAATGCAAACGTGATTTCGGGATTTGCCAGCCTTCCCGACTGCGCTGTCTTGATAGAGGACGGCAAGATTGCCGACGTCTTCAACATGAAAAGACTGCCTTCGAAGAAGCTGCCTGCAACCACAAGGAACATAGATGCCAAAGGCTGTTTCCTATGCCCTGGCCTCATTGACAGCCACATCCATGGCTTCGGCGGCTATGGAACCGAGGACATGGATCCCAACTCCATCCTGAAGATGAGCGAAAAGCTCGCCGACTACGGCATAACAAGCTTCCTTCCTACAGTCTACACAGACACTGTAGACAATATGCTTGGCGCCGAGAAGGCGATTATCCAGGCTATGGGTCACGAGAAGGGAGCTACCATCAGGGGCATCAATCTGGAAGGCCCCTTCATCAGCCCTGACAAGATCGGAGGCCAGAACCCCCTTGGTGTGCAACCCGTGGACATGGACCTTTTCCATCGCTTCATAGAGGCAGGAGAAGGCAAGGTCGTATGCATGACAGTAGCCCCAGAGCTCAAGAACATGAGAGAACTTGCCCTCGATGCCACGAAAAAAGGCATTGTTTTGCTTGCCGGCCACACTGACGCCCGATATGAGAACATAGTCGAGGGCATGCAATGCGGCATCCTTCATTCCACCCACTTCTTCAATGCCATGAGCCGGCTTCACCATCGCAACCCTGGAACCGTTGGCGCAATCATGATACAAAGCGACATGCAATGCGAGATCATTGCAGATGGAGTGCATGTGCACCCTGAGCTGATAAAGCTTCTTCTGCGGGAGAAGCCATCAAGCAACATCGTCCTGATCACAGACTCCCTTAAGCCCAACAAGCAGCGCAAGGGTCCGCTTTTCGCCAATGGAAGGCCCGCCAAGCTTTCAAGCGCAGGAGCCTTTGTCGACATTGAAGATGAAAGCGTGCTTCTGGGATCTGCCTTGGTGCTCATAGATGCAGTGAAGAACATGGTCAGGTGGGGCGTTCCCATTGAACAGGTCATAGACATGTCCACGAAAAACCCTGCAAGAATATACCATTTCAACGATATCGGCACCCTAACTCCTGGCAAGAATGCAGATATCATCGTCTTCGATGAGAACTTCATAGTTAACACGGTTCTCATCAACGGAAAGATAATCAAGGAAGACTAAGGAGAACTAATATGCCAATCATCGATAACTTTTCAAGGATTTCCGCAATACCTAGGGAATCTGGGAATGAAGAGGGAGTCAGAAGATTCCTCCTTGGCTGGGCAAAGGAGCAAGGACTGAAGGCCCAGAAGGATGAGACTGGAAACGTCTTCATCTATTGTCCAGCAACAAAGGGCTTCGAGAATGTGCCGACATTGGCCTTGCAAGGCCATATGGATATGGTTTGCGTCAAGACAGATGAAAGCAAGCATGACTTCACAAAGGACCCGATAGAGCTTGTCATAAAGGGCGACATGCTCAGCGCAAAGGATACAAGCCTTGGAGCTGACAATGGAATTGGAATAGCCACCATAATGGAGCTCTTTTCAGACAAGAGCCTTGAGCATGGGCCTCTTGAAGGCATTCTGACCATAAGCGAGGAGACTGGACTCAATGGAGTCTATGGACTTGACACCTCAATGGTGCACGCCCGCAAGCTCATCAACCTCGACAGCGAGGAAGAGGGCCTGATCTACATAGGATGTGCAGGCGGCAATGACATCAGGGCCAATGCAGAAAAGCCAATGTACAAGGCAACCGAGAAGATGAGCGGGCTATCAATCGCTGTCCATGGATTGCTCGGCGGCCATAGCGGCGGAGAGATCCACAAGCAAAGAGCCAATGCCATAAAGACAATGGCAAGGCTGCTGTTTGCAATAAGCGAGGTCAGCCCAGTCTTCATCGGCTCGATGGAGGGTGGAACAAGACGCAATGTAATACCATCAAGCTGCACAGCAGAGTTCCTGGTTCCAACTGAGTTCCTGTTCTGCGTCAAGGAAGCTTTCGAGAAGGAAGCCGCCAAGATACGCAATGAGTACAGGTTCACAGATCCAGCAATGGCCATTGAGCTTGACAGCGCAGTGGTCAATGAGGCCTGGAGCGACGAGGACAGCCTGAATCTTATCAAGACTCTGTTCATGGTCCCCCACGGAGTGCAGGCCTACAGCTTTGCCATCCCTGGCATAGTCGAGACCTCCTGCAACCTTGCAACCATAAGCCTGAAGGGCGGAAAGCTTTTCATACAGACAAGCCAGAGGTCCAATATCGACAGCGCCAATGAGGAGATCTCAAACCGCGTGAGCCTGATTCTCGGACTGACAGCCGATGTGGTTTTCTTCAATCATTATCCAGCATGGGCTCCCGATCCAGACAACGAGCTGGCCAAGCTCTGCGCAAAGGTATGGAAGGAATCTACCGGCAAGGATGCAACGATAACAGCCATTCATGCAGGCCTGGAGTGCGGAATACTCAACAGCAGGATTGAAGGGCTTGAATCGATATCCATCGGTCCAGACATGGCAGACGTTCATTCAGTGAACGAGCACGTCTCCATCTCATCGGTCAACAGGATCTACGAGTTCCTCAAGTCCTTGATTTCAACTATCCGCTGATAAGCCAAAGGGTCCTTGCATAGAACTCCTCGATCTCATTCTTACGGTCCCTCCAGTCAGCCATGTGGCTGTCTAGGAGGGCCTTGAATTTATCTGAATGATTGAACTGTAGCCTATGGCAGCATTCATGCAGCACTATGTAGTCTATCAGCCTGGGCTCCAATGCACTGCAGCGCACTGAAAAGCTGAGCACTCCTGCAGAGGAGCATGCTGCCCAGGCTCTCTTGGTTCGCGTGACCCTTATCGACTTGAAGCTCACTCCCAGAAGGCTGCTGAAATGCTGAACCCTCCTGATCAGGACAGGTACAAGCTGAGTCGACAGCTCCCTGCAAAGGATTCTCTTGACCTTGGACTGATCCTGTCCATCTCCCTTCACAGTCACAGAGGCCTTTCCATTTTCCAGAACAGCCATGTCCCTCTTGCCATTGGAGACCTCAATCTCATAAGGCTGTCCAAAAAGCAGGATGCTGGAGGTGTCAGGAGGCTGGACATAGACCTTGCGGCACCATTCTTCCCTGGACTGGACAAACGCCTCTATATCGCTTGCCCTTGCTCCCTTGGGAGCAGTGACAAAGAAAGTTCCGTCCTCTTTCTTGAAATGCAGGATGATGTGCCTCAGATGCGGCTTGTATGTCACTGTATATTCGATTCGCATTTTTCCTTATTATATCAATTATGCCTGTACATTTAACATCTTTTCTTTTAACTTATTCTACATGACCATCAAACTCAATCTGATACAGGATCTTTGCTACCTTGACCTTGAACAGTCCCAGATGAGCCTTGAGAAGGCTTATCTTTGTGCTCTGCAGGTGATGGCAAAGCGCGGACCTGGGTTCGAAGTGTGCTTGAAGTGCCGCTATAAGGCAGAGAACCTAACAGCCTTTCTCGTAGAGAGTGTCGGCTTTTCCAAGGAGCCTGACGAACAGGTTCGTAGGGCTGTAGAGAACCTAGAGGAGCTCAAGAGGCCTGAGAATCCGCTCTTCGCGATCCAGAAGGGAGAGTATTCTCTCTGTCAGCTTCCCTATGCTCCAGAGCCTGAGGACCTTTTCAGCGCATTGATCAGGGTCATTCAGAAGACCGAAGGGACCATCTATATTCGCCTGATCAAGGAAAGCATGCTCGAGGTCGTTGTGCAGACGCTGGAAGGGTGACTTCACAGTTGTCTTGTTCAAGTGCTATAGTCTCAAAGGAGAAAAATAATGATTGAAGAGAAGATTTCCGATACAGAACATAGGCTGACACTCAAGGATGGCAGGCAGATTGTGCTCATCGGCACTGCCCATGTATCGCAGAACAGCGTTGAGGAAGTCAAGGCAGTCATAGAGAGGGAGAATCCAGACCGGATATGCATCGAGCTTGACAATGGCCGCTATGAGTCAAAGACCAAGGAGGACTCCTGGTCCAACATGGACATCAAGGCAATCTTCAAGCAGGGCAAGGCCTTCCTCCTTCTGGCCAACAGCGCCCTTGCAGGCTATCAGAAAAGGCTTGGCAAGCAGACTGGAGCCGCGCCTGGAGACGAGATCCTAGGAGCTGCAGCCATTGCAAAGGAGAAAGGCATCCCAATGTCCCTTTGCGACAGGCAGATCCAGGTGACCCTGAAGCGGGCATGGGGCCTTTCAGGCCTATGGGCCAAGGCCAAGCTTCTAAGCACCCTTCTTTCCTCTGTGTTCTCAAAGGAGGAGATCAAGGAAGAGGAGCTTGAGGAGCTCAAGAAGTCAGATACTCTAGAGAAGCTCATGGGAGAGCTTGCCAAGGAGCTTCCAGGAGCCAAGAAGGCTCTCATTGATGAAAGGGACAGGTATCTGGCGACCTCTATCTATACAGCTGAAGGCAGCAGAAAGGTAGCTGTAATTGGAGCCGGCCACGCACCTGGAATCATCAAGACCATAGAGAGCCTTGATGAAGGCAGGATCTCGACAGATCTTTCCGACATCTCCGAAGCTCCAAAGCCAGGTCCCTGGGGCAAGATCCTTGGATGGCTTGTGCCTATAACCATAGTGGCCTTGATAATCTGGGGCAGCGTGAAGAACGGCTTTGCAGAAGGCCTCAAGATGTTCCTCTACTGGGCTGCTGTGAACAGCGGATGCTGCTTCCTGTCAGCCATCCTTGTACAGGCTCATCCACTTAACTGGCTTGTTGCCGCTGTCTGCTCTCCTATTGCAGTGCTCAACCCTGCAGTTGGTGTCGGCCTTTTCACGGGCATAGCTGAAGCCAAGCTCAGAGTCCCTACAGTCAAGGACTTCGAAAATCTCTCCGATGATGCAGGGTCCTTCAAGGGCTGGTTCAAGAACAGGTTCCTTCATGCCCTGGTAGTATTCTTCGGAACCAGCCTTGGCTCTATCATCGGAACCTTTGTAGGCTATCCAATATTGGCCAAGCTTCTCTAGAAACGCTTTATAAGCAATCCTAACGAAATAGGCATCTGAGATGCCTATTCTTTTTATTGAAAAATATTTGCTTGCCTGTGATTGAATTAAGTTGTTAAGGACTGCTAACTAAACTTCAGGATCTTCAATGCATCCTGGATAGAGCTGCAGCTTATCAGCTTCACTCCAGTCTCCTTTGGAGTCTGGGGAGAAGCAGCGCAAGCGACAAAGCCCATCTCCTTGACAGCCTTCATCCTTCTCTGCGCAAGCCCAACTGGCCTAACCTCGCCAGCTAGGCTCAGCTCACCGAAGCTGGCTGTCTTCTGGGGAAGGCTTCTCTGAGCCACAGCCGACCATATAGCCAAGGCAAGGGCAAGATCCATGGCAACATCTGAGACCCTTATGCCTCCGGCCAGATTGATATAGATGTCCTTGTCCGCCAGCTGTATGCCTCCATGACGCTCCAGGACGGCTGCGATGCGGCTTACCCTTGCGTTATCCATTCTTTCTGCAAAAATGCGGCCATAGGCGCTTTTTGAAGCAACCACGAGGGCCTGGATCTCTACCAGAAACACACGAGTGCCCTCGCTGACTGCACTGAATGCAATGCCCGCTGGAATCGGGCCTTCCTCTCTTTGGCAAAGAAAGAAGCCAGAAGGATCCTTCACTGGCGTGAGGCCCTTGTCCTCCATAAGGAAGAAGCCTATCTCATCAACCGATCCAAACCTGTTCTTGGCTGCCCTTATCAGCCTTAGCGATGATGCGCCCTCCTCAAAGTAAAGCACCGTGTCCACAAGGTGCTCAATGACCTTTGGCCCTGCCAGAAGGCCTTCCTTGGTTACATGGCCTATGAAGAATACAGTGCAGCCCTGGCTCTTGCACTCGTTTATAAGCTCAAAGGCGCAAGCCTTGATATGGCTCGCCGAACCTATCACGGCACCGACGCTTGGGCTTGTGACTGTCTGCAGGGAATCGATGACAAGTATCTGGGGCTTTGTTGTCTGGATTGCATGAAGAATGTTCTCCAGGCTTGTCTCGCAAAAGACATCAATGTCCTTGACCTCAAGGCCAAGTCGCATTGAGCGCTGCTTGATCTGCTGGGCGCTTTCCTCGCCGGATACATAAAGAGCTTTCTTGTCCTTCAATGAAGAGAGAACCTGAAGCATCAGCGTAGACTTGCCGATGCCAGGCTCTCCTCCCAAAAGAACGCTGGATGCCTTCACAATGCCCCCGCCTAGAACCCTGTCAAACTCGGACAATCCGCTTGAAAAGCGGTACTCGGCATCAACCTCGATGCTGTCGAGACTGGCTACCTTGCCTGTCGAAGCCACAACAGAGGCAGTTGGCTTGACCGGCGACACAGACTGCTGGGTGAACGTATTCCAGTTACCGCAATCCGGACACCTGCCAAGCCACTTAGGGCTTTGGAAGCCGCACTTGCTGCATTCAAAAACAACCTTGTTCTCTTTCATCTATTTCCTTTTATACAAAGCATTTATTAGAAATCGACAAGTTCTACCTGAAATATAAGATAGGAATTCCCTGGAATTCCTGCTGGATGGCCCTGCTCGCCATAGGCAAGATCCGGTGGAATGATAAGGGTTCTCTTCTCGCCCTTATGCATATCCATGAGAGCTTCATTCCAGCCCTCAATCACCTGACCTACTGCAAACTGCGCAGGCTCACCGCGAAGGATCGAGGAGTCAAAGATCTTTCCATTGAGGAACTTGCCTTCATAATGAACTGTTACAGTCTGCCCCATCTTGGGAGAGGTGGATCCTGTTCCTTTCCTGATCACCACATAGCGCAGTCCAGAGGGAGTCTCAATAGCCTCAGGATAATCGGCATTTATCTGCTCCAGGACCTTTCTTCTCTCTTCCTGGATCTTCTTGCTTGCTGCTTCCATCTTTTCTTCAATAAGCTCCTTGAAGCCGTCAAGAGAGGGCTCAAAGGCCTTTGCCTTGTCTCCAACAGCCAGGAAAGTGACGCTTTCGATCTTATCTCCCTGCTTTATGTCGTTGACAACGCCCTGACCCTTGACTACATGGCCGAATATGGAATGCTTGTTATCAAGCCAAGGAGTGGCTACATGGGTGATGAAGAACTGGCTTCCGTTTGTATTTGGACCTGCATTAGCCATTGAAAGCACGCCTGGCTTGTTATGAACAAGGCTGCTGTCAAATTCATCTGGGAACTTGTAGCCGGGCCCGCCACTTCCGTTGCCGCTTGGATCTCCGCCTTGTATCATGAAATCTGGGATGACCCTATGAAAGGTCAATCCATCATAGAAAGGCTTTCCCTGGCTCTTGAAGTTGAAAAGACCTGTTGCGAGCCCCATGAAGTTCATGACTGTCATAGGGGTTTTCTCGAACTCGAGGCTGAGCACTATCTCGCCTCTTGTAGTCTTCATGATGGCATAAAGCCCATCAACATTCTGATAATCCATTAAAAATCTCCTCCGTCGAAAAGCTCCTTCCCTGGAGCCATCAACTGGTATATTCGTTCCAGCTCATCCTGAGTCTGATAAGGGATCTCAACTCTTCCATGAAGAAGGTCTCCCTTTATTTCAATTCTAGTTCCTGCAACCTTCAAGAAACGATCCTCTACTTCAAGAACCTCTAGGCTCTTTACAGGCTGCTTCTTGTCTCCTGCAGGCTCTGCAGGCTTAGTCACAATCCTCTTGCCCTTGTTCAATTCTCCTGCCATCTGCTCTGTAGCTCGGACGCTCATGTCATTCTCGAGAATTCGCTTGAAAAGGACTTCCTGGTCAGCGGGATTCATCACAGAAAGAAGAGCCCTTGCATGCCCTGCTGTTATCTGCTTCCTTAAAAGAGCATCAAACATCTTTTCAGGAAGCTGAAGCAAGCGAACGCTGTTTGCAATTGCTGCTCTGCTTTTTCCAACCTTCTGTGCAAGCTGCTCCTGTGTCATTGAAGTTATCTCAAGCAAGGATGCATAAGCCTTTGCTTCATCTATTGGGTTCAGGTCCTCTCTTTGAATATTCTCAATCAAGGATACCTGCAGCTTTTCATCTTCAGAGAAATTTCTGATTATCGCTGGAACAGTCTTTAGCCCTGCCATTTTGGCAGCTCTATATCTTCTTTCTCCTGCGACAATTATATAGTTTCTACTTCCAATGTCCTCCACTAGGATTGGCTGCAGCACACCATGCTCACGTATAGATCCAGCCAGTTCCTGAAGGCTTTCAATGGCAAATTCCTTTCTGGGCTGATTTGGGTTTGGCTTTATTGAATCCAGCCTTAGCTCATTCACTGTCACTCCTTGAGCAACAAGATTTTCAGCTAGAATTGAATCATTATAGTCAAAGCCTCCAAGCAAGGAGCCCATACCTTTTCCAAGTTTCTTATCTGACACGGCTCATAACCTCCTTGGTTAATTCCCTGTAAGCCTTTCCCCCTACACTGCTATTGTCATAAACGTTTATAGGCAGTCCATGAGATGGCGCTTCGCTCAATCTGATGTTTCTTGGAATCTTAGTATCGAAAACCAGTGAGTTGAAGAAGGATGAAACATCCTCAACGACTTCGTTGTGCAGCTTTGCTCTCTTGCTGTACATGGTGAATCCTATTCCAAGAATCTGTATCTCTGGGTTCAATACCCTTTTTACGTTGGATATTGTCCTTACCAGAAGATTCACTCCCTCCAGCGAGAAGTATTCACATTGCATTGGTATGAAGACATACTTGGTCCAAGCCAATGCATTCATGGATAATACCCCAAGCTCTGGAGGGCAGTCTACAAGAATATAGTCATAATCGTTCTCAAGAACACTTAGGTTTTTCTTAAGATAAAGGTTTCGCGACTCATCTTGGGCTAGCTCTATGCTTACACCTGCTAGATCCAGGTCACCTGCAATGCAATATAGGTTCTCCACACTTGTGTTTTGAACCAGTTTCCTTGCAGGGGTCAATCCTTCTAGCAATTGGTAGCTGCCCGGCAATGAGGAATCTGCTGACACTGAGCTTGTCATGTTGCATTGCGAATCCAGATCCACAAGAAGAACCTTATTCCCATATTCAGCTAATATTGAACCTATGTTTACAGCGGTTGTAGTTTTGCCAACACCGCCTTTTTGATTAAGGAATATAATTTTATGTGCGGACATGGTTTCATAGTACTGTAATAAGGTTAAATTGTCACCTGTAACTTGAATAGAATCATTATTTGAAGTAACTTATCCACAAGGAGTCCCCTATGGAAGATAAAGTCAAGGAAGCATTGGATCAAATAAGACCAAGTCTTCAGAATGATGGCGGAGACATCGAGCTAGTCAAGGTTGAAGGCAAGGATGTATACGTTAGGTTGACTGGTCACTGTGCAGGCTGCATGATGAGCCAGATAACCCTCAAGAAAGGCGTTGAAGCTTATCTTAAGAACTATGTAGATGAAGACATCACAGTCTACAGTACAAACTAGATCTTTTCGATTATTCGTTATCAGGAGCAGGCAAACAAGCCTGCCCCTTTTTTGTTGAATAACAGCACTGGATTGTTTCACGTGAAACAATCCTGGCTTAGAATCCTCAAAGGCTCTATTTATCCACGGTCATTAATTCCATTTGCTGATTTACCTGGAATAAAGAATGAGAAGAATATTCTAAGCTTGCCTTTCATCAAAAGAAGTTCCATCTAAGCGAAACCTTGAGTTGATAGGGATTCTGTCTTTCCTGTTCAAAACACATATTCCAATGCTTGTTCTTATAGCAGTTGTTTCACGTGAAACAATTAGGACTAAATAGAAGCCACAATGCTCCTAATATTTATTTTTTCTTATTAACTTGAAAGATAAGCGAAATCTTGCAGCTTCTGCTGTTGTTCCAGCTTGGTTATTTTTCAAGTATCTTTCTAGATTGGTTCTAAATACAGAAAAACCGCGATTCTGAACGAATTTCGCGGTTTTTCAGACCTGTTTCTATTTATAGTAACAGATTAATGTACTTGTTAATCTTCCTTTTCAGGTGTCTTACTTGAATCTGCAACAATATCTTGAGAGGTCTCAGCTTCGTCAGTTACTGCCTGATTCACCTCTTCAAGCTCTTCTTCCTGATAGTCTGCAGCCGCTACGGATACTATTTCATCATCCTCAAGCTTCATCCTTACAAGAATCACACCTGCTGCGGCCCTGCCCATGACGCTGATATCCTTGACATGGAATCTTACAGTCTGTCCTTTCTTGGTCATGGCTACAATATCGTTGTTGTCATCAACTGAAAGAGCTCCAACAAGAGTTCCCTTGCCTGGATCATAGATTCTCTGGCCAGCAGTCGCTCTTCCATGAACATTGAACTGATTGTATTCAACACACTTTCCCTTTCCCTGGGAGGTGATAAGCAGCATCTTCTTCTTAGCGTCTACATTCAGCAAGCCTATGATCTCATCTCCATCTGCAAGCCTAAGGCCCTTGACGCCTCTTGTAGATCTGCCCATTGTCCTGACATCATCTACATTAAAGCGTAATCCCTTACCCTGCCTAGAGATAATCATTGCTTCGCCACCTGGCTCAACGAACTCGCACTGCACCAAGGCATCGCCTTCATCAAGAATGATGGCCTTGATTCCATTGCGTTTGGCGTTGATGAATGCATTGAGCATGACTCTCTTGGTTACACCATACTTGGTGGCCATGAGGACCGATGTTGTCTCATCAAACTCAGAGAATGTCAGGACTGTAGTCACAGTCTCATCATCCTCAAGCTTCGGAAGAAGCGTCCTGATGCTCACACCCTTGCTGGTCTTCACCCCTTCAGGAATCTCATACACGCCCAAATAGAAGGCTCGTCCATGATTGGTTATGAACATTACATTGTCATGGCTGTTGGCCACGAATATGGCGACAATGAAATCCTCATCCCTGAGAGCTGCACCCTTGACGCCCTTTCCGCCTCTTGCCTGAGCCTTGTACTCTTCAGCAGACACCCTCTTGACGAAGCCTCTTGCGCTTGCTGTTACGACAACGTCCTCTTTCTTGACGAAATCCTTGTCCACAGCGCCTTCAAGCTCTCGAGGATCTATGTCTGTGCGTCTTCTGTCTCCAAACTGCGCAGCGATGGCTCTAGCCTCGTCCTTGACGACGCTCAGAAGCATATTGTGGTCACTGAGAAGCTGCCTGAAGTAGGCGATGCTGCTATGAACCTCAGTTAGCTCATCGACGATCTCCTGTGTCTCCATATGGCTAAGCCTGCCTAGCCTCATGTTGATGATGGCCTTTGCCTGGATGTCATCAAGTCCAAAGGCTTCACAAAGCTTTATGGAAGCAGTGTCATTAGACTCCGAATGCTTGATGATCTCTATGACTGCATCGATGTTGTCCAGTCCGATCTTGAGACCTTCCAGCACATGGGCTCTTTCCAGGGCCTTGCCTAGATCAAAGTTCGTCCTCTTAGTAATGACATCCTCTCTATGAAGGACATAGTACTTTATCATGTCCTTGAGATTGAGGACCTCAGGCCGCCCGTTGACCAAGGCCAGGTTGTTTACGTTGACATTGATCTGAAGCTGGGTATCGCTGAAAAGGTGATTCAGGACCATGTCTGGGCTGAAGCCCTTCTTAATCTCTATCACAAGGCGGATTCCCTCTCTGTCTGATTCATCCTGGACTGCGGCGATTCCTCTTTCAACTGAGGTATCGCGGCGCAGATCGTTGATTCTCACCACCAATTCTGCCTTGTTGACCTGATAGGGAAGCTCATAGAAGATGATCTTGTCGTGAGTCTCGTGGCCCTTTGCTTCCTCGATGTTGTAGCATCCTCTGAGTACTATCTTGCCTCGCCCGGTCTCAAAGGCGTCCTTGATTCCCCTGGAGCCGCAAATGACTCCTCCAGTTGGGAAATCAGGGCCTTTCATGAACTGCATCAGCTCAATAGTGGTTATGTCAGGGTTGTCCACCTCTGCACAGACAGCATCGATGATCTCCTTGATGTTATGGGGAACCATCTTCGTGGCCATTCCGACTGCAATTCCATCCGATCCATTTGCCAGGAGGAAGGGGAAAGCTGCAGGAAGAACAAGAGGCTCCTCCAGGGAGTCATCATAGTTCGGCCCGAATGCAACTGTCTCCTTCTGCAGGTCGTTGAGCATGGCCTCGCCTACAAGGCTCAGCTTGGCTTCTGTGTACCTCATTGCTGCTGGGGAATCGCCATCTATGGAACCGAAGTTTCCCTGAGGCTTTATGACTGGATACCTGAGGGAGAAATCCTGTGCAAGGCGCACTAGGGCGTCGTAGACTGAAGCATCTCCATGTGGATGATACTTTCCCAGGACCTCTCCGACAATCCTCGCAGACTTCTTTGTAGCTCCGCCTGCACGGATTCCCATATCGTACATTCCGTACAGGATCCTTCTATGAACCGGCTTGAGTCCGTCCCTCACATCGGGAAGGGCCCTGCTTACGATTACGCTCATTGCGTAATCCAGATATGAGTTGCGCATCTCCTTTGAGATGTCGGCCTGAATCAATTTGCTATTCTCTTCCACTTTTGAATTCCTTAAACATCAAGGTTGGCATAGACGGCGTTCTCTTCAATGAACTTGCGCCTTGGCTCAACATCTTCACCCATGAGCATTGAGAAGTCCTGATCGGCTACCACTGCATCATGGAGGCATACCTGGGTCATGAAGCGATTCTCTGGATCCATTGTAGTGCTCCAGAGCTGCTCCGGGTTCATCTCTCCAAGTCCCTTATATCGCTGAATATGGACATTATTGGAGTCCTCTCCCACATTGTTCTCGGTAAGGATCTTGACCCTTTCCTTCTCATCGTAGGCATAATAATCGGTCTTCTTGCCGCCCTTTGTTGTGATTGTGATCTTGTAAAGCGGAGGCATTGCGAAATATACATAGCCTGCTTCAATGAGAGCTCTCATGTACCTGAAGAAGAAAGTGAGCAGCAGGGTCCTGATATGAGATCCATCAACATCAGCATCAGCCATGATGATGACCTTATGATATCTGGCCTTCTTGACATCAAAGCCTCCTTCCTCTGGGCTTGCATTTCCGAATCCACCGCCAATCGACTGAATGACAGGCAGCAGCTTCTCATTATCTATGACCTTGTCAGGACGAGCCTTCTCGACATTGAGCATCTTTCCCCAAAGCGACAGGATTGCCTGGGTCTTTCTGTCTCGGCCCTGCTTTGCGCTTCCACCTGCGCTGTCTCCCTCGACGATGAAGATCTCAGCATTGGCTGGGTCCTTTTCACTGCAGTCAGCAAGCTTTCCAGGCAGGCCTCCAATATCGCTCTTCTTGCGGATGTTCTCGCGAGCCTTCCTGGCGGCGATTCTTCCTTGGGCTGCGTTGATGATCTTCTCAAGGAAAAGATCGACTATCGCCGGATTCTCATCAAAGTAGTCATTCAGGCCCTTCTGAACAATCGAGTTCACGATTCCCTGGACATTGCTGTTTCCAAGCTTCATCTTGGTCTGGCCCTCGAACTGTGGGTCGCTTATCTTGACGGATATGACTGCAACCAAGCCTTCCTTGAGGTCAGAGCCTTCGAAATCGCCTTCGAGAATGTTCTTCTTCTTGTTCTTAGGATCGTCTCGCTTCGCAGCAAGCCTCTTGTTCATCACCGATGTAAGAGCTCCCTTGAACCCTGAAAGATGCGTTCCTCCCTCGTGTGTGTTGATGCCATTGGCAAAGCATGATACAGCCTCGTCGTAGCCATCGTTATATTGTATGGCCACTTCGACTATGACCTTGTCCTTCTCGTCCTCAATCAATATCGGAGTAGGATTGAGCACATGCTTGCCTTCGTTTACAAAGCTTACAA